>JBFWWW010000001.1:0-61041 GCA_050245975.1 Hyphomicrobiaceae bacterium
CCAGGCAATGGACAACGAGCAGCCCCGCGTTCAATTTCGGCACCAACCCGGACACGCTCGGAGCTTTCACTCCCAGCTCAACGCGCCGCCGTTCTGGTACTCGATGACGCGCGTCTCGAAGAAGTTCTTCTCCTTCTTCAGGTCCATGGCTTCCGACATCCACGGGAACGGGTTTTCGGTCTCCTTGAAAACGGGCGCGAGGCCAAGCTGGCCGCAGCGGCGGTTCGCAATGAAGTGCATGTAGGTCTCGCATAGCGCCGCGTTGAGGCCGAGAAAACCCCTCGGTATGGTATCGCGCCCATAGGCGGCCTCCAGCTCGGCAGCATCGCGCAGCATCCCGCGGACTTCGTCCTGAAACGGCTTGTTCCAAAGGTGGGGGTTCTCGGCCTTGATCTGATTGATGACATCGATGCCGAAGTTCAGGTGAATGCTCTCGTCGCGCAGGATGTACTGATACTGTTCGGCAATCCCGACCATCTTGTTACGCCGGCCCAGCGACAGGATCTGCGCGAAGCCGGTGTAGAACCACATGCCCTCGAACACGACGTAGAACGCCACGAGATCACGGAGGAAGTCCTGGTCGGCCTCCCGCGTGCCCGTCTTGAACCCGGCATCATCGAGGTTTCGGGTGTGCTTGAGAGCCCATGCCGCTTTGTCGGTGATCGACGGCACCTCGCGGTACATATTGAAAAGCTCGCCCTCGTCGAGACCGAGGCTTTCGACGATGTACTGGAATGTGTGGGTGTGCACCGCCTCTTCGAATGCCTGGCGAAGCAGGTACTGCCGGCACTCGGGGTTCGTGAGATGGCGGTAGATCGCCAGCACGATATTGTTGGCAACCAGGGATTCCGAGGCAGCAAAGAATCCCAGGTTGCGCTTGATGGCGCGCCGCTCGTCCTCCGTCAGACCTTCGCGCGACTTCCAAAGCGCAATGTCAGCCTGCATGGAAACCTCGGTCGGCATCCAGTGATTGTTGCAGGCGGCGAGATATTTCTCCCACGCCCAGGTGTACTTGAGGGGGAGGAGCTGGTTCACATCGGCGCGGCAGTTGATCATCGCCTTGTCGTCGACGGATACGCGGCCGGCGCCACGGGCGATCTCACCCAGTCCGGTCGCATCTGTCGGAAGAGCAGGGTCTTTCGCTACGGGTTTACGAGGAGCCGGTGCCGGCGTTGCTGGTTCGGACCAGTCGAGCATTGTCATGGTTCTCCGTATCGGGATGTCTGTTGCCGACTTACTGGCAGGCTTCGCAGGTCGGATCATCGATCGAGCACGCCAGTACGGCCGGCTGCTCGTTCTCCGGTGGCGCCGACACCATGCCGGTGACCGAGACTGCGTTGAGCTTGCCGTCGGTGCCCTTGAGGGTTGATTTCTCGACGTGCGTGGCCGACTGCGTGCGCAGATAGTATGTCGTCTTCAACCCACGCTCCCATGCCAGCCGATAGAGAGCATCGAGCTTGCGGCCGTTGGGCGCCGCCAGGTACAGGTTCAGCAACTGAGCCTGATCGATCCACTTCTGCCGGCGCGCCGCCGCCTCGACGAGCCAATGAGCATCGATCTCGAAGGCCGTCGCGTAGAGCGCCTTCAGATCTTCCGGTACGCGATCGATGGGCCCGAGCGAACCGTCGAAATACTTGAGATCCGATATCATCACCTCGTCCCACAACCCGCGCGTCTTGAGATCGTGGACAAGGAACGGGTTCACGACCGTGAAGTCGCCCGACATATTTGCTTTAACGTAAAGGTTGCGGAATGCAGGCTCGATCGACTGCGCCACGCCCACGATGTTGGAGATCGTCGCCGTTGGCGCGATGGCCATGACATTTGAATTGCGCATGCCGCTTTTCATCACGCGCTGGCGCAGAACGTCCCAGTCGAGCGTCATCGATGCATCGAGCCGCAGGTACTCGCCGCGCGCCTCCTCGAGCAGCTTGATGGAGTCGATGGGCAGGATGCCGCGGCTCCACAGCGATCCTTCGAAGGAGGCGTACCGCCCGCGCTCGACGGCAAGATCGACCGACGCCGAGATGGCACAATAGCTGATGGCCTCCATGCTCGCATCGGCGAACGTGACAGCTTCCGCCGAGCCGAACGGGATGCGCAGAGCATGCAGGGCGTCCTGGAATCCCATCAGGCCGAGACCAACCGGCCGATGCCGCAGATTCGAACGCCGCGCTTCGGGGATCGTGTAGAAATTGATGTCGACCACGTTGTCGAGCATGCGCATGGCCGTGTTCACGGTGCGCGTGAGGCGCACCTTGTCCAACCCGGTGTCTGTCACGTGCGCGGCAAGATTGATGGAGCCGAGGTTGCAGACGGCCACTTCGGCATCCGAGGTGTTGAGCGTGATCTCTGTGCACAGGTTGGATGAGTGAATGACCCCGCAGTGTTGCTGCGGCGACCGGATATTGCAGGGGTCCTTGAAAGTGACCCACGGGTGCCCGGTCTCGAACAGCATGGTCAGCATGCGACGCCAGAGGTCCACGGCGCGCACACGCTTGGCAACCTTCATCTCCATGCGCTCGGCCTTTTGCTCGTAGGCGGCGTAGCGTTCGGCGAAGCCCCTGCCATAGAGATCGTGCAGGTCCGGCGTTTCATCCGGCGAGAACAGCGTCCACTGGCCATCTTCGGCCACGCGCTGCATGAAGAGGTCCGGCACCCAATTGGCCGTGTTCATGTCATGCGTGCGACGGCGGTCGTCACCGGTGTTCTTCCTCAAGTCGAGAAACTCTTCGATGTCGATATGCCACGTTTCCAGGTAAGCGCAGACCGCACCCTTGCGCTTGCCGCCCTGGTTGACGGCGATTGCCGTGTCATTCGCCACCTTTAGGAACGGCACTACGCCCTGGCTCTGGCCGTTGGTTCCCTTGATGTGCGCACCCAGTCCGCGCACGCGCGACCAGTCGTTGCCAAGGCCGCCGGAATACTTGGCCAGCAAGGCATTGTCCTTGATGGACTTGAAGATGCTGTCGAGATCGTCCGAAACGGTCGTCAGGAAACAAGACGATAACTGCGGCCGTGTTGTGCCGGCATTGAACAGCGTCGGCGTCGAGCACATGAAATCGAACGAGGAGATCAGATCATAGAACTCGATAGCGCGCGCCTCCCGATCGATCTCCCGCAAGGCAAGACCCATGGCCACGCGCATGAAGAACGCCTGCGGCAGCTCGAAACGCACGCCACGTGTTTGCAGAAAGTAGCGGTCGTAAAGCGTCTGCAGGCCGAGGAATTGAAACTGCAGGTCGCGCTCTGGTTTCAAGGCGGCGGCAAGGCGAGCGAGATCGAAGCGGCCCAGCTCGGGATCAAGCAGCTCGGCCTTGATGCCGGTTGCGACATAGGCCGGAAAGTACTCGGGATAGCGTGCGCTCATGTCGGACTGGGTTGCCTGCTCAGGCCGCCCGTGGACGAAGCTCAACGCCTCGGATCGCAGCTTGTCGAGCAGAAGACGCGCGGTGACGTAGGCGTAGTTTGGTTCCTGCTCGATCAATGTCCGCGCCGCCATGATCGGGGCAAGCACCAACTCCTCGGGGGTGATGCCGTCGTAGAGGTTGCGGTGGGTCTCGGCGAGGATTGGGGCGGCTTCGACATCGCTCAGGCCACTGCACGCTTCGGTGACGACCTGCGCCAGCCGCGCATCGTCAAGCGCAACAAGAGTGCCGTCGGCCCGCTTGACATGGAGTGACGGTCCTGCAGCGACGGCGATCGTGGCGGATTTTGCAGCCGCGCGCTGCCGGGCACGCTCCTCGCGGTACAGCACGTACGCACGTGCGACTTTGTGATGCTCGCCCCGCATCAGCGCGAGTTCGACCTGGTCCTGTATTTCCTCGACATGGAATGTGCGACCTGCCTCGCCGCGCCGCGTCAGAGCCCCCATCACCTGCTGGGTCACGCCTTCAACCGCTTCGTGGACACGGCGCGAGGCTGCAGCGCGCCCGCCTTCAACCGCGAGGAATGCTTTGGTAACAGCCACACTGATCTTGCTGGCATCGAACGGCGTGACAGAACCGTTGCGGCGGATCACCTGATAGGAGGGTGTCGCGGTTGTCGGAGGTTCACCAGCGACGGCCTTGGCGCCCCCATTGCGGCCCGGCGTTCCCGGCCGTGCTTCAAGAGTCATAGACATCGGCATACACCCCATCTTGCTGGGGGCATGGGCCGAGCGGACGCATGCTGGAAGGGCGCAGTATACGCGCCTGCAAGCCTGGCAAGCGACCACCGGGACACCCCGCCCGAGGACGTTTTTCGCTTGTCGAGGCAGGTCTCCTGGCTCGCGGGTCGCTGCTCTCGTCCGGTCTTCCCAAACCCTCGGGTTCAGTGACTCAGAATGGACGAAAGCTCGCCGCTCACAGTTGCGGGGGCAGCCCCGGAATGGCCCGAAGTAGGCGCACCGGGTTCCCTCTTAGCCCGGGGCCGAACAGGCCCCGAGAACCACGACATCTATATCTAGATGGCGATTCGCATCACGAACGCAACGGGTGGCGGCGGATGGACGGCGGAACCCCGCCAAATTCGAGTTTACCTGTATCCTTTTGTTGTGTACAACGACGTAATACAGAAATGCATTCAAAATGGCGCCTGCGTTGGGGACTGTGCCGTTTTACGAGGAGGGGAATGTGCCACGCGCCTCGGCCGTCAAGCAGATCGTTCCGACGCTTCGCCATCGGCTCTTGGACTGGTCCTATCCACCACGCCATCCGCTGACCGAAGAGAGTCTGTGCGCTGAGTTCGGCGTCAGCCGTTCGCCGATCCGTCAGGCTTTGACCGAACTCGCCGCCGAAGGATTGCTCGAGCGTGACCCGCACCAAAGCTACCGAGTGCGCCAGCTCTTGCTCACTGATGTCCAGGATCTCTACGAGTTTCGCTACGCCATCGAGGTGCAGGCAGTGCGAGGGCTCGCTCGAAACGGGCTTGCCAAGGATGTCGACGCGCGGCTGCGCAACCAGTGGGCGAATCCCAAAAAGCTCAAGAAGCTTTCACCGCAGGTCTTGGCTGGCCTCGACGAGGCTTTCCATGCCGACCTTGTCGCGGCTCATGGCAACCAGCTGATGGTGGACCAAATCCGGCGCATCAATGAGCGCCTGCATGCGTTCCGCGCGTTCGATTTCTCGCACAGTGATCGTGCGCAATCGACCGGCGAGGAACACACGGCCGTTCTTGATCGCATCGCAGCCCGCGATGAGACGGGGGCTGCTGACGCACTACGTCAGAACATCACCAGTGGCCTCGACAACGTTGAGATCACCATCATGCATTTGTTGGCGCGGTCTCATTCTTGTGTCGAAAACAGGGAGAAACGACATGGACGCCGCAGCCTCTAAAGCTCGCCCCACACTTTGGGCTGCAGGAGACATGAATGCCTTCTTCGGCCTATTCACCAACGTTCTTCTGAACGTCCTGGTTCTTTCCTCTCTCTGTCTCGGCGTGGCAAGGTTGCCGAGCGACCTTGTGTTCGGGCGCATTCTGCCGGCACTCGGCATTGCACTGCCGATCGGCAATCTCTACTACGCCTGGCTCGCCTACCGGCGTGGCATGGCCGACGGCCGCAACGACGTGGCGGCATTGCCCTACGGGCCGAGCGTGCCACAGATGTTCATTGTCACCTTCGTGGTGATGCTGCCGACCTACATCGCGACCAACGATGCCATCCTCGGTTGGAAGCTCGGCCTGATCTGGGCGATGATCGTCGGCCTCATCACGCTAAGCGGAATCCTGGTTGGCCCCGCGATCCGCAAGTACACGCCCCGCGCTGCGATGCTCGGCACACTGGCGGGTGTCTCCATCGCCTTCATATCAATGCGTCCGGCATTCCTGATCTTCGATACCGCCTGGATCGGGCTGATCTGCTTCATGATCGTGCTGGTCTCATGGGTCGGGCGGACGCGCCTGCCCTTCGGGCTTCCCGGTGGCCTGGTCATTATCGTGCTCGGCGGCGTCATGGCCTGGGTCGGCGTGTGGATGGGCTGGACCGACATCATGTCGACCAAGAAGGTCAGCGGATCACTGGATCTGGTGTCCCTGCATCTGCCGATGTTCTCCTTCGACGTGTTCTCGGTGCCGATGGATAAGGTCTGGCCGCTCCTGGTCACCGCCATTCCGCTCGGCATCTACAATTTCACCGAAGCGATGAACAACGTCGAATCGGCCGCCGCCAGCGGTGACGAATACGACCTGCGTTACGTGCTGTTTGCCGACGGACTTGGCGGCGTGGTCGGCGCGCTGCTCGGCTCACCGTTTCCGCCGGCGGTCTATATCGGCCATCCGGGTTGGAAGGCGATGGGCGGCCGTGTTGGCTATTCGCTGTTCACCGGCATCTTCGTGTCCATCGTCTGCTTCTTCGGCCTAGCCGCGTTCCTCCTGTCGGTCGTGCCGTTGGTCGCCATCCTGCCTATCCTGCTGTTTATCGGGCTGGTGATCGGGGCGCAGGCGTTCCAGGCTTGTCCGCGCCGGCACGCGCCGGCCATCGTGTTGGCGCTCGTGCCCAGCATCGCCGAGTGGGCGCGGGGGCAGGTCTCCGGCACGCTGAGCGCCGCAGGCGTCGCCACAAATCCGGTGCCGCCCGACACGATCAAGGCTCTGGCCGGCAACGGCGTGATCTATCATGGCATGGAGCTTGCCGGCGGCGGTGCGGTCCTTGCCGGCCTGATGCTCGGTGCGATCGCGGTGTTCGTGATCGACCGCCGCTTCAACTGGGCGGCTGTATTCGCGATGTTCGCGGCCGCGCTGTCGTTTTTCGGCTTCATCAACGGCTCTCACCTCGCGATCAATGCCTCGCCTGCCGTGAGTGCGGCCTATTTCATGGCGTCGCTGATGTTCTCGTTTCTTGCCTGGCGTCAGCTGAAGGACGGCGAGGGCATCAGCTGGCTCCCTGTCGACAACGATGAAGAAGGTGTCCTTCATTCATGAGCAAAACACTGTTCGTCAACGGCACCCTGATGAAGGGCCTCGCTCTGCACAAAAATCTGGAAGGTGCCGAATTCCTCGGTGCCTTCCACACGGCCCCGATCTACCGCATCTACTCCATCAACGACGTGCATCCGGGCATGTACGAAGTCGCGAGCGGTGGCGTGTCGGTCGCCGGCGAGCTGTACAAAATGAGCGACGAGACCTGGGCCAAGGTCGAGGCCGGTGAACCGCCGCACCTCTACTGTGGGCCGGTCAAGCTCAACAACGGGCGCATTGTCGAGGGCATCCTGTATCCCGCGGACAAGATCAAGCCGGAGCACGTCGATATTTCGCGCTTCGGCGACTGGCGCGTCTACATGGCATCCAAGGACAAGTGAATGCCCAGGCGGAGGAGGCATCCTCCTCCGCCTGCATCGACCGTAAGGACCGCGAACGTCTGGAGTGGCGTCATGACAAAAATTTTCAAGGCCGAGCCTTGCGATCTGGGTTTTGATCTGGCGAGTACCGCGCTCGTCATCATCGACATGCAGCGCGACTTCCTTGAGCCCGGCGGGTTTGGTTCGATGCTCGGCAACGACGTTTCGCTGCTGCGCTCGTCCATTGCCCCGTGCAAGGCGGTGCTGGAAGCGGCACGCAAGGCGAAGATGCTCGTAATCCATACCCGCGAGGGCCATGCGCCCGACATGGCAGACTGCCCGCCATCGAAGAAGGTGCGGGGAGGCCTGAAGGTCGGCATCGGCGATGAAGGTCCGATGGGTCGCGTGCTGATCCGCGGCGAGAAGGGGCACGACATCATTCCGGAACTCAGTCCGGCACCGAACGAGCCGGTGATCGACAAGCCGGGCAAGGGTGCGTTCTTCGCCACAGACCTCGAGTTGATGCTGCGTAATCGCGGCATCAAGACACTGATCGTCTGCGGCGTGACCACGGAGGTCTGCGTCAATACCACGGTGCGCGAAGCCAACGATCGCGGCTTCGAATGCCTTGTCGTATCGGATGCGGTCGGTTCCTATTTTCCTGAGTTCAATCGCATCGCCCTGGAAATGATCAAGGCGCAGGGCGGGATCTTCGGTTGGGTCGCGCCGTCTGCGGCCGTCATAGCCGCCATCGGCTGACGCGGCACACCGTGATCCACCTCCAGGCAAAACATGCCGGCGCGGACATCTCGGCCTCGCCCTTCACGGGGACCGTCGAGGCGGTGTTTGCCAATGCTTGCGCCTTCACGCTCGACGACGGGCGTCGCCTCACCTTGCTCGCCGGAACGAAAGAGCAGGGCATGCGCATCATCGCTCTCTCCAGGGAAGATTGGTGCAGGCTTCATCCGCTCCTGCAGGTCGGCCGGCGTATCGTGGGAGACGATGGCGTCCTGTCCGGCCCCGGCTTCCGTGTCGGCTACCGGAGTAACACCACCCTGTGGCACGCGCCGGCGTTCCCAGGCCATGTCCCCGCAAACGGTTGGCAGCCGGGTCTCGTCGAAGCGAAGGCGTGCCTCGACGTTGCGATGCAGGAATTGACGCCGGAGATGACACGGACGGCGGCGTATCGGCGCTTCGCGGATCTGTGCGGCAAGCTGCATCGGCAGGAAGCTGCGGATCGGGAAGTGTTTCGGCTGGTTGGCCTCGGCACGGGGCTCACGCCGAGCGGCGACGATCTCCTTTGCGGTTTACTTGGAGCGCTCGCGGCCGCGGGCGACGCGCGCTTCGAAGCCGTACGCCGAGAAGTGATGCAGCATCTCGATCGCACCACGTCGGCCAGCAGAGACTATCTCGCTCAGGCTTGCACACCGTGGTGGACCGGCCTGCTCTACGAGTTCTTCGCCGCGATCGGCGGGCCGGACGGCGACATTGCCGGCAGCTTCAGGCGCCTTGCTGCGCGGGGCCACAGTTCCGGCATCGATCAGGCCGCTGGCCTCGTGGCCGGCCTCGCCCTCGCTGCCGGCGATGCCGATTTTTTCCCCCCGCATTTAGGCGCGGCACTTCCGCGACCGCTGTTCTCAAGGAGTTCCCATGGCCCTGCTCGTTCATTTCTTTCCGAACATGTATCGGGACTCGGTCGCGCTGATGCAGCTCTCGGCCAAGATCGTGAATTTGCCTGGCATTGAGGTGGCCTCGGCTCAGATGGCGACCGAGGCCAACATCGACTTGATGGCCCAAGCCGGACTGCTCGACGAACGGCCCGCCACGCGCCCCAACGACATGCTGCTCGTCGTACGTGGGGAGGAGGCCGGTCTGCAGGCTGCCCTCGACTTTGCTGAGGCGGCCCTGTCAAGGAAGGCCACGAACGACGACGGCACTGTGCAGAAAGCACCGCCGAAAGCCATCGTCATGGCGCTTCAGGATGAGGCCAAGGGGGCCAATCTCGCGCTGATCTCAACCCCTGGCTCGTTTGCTGCCGCCGAGGCGATGAAGGCGCTGAAACTCGGTCTCGACGTGATGATCTTCTCCGACAATGTGCCGGTAGATGAGGAAGTCGCGATCAAGCGTTATGGCCACTCCCGCAACCTTCTGGTGATGGGGCCCGATTGCGGCACCGCGATCATCAACGGTGTGCCGCTCGCTTTCGCCAATGTGGTTCGCAAGGGTGGGATTGGCGTTGTCGGGGCCTCTGGCACCGGCTTGCAGCAGGTGACTTGCCTGATCCACCAGGCGGGCGAGGGCGTGACCCAGGCGATCGGCACCGGCGGCCACGATCTCTCGGAAGCGGTCGGCGGCCTGACCATGCTCACCGCCCTCCAGCAGCTCGGCGCTGATCCCGCAACCAAGGTCATCGTGCTCATCTCCAAGCCGCCGGCCAAGGCGGTGGCAGACAAGGTGCTGGCAGCGGCCCGCGGCACCGGAAAGCCGGTGGTTGTGTGCTTCCTCGGCGCCACGCTGGCCGACGTCGAATCGCAAGGCTTCGATGGTGCGCTGACCCTGGAGGAGGCAGCGCTGCGCGCCGTCGAGACCCTGAAATCCGGCAAGGCAAAATTTCGCTCCGACCACGGCGCCACTGCGGAGCTGAAGGCGCGAGCGAAGCGGCTCGCCGCCTCGATCGGCCCGGGCCGCAGATACCTGCGTGGCCTCTATAGCGGTGGCACCTTCTGCTACGAAGCGCTGATTCTGTTGCAGGATGTGCTGCCCGGCTTGCAATCGAATACGCCGACCAAGAAGACGGCACGCATGTCCGATCTTTGGCGGAGCAGCGGCCACACGATCATGGACCTTGGCGACGACGATTTCACACGCGGACGGGCACATCCGATGATCGATCCGGCGTTACGCCTGGAGCGCATCGGTCAGGAAGCGGCGGACCCAGAAACCGCAATCATTCTCCTGGACGTCGTGCTTGGTTACGGCGCCCATGCAAATCCCGCAGGCGTTCTGGCGCCAGCCATCGAAAAGGCACGGGCCGGGACCGGCGGAAAAGGGGCTCCGGCCTTCGTCGCCCAGATATGCGGCACCGATGCCGATCCGCAGGATATGGACCGGCAGGCCGAGATCCTGCGCGCCGCCGGCGTCGACGTTTCCTTCAGCAATGCCGAAGCGGTCGCACTCATTCGCGCTGCTTTTGAAAACATCAAAGGGTGAACGCCATGCCCGGTCTCATCAGCCAGGACCTCAATGTCGTGAATGTCGGGCTTGCGAGCTTCGGCGACGTCATTCGCGAACAGGGCGCGAAAGCCACCGATCTGCAATGGCAGCCGCCGGCGGGAGGCAACCCAAAGGATGCGTGGAACCTGGCACTTCTGACTGGCGATCCGCGCGTCGCCGAGGCCAACACGGTGGCCTATGGCCGCTTCCTGGCGGCTCAGCCGGTGCTCGTCGGCGTCAAGACTGCCCGCGAGGCGCTGCCGGACATGAATGGCAAGATCATCCTGCATTCAGGGCCGCCCGTGACATGGGAGAATATGTGCGGGCCGCAGCAGGGCGCGGTGCTTGGCGCCGTGCTGTTCGAGGGCTGGGCCGGCGATCTCGACGAGGCCGGCCGTTTGATGGCATCCGGCAGTATCCGTCTGGAGCCGTGTCACCATCATAAGGCTGTGGGCCCGATGGCGGGCATCACCAGCCCGAGCATGCCGGTATGGGTCGTGCGCGACGCCACCTCCGGTGGCGAGGCCTATTCGAACATGAACGAAGGTCTCGGCAAAGTATTGCGTTTCGGCGCCAACGGTCCGGACGTCATCGCCCGCCTGAAATGGATGGCCGCGACGATGGGGCCGACATTGGCCGTGATCGTCGAGGAAATGGGCGGCCTGGAGCTGAAGCCAATCATGGCCCAGGCGCTGCACATGGGCGATGAAGTCCACAACCGCAATGCGGCTGCGTCTTCGCTGCTGTTCCGAAAACTGACGACGACTGCGCTCGCCGCGAAGCGGCTCGACGCCAAAGCGGTTGCGGAAACGCTAACCTTCATCGCCGGCAACGATCACTTCTTTCTCAATCTTTCGATGGCCGCCTGCAAGACCATGCTGGACGCCGCCCACAATGTGCCGTGTTCGACGCTGGTCACGGCGATGGCGCGCAACGGCGTCGAGTTCGGCATCAAGATCTCCGGACTCGATCGCTGGTTCACCGCCGAGGCGCCGTTCATCGAAGGCCTGTTCTTTCCCGGCTATAGCCAGGCCGACGCCGCACGCGACCTCGGCGACAGCGCCATCACGGAGACGGCAGGCGTCGGCGGCTTCGCGATGGCGGCCGCGCCGGCCATCGTGCAGTTCGTCGGCGGCACGCCGCGGGATGCCCTCGCTAATACGCAGCGCATGCTGCACATCACGCTCGGCCAGAATGCGGCATTCACCCTGCCGGCCCTCGATTTCACAGGCGCGCCGGCGGGTATCGATGCGCGTCTCGTTGCCGATACCGGCATTCAACCGGTCATCAATACCGGCATCGCCCATCGTCAGGCCGGCATTGGCCAGGTGGGTGCCGGACTGACCTATGCGCCCCTCGCCTGCTTTGCCCAGGCGGTATCGGCGCTGGCCGCGACCATGACCTTCGACATTTGAGGAGTGCATAATGAACAAAGTCGCAGTGATCGCGGTCGGTGGCAATGCGTTGGCCTCCGAGGGGGGAGGTACCTCGATCCCCGATCAGGCACTGGCCGCTGCACGCACGGCGCAATACGTGGTCGATGTTGCTGCTGCCGGCTGGCAAGTGGTGCTGACCCACGGTAACGGCCCGCAGGTCGGCTACATCCTGCGCCGTTCCGAGATCGCTGCCGCCGAGGTGCCGGTGGTGCCGATGGATTATGCGACCGCCGATACCCAGGGAGCGATCGGCGTCATGTTCCAACGCGCCTTCATTAACGAGCTGAACCGGCGCGGATTGAAGAAGCCGGTCGCTACGGTCGTCACGCAGGTGCGAGTCGATCCCGCCGACAAGGCTTTCACCAACCCGACCAAACCAATCGGTTCGGTCATGACCAAAGGCGTCGCCGACGCGCTGGCAGCGCGGAATGGCTGGTCGCTGGTGGAGGAGACCGGTCGCGGCTGGCGCCGTTGTGTCGCCTCACCGCAACCGCAGGAAGTGATCGAGGTCGAAACTGTCCGCGCCCTGCTGAGCAGCGGCCATATCGTTATCGCCTGTGGGGGAGGCGGCATACCGGTGGTGACTGATGCCGCCGGCCGTCTGTCGAGCCGCGAAGCGGTGATCGACAAGGATCTCGCCTCGTCACTGCTCGCCCGCCAGCTCGAGGCGGGGAAGCTTCTTATCGCCACGGCGGTGCCCCAGGTGGCAATCAATTTCGGCAAGCCGGACGTCAAGTGGCTTTCCCGCCTGCCTCTTGCCGAAGCTGCCCGCTATATGGACGAGGGGCACTTCGGCAAGGGTTCGATGGGCCCGAAAGTGGCAGCGGTCATGGAGTACGTCGCAGCCTGCGACGGCGAGGGGATCATCACCGACATTGAGAATATGGGTAAGGCTATCGTCGGCGAGGCTGGTACGCGCATCGTGCGCGGGTAGAAGGGGGTGATGACGGCGGCGCGGCCGCGGGTTCGCCTCGCGTAACCACTATCCTGGCCGCCGGGACATGTCTGTATAGAGTGCTCGGCGCAACACCAAGCCGGCGCGCCACCTCGCCGATCGAAATGCGCGTGTCTCTCAGCATAGCACGCGCCACCAGACCGGCCGGTCCAGCTTCCACACCACGACGGTGCCGCCCTTCCGGGCGTACTTCAGCGCTGCCTTGAGCGAGGACGACCGAACGGTAGGCCCGCGCCTCAGACCGAAGGATATGCATCAAGCGAGCGCCGCAATGCGGCGACGTCCTCCAGCATCCGCGCCATCTGCTTGTCCTTGAGACCCGTCGCCGATCGGACACAGCAGATGATCTCAGCTGCCTTGGCCTGCAGACTGCGTCCCCTCGTCGTCAACTTGATCCCGACCTGGCGCTCATCGGCGCGATCGCGGCGACGGTCGATGTAGCCTAGAGCCTCCAAGCGCTTCAACAAGGGCGTCAGCGTATTCGATTGCAGGAAAAGCTTTCGCCCCAGCTCGCCGACCGTCTGGTCGTCCTCAGCCCAAAGCAGGATCATGGCAATGAACTGAGGATAGGTCAGACCAAGCTTGACAAGGAGAGGTTGATAGACGCGGTTGAAGGCGTGATTTGCCGAGTAGATCGCGAAGCAAAGGAACTCGTCGAGCTTCAATGGGCTCTCCGCAATTTCTTGTTTTTCACGTGCCATGGAACTACTCCCGTCGCGCCTCGTTCTGAGATGTATCGCACGCGATTTACTCGCAAGCAATGTTTGTGACGGCCGCAAGCTCAGAATGAGCGGCCTTCGGCAGAGGAACACGGCATGTTCAAGCACCTTCGGCGCACGACTGCGCCGCCCACGCCAACGCTTACTCGTCAATCGGATTCGATTTCGGGCAAAACAGCCCGCGGCACCGAACTTCCCTCCGCCGTCCCTCTCATGGCGCTTTCAACCGGCTTCTGGGCGTTCAAGACCCTGGCCGCAGCTCACGAGCTAGGCTTGTTTGATCACCTTGCGGATGGCGCCGGCACCACGGTCGCAGAGTTCGCGCAAGCGTCCCATCTGCATCCACGTCCGGCCGAGATGCTGTTGACCGGCTGCGCTGCACTTGGGCTCCTGGCGAAAACGGACGGTCGCTATCGCAACACGCCCTTGAGCGAGGCCTATCTGGTGCGCGGCAAGCCTTATTACTTCGGTGGCTTCGTGCAAATGGCCGACAAGCGGCTCTACGCGGGCTGGGACAAGCTTGCCGAAGCGCTGCGCACGAACCGGCCGACCACGTGGGACCCGGAGGTACAGTCCTCGATGTTCGACGGCGAGGATCCGATAGTGCTGGCGCTGTTCTGGGAAGCGATGCATTCGCTCTCCACCATGACGTCGCGGAAGCTCGGCGAAACTCTAGATCTCGGACATTCCCACCGCCTTCTGGACATCGGCGGCGGATCGGGCGCGTACGACATCGAGCTTTGCAAACAATATGAGGGGCTGCGTGCGACGGTGTTTGACCTGCCGCATGTGGCTGAGATCGCCGCGGGAAAGATCGCCGAGGCGGGCTTGAGCGACCGGATTGAGACGATAGGAGGCAGCTTCTTCGAGCAGCTTCCGAAGGATCACGAGGTGCATCTCCTGTCGATGATCCTGCACGATTGGGACGAGCCGAGGAACCGCGCCCTGCTGCGCCGCTCCTTCGAGGCTTTGCCGAGCGGCGGCGCAATCGTCATCAGCGAGCTTCTCGTCAATGACGAGAAGACCGGACCGGCGCCGGCTGCTCTGATGAGCCTCAACATGCTGATCGAGACGGAAGGGAGAAATTATACGCCCGGCGAGTACTCGTCGTGGCTCGAGGAAGCTGGATTCCGGCACATCGAGACGGTCTGGTTCGATGCGCCCGCCGCGAATGGCGCTGTGATCGGCCACAAGCCGTAAAGCGCAAGGTCGCAGGCGACGACATGGACCGGCTTCACTGACGTCGGAGCATGTTCCTATTCCATGGTCTGTCTCCTTTCAAGAGAGACAGACGAACATGCGCCGCTTCAGAACCCACGGCCTGAGCCGATGACCAATTTCGGATCAAATCTTCCATGACTCGGTTGCCAGTCAACACGATTGATCCACAATGTCCCTCAGCAGGTGCAGCATGTATGAGGCCGATGTCTTCGCGGATGAGCCGGGATCAGGCTGACCCATCGGCAAGCGCGGCCTCGACCCACGCTGCGATCTCCAGAAGATGGCGGTCCGCGTTTCTGCGGCCAATCAGCATCAGGCCAACGGGCAAGCCGGAAACCGGAACGGGCAGCGACACCGACGGACAGTCCAGCAGGTTCGCGATGCGCGGATTGCGCAGGACCAGACCGTTGGCTGCGTGAAACGCGTCGCTGCCGTCCACCGATGCCAGCATTGGCGCGCGGATCGGCGTTGTCGGCAGCACGAATACCTCGTTCGGCGCCACCGCGTTCGCGAATGACTGAATGGCTGCTTCGCGCAGCCTCGTCATACGGACATAGTCGACAGCCAGGGCCCCTGCGCCAGCCTCGATGCGCACGCGCGTTTTAGGATCGACCCCGTCAAGCGCGGCAATGCCAAGGCTGCGCAGGGTGGCACCGACCTCGATGGACGGGAATGTCCCGATGCGGTCGATCGCGGCCAACTCGTCCAAAGACGCGTCCATCGAGCCGTCGACAACGTCCGCCCCCGCGGCGTGGAGCGAGGCGATTTGCAGCCTCGAAAGCCATCAGGACGGCCTGCTCGGCGCGCTCGAAAAGGCGCCCTCGCGCCACAACGAGACGGAACGTCCCGGGCGCTGCGGGCGAGATTGCCGCCGCCGGCTCTCCCGCGAGGATTTGGTCCGCCAGCCCGCAGTCGGCGACGCTGGATGCGATGGGCCCGATCGTGTCGAGGCTCGACGACAGGGAGAACGCGCCCCTGGTCGGCACGCGTCCGCTGGTCGGTTTGAAGCCGACGGCGCCCGATAGCGCGGCCGGAATGCGGATCGATCCGCCCGTGTCACTGCCGATCGCAATTTCGGCCATGCCATCAATGACCGACACGACCGCGCCCGAGGACGACCCTCCCGGCGCGCGGGCGCGATCCCTGGGATTGCCCGGCACACCATCATGCGGGTTGGTGCCGAGCGCGGAGAACGCAAACTCAGTCATCTGCGTCTTTCCGATGATGACGGCGCCAGCCGCCCGCAGACGTTGCACGGCCAAAGCGTCCTCGACGGCAGTCGGCTGGCTCCGCAGGATCGCGGACCCCGCATGCGTGACTTCGCCGGCGACATCAAACAGCGCCTTGATCGAAACGATACGTCCGTCGAGCCGCCCGATGGCGCGACCGTGAGCCAGGCGCGCGTCGGCCGCGGCCGCTTCGCGCCTCGCACTGTCCGCGAACACATGAGTGAACGCCTTCCCCCCTTCGAGATCGGGAGACGCGATGCGGCCAAGCGCCATCTCCAGCCGCTCGGATGCAGGACGCTGCGTGGTCATATGGGCCGCTCCTCGTGCACATGATCGATCGTCAGGATACGACCGGAAGGATATCGATGCCGTAAGCGTGTTCCAGGCTGCGGCCAAGGATCGGATCCACGATCTCCATTTCGAAGCGGCTGCCGGGCCGGATACCGCCGATGGCGCCTGGCGTGCCGCAGAACATCAGCGTGCCGGGCTCCAACATGCCTGCTCCGGTGTATCGATCGATCAGGTCACGCGGCGTGCGCAGCGCCGAGATCGGGCTGTCCTGATACAGCACCCGATTGCCGTCGATGGTCGTCCAAGCGCGAATCCTCAGCTCGTCCCAGTGTTTCTCGACATCGGCATAGCGCCACAGCGTCGCCCCCACCGGCTTGCCGCAAAGCTGTTTCGAGAGTGCGATGCCCTGCGCCTCGGCCTTGCGGTCGGTGTGGTCAGAGCCGATGCCGATCCAAAGCCCGTCGGCCATCGCCACGACGATCGGCTCGACCTCGCCGGAACTGTCGGGGCCGAGGACGGTCAGGCGTTCGGCCTGGGTCAGCGTCTGCGCGGCGACGCGATAGTAGAGCGGTGTCGTGGACGGCCGGGGTATGCCGAGCGCGGCGAGCTCCTCAATGTGATGCTCGATAGCCTCCACGTTGCGGCCCGCCCACCCGGCAATGACCAGCCGGTCAACATGTACGCCGACATGGTCCTCGCCGGCCGTTGCTATGCGATGGAAGTGCAGGAGCATCGTTGTTCCTCCTCAATGGGTCCGGCTGGAGACGATTTCGCCGCGCTCGATCTGGAGAGTCCTGTCAGCAATCTCGTCGAGCAGCTTGGGGCTGGATTCGGTGATCAGCAGCATCAGCTCCGGCCGGCGCCGGCGCAACTCGCCAAGCGTGCGCGCGTAGTCGAGCGCCAGCGCCGGTGCGAGCCCCTGAAAGGGTTCGTCGAGCAGCAGCACCTTTTGCGCGACCATCAGGGCCCTGCCGAGCGCGATCATCTTTCCCTGACCGCCGGAGACGCCTCCGCCCGGCCGTGCGCGCATGGCGTGCAGTTGCGGCAGCAGCGCGTAGACCTCGTCCAGCCGGCGCCGCATCTCGCCCGCATCCAGGCCGAGCGCCAGCGCCGGAAGGCGCACATTGTCCTCGACACTGAAATCCGCGACCAGACGGCGATCCTCCGGCGCATAGCCGATGCCGGCGCGGGCGCGATGATGTGCGGGGTGCTGGCGGAGATCATCGCCCCCCAGCTTCACGGAACCCTGGTCGATGCGGACCAATCCCATGACGGCACGCAATGTCGTGGTCTTGCCGGCGCCGTTGCGGCCGATCAGCACCGTCGTCATACGGTCGGCCAAGTCGCAGGTGACGCCGCGCAGAACCCGGACGCCGTCGATCGATACCTGGACATCCTGCAGGGCGAGCATCACGCCACTCCCACCACCGACCGCCGCACCTCTGGATCCTCAAGGACCTTGTCCGGTGGACCCTCAGCCATGATGGTTCCAGAGTTCCAGACCAGCACGCGCATTGCATAGCGGGCCACCACGTCCATGTCGTGCTCCACGAACAGCGCCGTCATCTTGCGTTGCCGCAGAGCACCCATCAGCGCCTCCATCAGAGGAAAGCGCTCCAGCGCACTGACGCCGCTGGTGGGTTCGTCGAGCAGCAGTAGCCGCGGCTTCAGAGCCAGCGCGACGGCGATGTCGAGCAGTTTGCGATGGCCCTCGGGCAGCGTGCTGCTGATGCGGTTGCCATCGTCCCCGAGACCGAACAGCGCGAGCAGCGCAAGCGCCTCCTGCCTACGGTCGACCCGATCGAGCGGGCGCACCATCGTCCACAGGCCGTCATTGGCGGCCAGAGCGAGCATCATGTTGTCGATGACCCGCTGATCGGAGAACAGCTGCGGAATCTGGAACGCCCGGGCCACGCCCCTTTGCGTGATGGCGCGCGGCGAGAGGCGGGTGATGTCCTGCCCGTCGAGAAGGACGTTCCCGGAGCTGGGCTTCACATAGCCCGTGCACAGGTTGAGTAATGTCGTCTTGCCCGATCCATTGGGGCCGATCACCGCGAGAAATTCACCTTCGTCGATGGCGAGACTGACGCCGTCGGCAGCCTTGACGCCGTTGAAGGCGACGCGAAGGTCCTTCGCCTCCAAGATGGATTTGCTCATTCGACGGCCACCTTCTTGCGCGTCACGAGACCGTAGAGTCCTTGAGGCAGGAACACGATGACGAGGATCAGCGCCGCGCCGACGATCAGGTTCCAGGCATCCGTCACCGTGACCGCGAGCGTGTGCAGCAGCTCCAGGAACAATGCGCTGATGAAGGCGCCGGGAACACCGCCGATGCCACCCAGCACCGCGACGAGGACGAGGTGGCCCGAGGCGGTCCAGAAGGCGAACTCCGGCACCACGCGGCCGATCGCGAAACTCGTCAACACGCCACCGAGGCCGGCCAGCGCCGCCGAGACCACGTAGGCGACGAGAAGCACGGCCCAAACCGGTACGCCGAGATACTCAAGCCGAACCTCGTTGGTGTGCACGGCCGACAAGGCATGCCCGAGCGGGCTGTCCAGATAGCGGTGCACCGCCAGCCCGACGACGATCATGAGCACGACGCTCAAATAGAACAGCACAGTCTTGAATGCGACCTCGTGCATCTGGATGCCGAAGACCGACGGGATGGGGACCGGCATTCCGTCCGTGCCGCCCGTGATGCCGTAAAGCTTGGACAGCAGCGCATAGAAGACCATCGAAGCCGCGAGATTGAGCATCGCAAAGAAGATCGCGCGGTAGCGGACCATGAACGCACCGACGATCGCGCCTAACACCGCGGCAAGCGCTACCGAGAGCACGACCAGCGAGGCAAAGTCGGCGATGCCGGCCCGCGCGAGAAAAGCAATGCCGTAGGCGCTCGCCGCGACGAACATGGCGTGCCCGATGGAGATCAGCCCGGCGCGCAGAAGGACGGCGACCCCCAGCGCCGCAAAGCCTTTCGCGATCGCAACCGTAAGCACGAACTGCAGCCAGGGGGCCGCCAGCGGGAGCGCCACGAGCACGGCGACAGCGATGGCGAGAATTATGATGCGTGTCATATGCGCCTCGCCTGAACCGAGCCGAACAGTCCGTAGGGGCGGATCAGCAAAACCAGCAGCATCGCCGCATAGGGAGCGACTGCGTCAAACGCCGGGAAGAAGTAGATCGCCAGAACACGCGCTGCGCCGACGATCAGCGCCGCGAGCGCCGCCCCTTCGATCTGGCCGAGACCACCGATGGCGGCCACCGCGAAGGCGAGAACCATGATGTCGGCCCCGAGGCCCGGCGCCACGCCGGATGTCGGCGTGGCAAGTGCCCCGCCTAGTGCTGCGAGAAAGACGCCGAGCGAGAAGGCGAGCACGAAGATGCGGTTGGTGTCGATGCCCACCGACTGGGCCATCTCGCGGTCGGCCACGACGGCCGTGATCAGCATGCCAAGGCGGGTTCGCTTGATGAGCAGCCTGAGGCCGATCAGCACCGCCATTGCCAGCGCGATGAGGACAATCTGGTAATTCAGGTAGGTGATGCCGCCGACCTGCGACGTGCCGAGCAGGCGCATCGGGGTGTCCTCGTAAAGAGACTGCACTCCGAACACCATGCGTTGCACGTCCTCCAGCACCAGGAACAGGCCGAAGGTGACCAGGATCTGGATCGCCTCCGATTTTCCATAGGTCCAACGCACCAGGGTGCGTTCTATCAGCGGCCCGAGAACGGCGGCGACCAGCACTGCAGCGAGGAAGAGCGACACGAAGGACAGATAGGGGTTCAACCCCCAGCTCGCGATGAGCAGCCCGGTGGACGCCGCGACATAGGCTCCTATAGAATAGAAGCTACCGTGCGCGACGTTGAGAACACGCAGGACGCTGAACACCAGGGTTAGCCCCACCGCCGCGAAGAAGATCAAAGCGGCATTGGCAAGGCTATCCACCAGGAGCGGCACGATCGCTGAGATCATGTGACCCTCGGTCGCTCTTCGGAGGTGGCGCTCTGTCTACTTATAGCTTCCCGGTTTCGGCAACTGCCGCGCGAACTCGGGCTTCAGTGTCGAGATCCAGGCGATCGGATCCTGGCCGGCCGGGGGCATGAGACTGTCGCCCTTGTAGCGGACCATGTCGCCGATGATCGGGAACGGCTGACCGGCGCCCTTCACGGTGACGCCGACGATCTGATCGACCAAACCGTCATTGTCGGCGCGGGTCTGGGTCGAGCCGGTCAGGGTTTTGACGGTGCTGCCCTTCATCGCCCCGGCAAGCTCCGCGCGCGTCGGCCACTTGCCGCCGTTCTTCTGCATCGCGGTTTCGTAGGCCGCCTTCACATAGATCAGCGCATTCGCCATCTTGATCGACGGGAAGACGGGGTACTCGCCGAACCGCGCCTTGTAGGTTTCCGCGAGCTTGGCGGTGTCCGGATTGGCCTTACCGTCGGGAGACATCCACCAGCCGTCGCCCAGCACGCCGACGATCACGCCGTCGGGCAGCGGCACGCGCTGCAGGATCGTCTCGCCCAGCGCCAGAACGACCTGGCTCGACGCGAAGAGGCCGCGCGGCGAGGCCTGACGCACGAAGTTCTCGAGATCGGCTCCCCACAGATTCGAGAAGATCACGTCCGGCCGCGCGCGCCGGTGTCCGTGCTTTCATCCATCGGATCACCTATCCGAAGGGCCTCGACGGCCTCAACAACCCGGGACACCACGTCATCATAGATTTTTTCATGTATCAGCAGGCGTGAACCCGCCGAACAGGATTGGCCCTGCCGAGTAAAACGCATCCCTGTGACGATGCCGGGAACCACGAGATCCAGGTCGGCATCCGGCATCACGATATTTGGTGATTTTCCCCCGAGTTCCAAAGTGACGGGGCAGAGCTTGTCTGCCGCATAGTGCATGATCATCTTGCCGACCGAACTGGAGCCGGTAAACGTGACCTTCTTGACGAACGCATGCTCGACAAGCGGTCGACCCGCCTCTTCACCGAAGCCCGTAATGGCGTTGGCCACGCCGGGCGGCAGAACCTCCTGCAAAATTTCAAAGAACCGTATGACGCAGAGAGGAGCTTGCTCAGCCGCCTTAAGAACAAGCGTGTTGCCTGCTGCCAGCGCGGGGCCCAATTTACACGCAGCCAGAAAAAGCGGGGCATTCCAGGGAATAATCGCACCGACGACGCCGATCGGCTCTCGTGTCGTGTAGCAGAGCTTACCCGCTTCCCAAGGAATGGTTTGACCCTTTAGCTCGGGCGCGATTCCGGCAAAGTGACGGATCGTCTCCAGCATTGCCCCTATTTCCGGTCGCGCCTGTGTCCTGAGCGCGTTTCCGGTTTCCAGGCACACAAGCAACGCGAGCTCTTCCGCCTTTGCTTCGAGTGCGTCGGCAGCCTTGCGTAAAAGATCTCCGCGCTCCCGCGCCGAGGTTCGACTCCAAGCCGCGAATGCTCGATGCGCGGCCGTAACCGCGCGATCCACATCGGCCTGCCCACATCGAGGAGAGCATCCGACCTCGGATTCATCAGCCGGGTTCTCTACAGGAAAAACTTCCGTCGCCAGAGCACGGGTAAGCATGCCGTCAACTACGACGCGGCCAGATACCCGACGAGCACTTTCTAATGTCGAGAGAAGAGCGTTTGCCATTTAGATGCCCATTGATCTGCATTGCAGAACAACCAGATTGATTTTGTAGTTCACTATAGACGCAGTGTATGCTCACCTACATAAACTTCAAGACGTCATAGTTCTGCATAGCAGACCGCCTATCAAACCAATGGTCCGCATTAGAACGGGCACAGAAAAGATCCAACATACGGAGGAGTTCGTTCATGGCATCTCACAACAAAACTCGTCGCGAGTTCTTGAAGGATGGCGCCCTCGCAACTGGGGCAATGGGACTTTCACTGGGAGGGCTAGTGGCTCCCGCGGTCGGTCAGAGTCAATTTTCGGAATGGGGATGGCCGCAGCCGCGCGGCCAGGTTTTGGCCAAGTCTGTGGATTGGCTCAAGTCGAAGGGCTGGTGGCCGCTGCAGGTCGCGTGGAATCCGCTTTGGTCGGATGGGAACATCGTTCTATTCGCGATGCAGCACTACAAGCTCCTGCAGGCTCGAGGAATTGAAGCTCAGTTTCCGGAGTTTTTGATCGCAGGCCTCATGAACGAGGTGTTCGTGCCGGCAAAAATCCAGGTTGCACAAGCCGGCTCCCTGGGACTTCTCAGGATCATCGAGCTCAAAGTTCCCGTCGTCGCTCCGATTTGCTATCCGGCTCAGCGCCAGGGCTTCATGGTTCCCATTGACTCCCCCTTGAAAGGTTTGGCTGATCTCAAGGGTCAGAAGGTCCTCGGTCGCCCAGCTCAATGGGGCACTGCAATCGGAAGCGCCGTACACACCGGGCTCTTGGTTGCGGCAAAAGTTCTCGGACTCCGGGAAGGCGAGGATTTCCAGATAAAAAATATGTCCGCGGCAGACATGATGGCGATGCCGAAGGGTGTTGATCTTGTGTGCATGTGGGAACCGAATATTACGTTGATGACCGAGTTCAGAAAGAACGCGCGCATCCTCGAGACGATGGCCGCGTACACAATTTTTAACGGATACTCCTATCTTCGCGGCGAAATCGAAGAGAATGCTCCCGACGTTGTGCAAGCTTACGTCGACGCATTCATCGAGGCGCGCCTCCTTGTGAAGCTTAAGAGCCAGGAAGTGCTTGCCGCATTTGCTGCACACGACAGTCAGCGCGGGCGCGACCCAAAGTTGATCGCACGGGATGCAGAGACACACGTGCTGAACCCAAAACCCACGCTTAGCTATCCGTTTGAAGATACGCGAGGGTTCTGGGCTCCGCTCGAAACGTACCAGGCCAATATAATGACCGATGCCAATGTCCTGAAACGTCGCTTTACCGAAAACGACTTCAAGTCGGCATTGCGAACGAAATACCAGGCGGACACTTTCAGTCGCTTGGGTTGGTCGGTGCCAAAGCAACCGACATTCCTGCCAGCCAACTGGACAGGCGAGGTCGGGAAGCCCCCTACCCTCCATCCGGGCTTGAGGTTGCTGGAAAGCAGGAATTTCCTGAACCAGGCGATCTCGTAAGGGACTGGAGCTTCGGGGGCAAAACCTTCAAGGCTTAGCACAGTGTGGATCACGCGTTTTGCAGCTGGCGCAATACGTGGTCCACGCACCACCTTCACTCTCCGGAGTTCCAAACTCTGATGGCCGATATTGGCGAACCCAAAGCCGACGCGGGATTGGGACAGTCCCGGCTGGCCGATGCGGCCTATTCTTTAGCGCGCTACATTCCGCTACTTTTGTTTTTTCTTGCGTGGGAGATCGTCGCCCGCAACTTGCCGCTCTTGCAAAACATGCTCCCGCCACCGTCTGAGGTTCTCTATGGAGGGTGGCAGCTGCTCAGACAAGGAACACTGCAACGCGATATCGTTGCCAGTCTCAATCGCGTAGGCGTTGCACTCGCCTTTGCATCTTTGATAGGGTTTCCGCTCGGCGCAGCTTTAGGGGCGTCCGCTCGATTTGCGTGGTTCGCCGAGCCTATTGTCAATTTTTTCCGGCCCATACCTCCGTTAGCCTGGATTCCCCTATCGATCCTCTGGTTCGGGATTGGCGACGCTCAGAACGAGTTCATTATATTTCTGGCAGCCTTCTTTCCGATCGTCCTGAACACGATGGAGGGAGTTCGGGACGTCGATAGGCGGCTTATCCGTGCCGCATCCACATTGGGTGCCGGCCGGGTCGCCATCGCACTTACAGTGATCCTGCCGGCGGCGCTCCCCTCAATGTTCGTCGGGTTCAGGATTGGCACCGGCATAGCCTGGATGGCGCTGGTTGCAGGAGAACTCGTGGCAGCGACATCAGGTCTCGGTTTCCTGATAAGCCAGGGGCGTTTGCTGTACCGAAGTGATTTCATCGTTGTCGGGATGTTGATGATTGGGTTGATCGGGCTCTTGCTCGATGCGCTCATTCGTTTCCTGCAGGCTCGCGTGACCCCGTGGAGGGCAGATCAATGACGGGCCTTGTATCCGCTGTTGACGTTCGTGGTGTAACAAAGCTTTTTGGAACAGGCGGAGCTGCGACGCGAGCCTTAGATAATGTTTCGCTCAGCATTGGGCCTGATGAATTTGTATGCATCATCGGGCCAAGCGGGTGCGGAAAGACGACGCTCCTAAATATGGTGGCGGGGTTTGACTTTCCGACTGGTGGCTCAGTGAATGCGTTTGGGCATAAAATTACCGGCCCCGGTTCCGACCGCACGATGATGTTTCAGGACTATGCGTTATTTCCCTGGCTGACGGTCACAGGAAATATCGAGTACGGGCTCAAGCGCAATGGAACGCCCAAGGCGCACCGCAACGAGATCGTTCGTCACTACATTGAACTTATTGATCTCGGCGGATTCGAGGACAAATATCCCCATCAGCTGTCGGGCGGAATGCGCCAACGCGTGGCGCTCGCCCGGGCGCTGGCTGTCAAACCTGCAATGCTGTTGATGGACGAGCCGTTCGCTGCTCTTGATTCATTCACACGCGAGCGCATGCAGGATGAACTGGTTCGTGTGTGGCAAACCGAGCGCAAGGCTGTTCTATTTATTACTCACAGCATCGACGAAGCACTCAAGTTGGCCGACCGGCTTGTGATCATGTCGGCCCGTCCCGGTCGCATCACTGAAACGATCCGGATCCAGGCAGATCGTCCGCGGAACACCTTGAGCGCCGAGAATGTTGCTTTGGCGCAGAAGATCCGGGATCTCCTCCAGCAAGGAGGCAATGGTCAGTGCTAGCTGGTCCAGCCAATTGGCCCGCACATAACTCAAAATGGACGCTGCATGACCGCTGATGAATACGACTTCATAATCGTGGGAGCCGGTTCGGCGGGAAGCGTACTTGCGACGCGGCTGGCAGCAAGCAAGCGCTTCCGCGTCCTTCTCCTGGAGGCTGGAGGCAGCGACGCCAGATTGTGGGTGCGTATTCCACTCGGCATTGGCCGAATTCTCAACGACAGCCGCTACATCTGGGAAGCGCAAACCGAACCTGAAGTCGAACTGCACGGCAATCGCATTAGCCTGCAAAGCGGTCGACTGATTGGCGGCTCCAGTTCCGTAAACGGCATGGTTGTTGTCCGCGGCCACCCGAAAAAATATGACGCTTGGCGCGACATGGGCTGTCCAGGTTGGGGATGGGAAGACGTCCGTCCCTATTTCAAGCGACTCGAGGACTGCTCGTTCGGAAATCCCGAGCTGCGCGGACGAGGCGGACCCGTTTCAGTTACGCGCCTTGGTGGCGATCCTCTGGCCGATGCCTTCCTGCAAGCCAGCGTCGCAACCGGGATTGATCGGACCGAAGATTACAATGACGAGCAAGCGGAGGGAGCTGCACACATCCAGCTAAACACGCGCAACGGAATTCGTTGCAGTACAGGTTTGGCTTACCTGAAACCCGCGCGCGCATTGCCCAATTTTCACGTCACCACCAATGCCATAGCCGAGCGGGTTGTCTTTGACGGCAGGCGAGCCGTTGGAGTGTCATTCATTCAAGGTGGGAGGCGCACGAATGCGCGTGCCCGCTGTGAAGTCGTTCTTTGTGCGGGCTCGATCCGCTCTCCACAACTTCTGGAACTCTCGGGTGTGGGACAACCCGACAGACTGTGCCGTCTAGGCATCGATGTTGTGTCCGAGCTGTCGGGGGTCGGTGAAAACCTCCAAGACCATCTCATGCCGAGGTTCTGCTACGAATCCTAAATTGCTACTTTAATTACGATGGTGACCAGCCGATCGCGGCTTGCTCGCGAACTTGCTCGATATCTATTATTCAGAGCTGGAGCTGTTGCTACGCCCTCCCTTACGGCCCTCGCATATGTCCGAAGCCATCCGGGTGTTGAGTGTCCTGATATCCGTCTTCAACTTGGGTTGACGTCCGGCACCAGCCGCCTTGCTGCCAACAAGACCGGCGGCCTCGATAGTTTTCCGGGATTCCATATCGGGGGCTATCTCCTCTATCCCGAATCCAGAGGCAGTGTTCACAGCCGGTCTACGGACCCGACCCAAGCGCCCGAAATTCGGGTGAACTATTTGTCAAACAAACTGGATCGCGACGTCACCGTCCGGGTGCTGCGAATGATCCGCCAGATCGCATCAATGCGCCCGCTCAGCGATTTTATCGTCCGCGAAGTGCGGCCTGGAAGTGCCGCGCAGGACGATCAGGAGCTCCTGGATTTCGCCCGTCGAACAGGATCAACATGCTGGCATCCCACCGGCACCTGCAAAATGGGCAACGGACCTGATGCTGTGGTTGACAGCAGCTGCAAGGTTCATGGTCTTTTTGGGTTGCGTGTGATCGATGCTTCGGTTGTTCCGCGCATGGTTGCAAGCAACACTAATTTTCCCACCATGATGATCGCCGAGAAGATGGCTGACGCAATCCAAAGGGAATTTTGTACGGGCGACGCGAAGGCAAACTAGGTTCTGTGAGGTGCGACGTGGCGCTGCGAACGCGGCTTACCAGGAAGTTGGGTATTCAGCATCCGATTGTATTGGCGCCGATGCGCGGAATGGCGGGCGGCGCACTGGCGCGAGCTGTCAGTCGTGCCGGCGCATTCGGCATGGTTGGCGTAGGCGGATGGCATCATTCTGATTCAGACATCATGGATCGCGAGCTTCCGCTGGTCCATGGTGAGAAGTTTGGGATTGGTCTGATTACGTGGGCTCTTGCGAATAGGCCTCACTTACTTGCGGAGGCCATCGAGCGGAGTCCAACGGCAATTATGTTCTCGTTCGGGAGCCCAGCGCCTTATCTTTCAAAGGTGCGGGATGCCGGCATCCTATCAATATGTCAGGTTCAGACTGTTCGCATGGCTCGCGAAGCTTTGGATCAAGGAGCCGACATCATTGTCGCGCAGGGAGCCGAAGCTGGCGGACACGGGGGATCTCGCTCGACATTTCCACTTGTGCCGGCGATTGCGGATGCAGTGGCCCGAGAAAACTCAGATTCAATCGTCGTTGCCGCGGGAGGGATCGCTGATGGCCGGGGCCTCGCAGCGGCTCTTATGCTTGGAGCGGAAGGCGTGCTGATGGGCACGAGATTTGCCGCAGCTTTGGAGTGCAGAATTGACGCTTTCACTCAATCCATCATGGTTTCCGCGGACGGCGACGAAACGCTTCGTTCCAACGTCTTTGATGTGATCCGAGAGGCGAACTGGCCGAAGGAATTTACGGGCCGCGCAGTTGCAAACGGGATGAGCCATCAGTGGGAAAGGTGCCAGGAAAAATTGGAAAGAGACGAGGCGGCGAAGGAGCGCTTCCGTCAAGCATTTGAGAAGCGAGATAGAGAGTACTGGACCGTTTGGGCTGGCGAAGCGCTGGACCTGATCCACTCCATCCCCTCAGCCGCAAGCATAGTCGAGAATACGATCAGGGAAGCGGAAGCTACCATTGCGGAACGTTGCCGCGCCATAGAACGGCTTTAGTCTGCTCCGAATTGAGGCCTGAAGAAGCGGACTTGGACGCGGACACCGGACAGCGCCGTAGGGCGGAGACGTCTGCTATCTCTGCCAAGCAATCGTATAGGGACCAGATGCTGATACGGGGCTGGGTCAGAGAGCATGGTCGATGCTAAAAACACCAAGCTGTACAATAAGATATACTGAAATATTGGCGGAGACGGAGGGATTTTTCCGCCGCGATAGAGACCTGATATCGCGAGCACAACGCGTGCTTGTCTCGAGCCATCCCCCAACTGATCCCCCAGTGCATCACGCCTTATAAGCCAGACGCGCAATTGGGCCCCGGAAACGCAATCACACAACACGCAAAAAAGACGTTCCCTTCGGACGACAAGAGATTTCCACGTCTTTAGAGCTGCACCCAGCTCTGGCGCGCAAGCTCTGCAATGTGATCACGCGCTATGGCGCGTCCAGGCAGGCCGTCTTTCAGAGTCACCGGGATTGCATGGGTATAGACCGCCAGCGCGAAGATTGGGATCCCATCGCGATAGACGACGCCGGCGTCGCTCTCGTTGGACGGCCCCACGCCGGTCTTATGCGCGACCCGTGTCCCGGTCGGCAGAAGGCGCGGCAACCCACAGCGGAATTGCTGGCCGGCCAGAATGTCCAGCGCCATGCGGCACAGGCGCGTGTCGCACCCGAGGCGCGCGGCAGCCGCTTCATCGCGCGAGCCCGCGACAATCGCTGCCAGCAATCCGGCCACGTCATTCGCCGTCGTCGTGTTGATGCCGTCGAGCCCCGCAGGCGTCGGCTCGTTCAACAGGGAGCTGGCCGGCGCGACCGCCACGTGCCGCGTCCGCACCATGCCGGCGGCGCGCGAGTAGCGGTTGATTTCGTCAAGGTCGATCAGCTCGAGGATGGCCGCCGTGCAGCAGTTGTCGCTGACGATGATCATCAGGGTGAGCGCATCGAACAAGGTCAGCGACAGGCCCGGACGAAGAAAGCGCAGGCATCCGCTGTCGTTGTTCTGGTGGCGCGCCTCGATGACGAGGCGCTGATCGAGACACATCGTACCGGCAGCGACACGCGCCAGGCACGCCATGAGGATCGCGATCTTCCGCGTGCTCGCCGCCGGGACGACGGCATCACCGCCAAGATCGAGTTGCGCTGCCGTACGCAGGTCCACGAGCGACCACGTCACCGAAAACGGCTGCTTCCTGCTCAGGGCTGCGAGCCGATCAAGGAGGGCAGGCGGCGCGGTCATCGAACATCGGGCGCGGGCAGCGTCACTTCCAGCGCCGTCAATGGCATGTGCTGCTGGCAGCCGTAGACATCGGTCTCGCCGGAATCACCCGACCCGACGGGCCGGCGTACAGTGATCTTGAATGCCAGCGCCGGGTCGTAGGCTCGACACACCAGCACCTCATTGTGCGAGACGCCGTACAGGCTCGCGACGCGCTCCGCCGTTATGGCGCCGCTGGCCTTCACTGCCTCATAGGTCTCGCGCCTGTCGAACATGATGTCGAACGTCAGCTCGAAGGGACCTGCGTTCTTGCTACGGATCACCGTCGCCAGGTCGGCAAGCCGGTGGATATTGGCGGGGGGCTTCAATTGCGCACCTCGACGATCTGCATGGGAAAGATCTCGCACGGATCCGCCAGCGGAAGCAGGTGATAGACCGAGAACTTGTAGCCGGGTCCGACCGGCACGTTGAACGGCGAGAACGGATAGGCGAGGTTGCCTGCCGTATTGAGAATCCCCGGATAGCTGATGTGCTGCAGGGTGCCGCGCACGTACATGGCGATGCTGTTGGCGAGCTCCTGCTCCTTGGCCAGGACATTGATCAGCAGGCCAACCTCATGGGGACGCGCATCGCGCACCGGCTCGAGGCTGCGCATCACGGCGTTCTTGCCGTAGACGTGGAATTCGATCCTGTAGTCGGTGTCCGCGTTCCATTTCGCAAAGCGTGTCGCCGCACGTGTGCGCGCCTGCTCCAGCAGGCTGTCGAGCTGCGCGATCATCGCCGCATCGCGAATGCCGACCATGACGATGCTGCGGTAGCCGACGAGTTCGGCGCCTTCGAGCTTGACCTTGTAGGGCGTAGATATGAAGCGGCTTCCCGAAACGGAAACGGTCGCCTCGTCCTCCTGCCGGAAGACCGAGTTGGTCAGGTCGTTGATCCCGCCGGGGCCCGGCTGGATACAAGGATCGCCGCGCTCATAGAGGGAGTGGGCCGCGACCGAGACCGTCGTGCATTTCAGGTCTTCGCTGCCGGGCCTGACGACAAAATGGTCATTGCGGATGCGTCCGATCATCGGTTCGGCAAGGTCGCAGGGTACCGCTGAAATCCCCGCGCATTCGAGGACCTTGCCCATGTGGAAGGCAAGACCGCGATCGAACCCGCGCAGGATCGGTAGCGCTGCAAACACCGCGTCGTCGCACGCCCGCCCGGCGATGATGACATCGGCACCCGCATCGAGCGCTCGCATCAGGGGCTCGGCCCCCATTTGCGCGCAGATCGGTCCGCAGCGATCGACCATTTCAGGCGTCAAGGCATGGTCGACACCCAGCGGTTCGATCCCGCCGCGCGCGATGCGCCGCTTCAGGTCGGCCTTGTCGAGTTCGGCATCGACGATCGCCATGCGGAAGGAGAGCCCCTCCTCGCGCGCGATCTCCTGAATGATGTCGACGGCCTGCAGCAACGTCTCACGCGAGCCGCTGGTCAGCGCCGAGCCGACGATCAACGGAATACCGCGCTCGCGCGCGGCCTTGAGCATGATCGCCAGGTCGTGCTTGTAGGTCGCGCGCGGCAGGAACGGCTTGGACGACCCGTGATAGTAGGGGCCCATATCCGTGGACCCGGCATCCTGGCCGATGAAATCAGGATCCTGATCCAAGGCGCGCCGAAACGCTGCCAGATCGAACCCGCTGCCAAGCGATCCCGAAGGCGCCAGACCAACGACTTCCTTCATCCTGGACTCCACAGGCTTCTGCCGGTCGAAATGCCTTAATCCTGAGCTGCATTCAGATTATCATGCGGTTCTGAATAGTGACAACCTCTGTCGACAACATTTCGCGCGTCTGCACCATCCATTGCGTTTTTGACAACTGCCGGACATACACGCATTCAGCCTTGTATGCGGAGGAGCCTTTTGGATAGCCCAAGCGACAGCTTCGTCGACCGTGCCTACGAGCAACTTCGGCGCATGGCGATCGGTTACCACCTCAAGCCGGGCGAGCGGCTGAATGAAGGCGAGCTGGCCAAGCAGCTCGGCGTCAGCCGCACACCGCTCCGGGAAGCCTTGAACAGGCTCGCCACCGAGGGGTTTCTTCGGTTCAGCCCCGGCAAGGGCTTCTTCTGCCGGGAGCTCGATCCCAAGGAGATCTACGATCTCTACCAGTTGCGCAAGGCGCTGGAGATCGGCGGCATAAAGCTGTCGGTCGAGAGAGCCAAGGATGCCGAGATCGACACGCTCGAGCGCTTCCTCATGGAGACGGGCCCCGACGCGGACGGGCGTACCACCGAGGAGCTCGTCAAGCTCGACGAGACGTTCCACGAGGGCCTGATGAAGCTCTCGGGCAACAACGAGATGCTCCAGGTGCTACGCAACGTCAATGCGCGCATTCAATTCGTGCGTTGGGTCGACATGGATCGCGTCAGCCGACCGGTGACGCAAGCGGAGCATCGCCGGGTGGTGGAATGTCTGCGCGCGCGCGACATCGCGGGTTGCATCGCCGCCCTCGAAAAGCACATCGATCGCCGCCAGGACCAGATCACCTCCGCCATAAAGGAAGGATTTGCCCAGATCTACCTGGCGCGCCGGCCGCCGGTTGCGGCAACCCTTTAGGCTCAGGCCTGCTTCACGTCCGGGGCCACCGTTCTGCCCAGCGCCTGCATCGCCGATACGGCGACAAGCATGACGATCGAGACCGCGACAAAGACCGTCGATACGACCGAAATTGTCGGATCGATCGAGTAGACCAGGCTGACCCACATCTTCTTGGGCAGCGTCGCGGCGGTCGTGCCGGCGATGAACTCCGCGATCACCACATCATCGAACGCGTGGATGAAGGCAAACAAGCCGGCCGCGACGATGGAGGGCCAGATCGCCGGCACGGTGACGAAGAAAAAGGCCTTGATCGGCGAGGCGCCAAGGATCGTCGCCGAGCGTTCGAGAGAGACGTTCACGCGCCGCAGCGCGCTCGTCACCACCAGCACGACGATCGGCAAACCCTGCACCGTGTAGGCAAGCATGAACGACCAGATCGTGCCGAGCAGACGCAGCTCGATGAACAGGAAATAGACGCCGACCGCCATCACGATCGTCGGCACGATCATGGGCGCCAGGATGAGAAGATAGATGCCTTGCCGGCCTGCAAAGCGGCCGCGCACCAGGCACAGGGCTGCCAGCGTCCCAAGCACGACCGCCGAAATCGCGCTCAGCGACGCGGCTTTGAGCGACAGCACCGCGGCATCGATCCAGGCACGGTCGCCGAGAACGGCCTGATACCACTTCAGGCTCCAGCCCTGCGGCGGGAACGCGATATAGGGCGAGGCCGTGAACGACGATCCGGCGATGACCAGGATCGGCAGGAACAGCACGAAGAGGATCGTCAGCGAGAACACCCATAACAGGGCCGGGCCCGCCGTGCCTGCCCGCCGGGGATAGTCATTCGCCGGCACGGTCTGGCCTGCCATCGGGCCGAGCCGGCGCGCGGCCGCGGTGTCGAGCGCGCCGGCAGCGGCTGGGGCTTCCTCGGCGACCGCCGGAGGCGACCGCTTCTGAAAGCCGAGGGCTTCCACATCGAGCACGCCGATGCTGATCGCCATCACGCCCGCCACGATCAGAAACAGGACTGTCGACAGCGCGGCGCCGAACCCCCAGTTGGTCAGCAGGTTCATCTGTACGTCGATCTGCGGCGCGATCATCTCCACGTGGCCGCCACCCAGCATGGCCGGCGTGATGAAGAAACCGATGGCGATGATGAAGACGAGGAGGAAACCGGCGCTTACGGCCGGCATGCTGAGCGGGAAGTATATGCGAAGGAAAGCCTGCACCGGATTGGCGCCCAGCCCCTGCGCCGCGGATACGAGCCGGCGATCGATGCTGCGCATCGAGTTGTAGAGCGTGAAGACCATGTAGGGCAGGAGCGTGTAGATCATGCCCAGGATGACGGTCGCCTCGGTGTACAGCAGGTTGGGCGTCCCCAGCCCAAGCGCCTCGAAGGCGTCCGAAACCGGACCGCCGCGACGCAGCACGATGATCCACGCGTAGTTGCGCACCAGTGCGCTCGTCCATAGCGGCATCATCACGAGGATCAGGCCGAAGGAGAGCGCGGCTCCATGTAGCCGCCCGAGCCACGCCGCGATCGGGTATCCAATCAGCAGCGTGCCGACCGCGACCTCGAACGAGATGCGGATCGTGTTCCAGATCAGGGAAAGGTAGGTTGGCTGGCCGAGAATCTTTTCATAGTTGGACAACGAGAAGTACGGCGTGAAGACGCTCTGCAGCAGCACCTTGAGCAGCGGATAGAGAAAGAAGACGGCGAGGAAGACGACCACCGGCAGCAACAGGAGCAGCCACATGCGATCGGGGCGTCTCTGCCACCAGCCCGGCGCCGCATAGCGCGCGCGCGATAAGGCAGAGGCGAACGGCTCGCCCGAGCCGTTCGCCTGCGCTGAAACCGGTTTTGCGACCGCAGATTCCTGCAGGCTCACTCGATCGCCCGCATATCGCTCAGGTCCTTTCCGCCCCTGGTGTACGTGAGGCTGGCACCACGGAATTCCAGAAAATCGAGACTGGCAAGCGCATTGACGACGTGGAAGTACTTCGGAAGATCCTGCCAGGTCGAATGAATGAAGCCGGCCTTGCCGCTCTTGGCGCGGAAGACCTTCTCCACCGTCAGGTTGGGATAGTCGCTGGGCAGCAGCACCGCGTGCTCGACGTCGGCCACGCCCGGCGCATTGATGCGCGGCAGATACTTGTAATAGAGCAGCCCCTGGCTCTTGACGCCGTTCACGTCGGGTTTGCCGACGAACGGCCGGTCGCCGCTCGACTGCGCCGTGACCTCCTCCAGATCGTGAAGCTCGAGGCCGAAGAATTTTCGGCCATAAAGGCTCGCATGATAATAATAGCTTCCCTGGACCATGCGCGGCACCGGCAGCTCGCAATAGAGCTTGTGACACCCAAGATCCTCGCGGCCGCTGTTGATGACATCCGGCGGATCCTCGAAGGTCACGGAGCGGAACATGCCATGCACGGTTTCCTTCTTGCCGACATAGCGTGCGGGATAGTTCACGCCAAAGGCGCAGTAGCCGCGCCCGCCGAGCCATTGCACTTCCGTGTGATGGCTGAGCTCGAAGCTTATGACGGGTTCGCCCCAAAGCTCGAAATTCGGTGGCAGGATTTCCGCAAGCTGCTCCGCGCGCGTCAGATAGTGGATGAACGCGGTGCGACGCTTGGGAAAGTTCTTGTGGTCGGGGATGAGGCCGCCAACCGGCTCCCGAAATCCGGGCTGCGGACCGAATTGGATCGGCATCAGATAGTGCTTGCCGGGTATGTACTCGAATTTGGATTTCATGTGCTCGTTCTCCGCTCAGCTGGCAGCGTCAGGTGCGTTTCGCTTTCCATTCCGTCCAACGCGCCTGCAGCTCGGGCTGGTTCTCGGCAAGCCACTTCGCGTTGGCCCGGTACATTTTGGCGAAGTTGGCCGGATAGGTGGGCAGCGACTTGGCCTTGGCTGGGCTCAGGTAGTCGGTCGCGTGGCTGTTGGTCGGACCCGCACCCGTTGTCGATTCCGCCTGCCGCTTCGCGTCCATCGAGAACTCGATGAACTTGAGCGCCAGCTCCTTGTTCTTGGCGCCCTTCGGTATCACCCAGCCCTCGTGATTGACGCTGCCGTCCTGCCACTGGATCTCGACCTTCGCACCATCGTCGACGGCCGCCGCAATGCGGTTGGCAAAGCCCTCGAGCAGATCGACCTCATCATTGACGAGAAGCTGATGCTGTTGGGCCGAAGAGGACGTCCAGACCGTGACGTGCGGCCGGATCTCGTCGAGCTTGGCCAGCGCCCGTTTGACGTCCAGCGGATAGAGCTTGTCGCGCGGCACGCCATCGGCCAGCAGCGCCTGCTCCATCGGGCCGTAGGCGAAGCCGATCATCGAGCGGCGCCCCGCAAAGCGCTTCACATCCCAGAAATCCGCCCAGTTGCGCGGGCCCTCGCCCACCGGCCACTTCTTGGTGTTGTAGCACTGGACGGTGCCGAACATGCTCCCGGACGTCACATACTTGCCGGCCGTACCGGGAAGAAGCTCGGCCACCAGCTGCTTGTCCATCTTCGAGTAGTCGATCTCATCGAGGAGGCCGTCCTTCACCGCGAGCTCGACCAGGTAGTCGGTGAGATACGTAAGGTCCCACTCGACGTTGTTGGCCATGACCATCGACTTGAGCTGACCCATGGCGAGGTTCGGCCGCGCGGCATAGGCGACGGTGTTGCCCGTCTGCTCCTCGAAGGGTTTGTAGAACGCCTTGATGTAGGCGGCCTGTGTGGACCCGCCGGGGTCTGTCAGAACGATGCGACCGGCCGCTGCCGCGCGGTTCGTCAAGGACCTGGTCGCAACGCCGGCCGAGATGGCCGCTAGGCCTCCCTTGAGAACCTGACGCCTGCCGAACTTCTTCATATCGCTCTCCCTTTGGCTGCTGCTGGTTCATTCCGGAATGATCTGGACGTCCGCGGGGTCCCAACTGACGAAGACGGACTTGCCGGGACCCATGGCGCCTGCCGAACTGGTGGCAAGGGTTTTCACGACCAGATCGACCGCCGGCTGCGGCCCATCCAGAATGATGTGATATTTGATGATGTCGCCGACATAGACCGTGTCGCGGATGCGCGCCGGTCGCGCGCCCGCACGATCGGCCGTTCCCGTGACGCGGATGCGCTCGGGGCGAAGGCAAAGCGTAACCGCGTCGGCCGGCGACCCGCGCCCTGGCGTGCTCGCGGCCACGATGTCGAAGTTCTCGCAGACGGCGACGCGGACGCCGGCGCCGTCAACCTCCACCACACGTCCGCGGAGGATATTCGTCTCCTTCATGAACTCCGCCACCATCCGGTTCGCCGGCCGCTGGTAGATTTCGGCCGGCGTGGCAACCACCTCGACGCGCCCCTTCTCCATGACGACGATGCGGTCGGACATGGCGAGCGCTTCGTCCTGGTCGTGCGTCACCGAGATGATGGTGACCCCGGTCGCGGCTTGTATTCGCTTGATCTCGAGCTGCATCTGCTCCCGCAGCGACTTGTCGAGCGCGCCGAGCGGCTCATCCATCAGCAGCAGCGATGGCCCGAAGACGAGGGCGCGCGCGAGCGCCACGCGCTGCTGCTGACCGCCGGAGAGCTGCATCGGCAGCTTGTGCGCGTGCTCGCGCAAGCGGACGAGATCCAAGGCCGCCTCGACACGACCGGCGATCTCGCGCCACGGCGCGCCACGCATCTTGAGTGGAAAGGCGACGTTTTTGGAAACCGTCAGGTGCGGGAACAGAGCATAGCTCTGGAAGACCATGCCCATGTTGCGCAGGTGCGGCGGCATATAGGTGATGTTGCGCCCGCGGAAGTGGACGTGTCCGTCGCTCGGGTAATCGAACCCGGCAATCATCATCAGGGTGGTCGTCTTGCCCGAGCCGCTCGCGCCCAGGATGGTTATGAACTCGCCCCTGTTCACGCTGAGCGACACGCCATCCACGGCCTTGAACGGGCCGAACATTTTCGTCAGGCCGTCCAACACCAGCTCTGGACCCGCGTCCGGCTCGCGATCTGTCTTCATCGTTTCCGCTCGGCTTGCGTCATCAACCTGCCGGTACCAACGATCTGAATACTGATCTTTATTTCACCCAGTATGCCAAATAAAAATCCCGCCCAGCAACCCCAAACTGCGCGCTTCCGCAGCTTGCACACATACGTATTCTATGCTGTATGCAAATTTGCATGTTGGCCATGGACTTGCCAACCTGGAGATAGCCATGAACGAAATGACCGGCGCGGAAGCCGCCGTCCGCATGCTCCAACTCTATGGCGTGAAACATATATTTGGCTTGTGCGGCGACACGAGCCTGCCCTTCTACGACGCGCTTTACCGCCTCGATCACGGCATGGAGCATGTGCTGACGCGCGATGAACGCAGCGCGGCCTACATGGCGGACGGCTATGCGCGGGTGACGGGAAAAGTCGGCATCTGCGAAGGACCGAGCGGAGGCGGCGCGACCTATCTCCTGCCCGGGATCGTCGAGGCGAGCGAGTCCTCGATCCCGGTGCTCGGCATTACGTCAGACGTCCCCGTGACATCGCGCGGCAGGTTTCCCCTGACCGAGCTCGATCAGACCGCGCTCTATCGTCCGCTCACCAAGTGGAATGCCGTCATCGACAGGCCCGATCAACTGCCCGGCATCTTCAGGACGGCCTTCCGCGCCATGACGACGGGCAAGCCGGGCGCGGCGCACATCGGCTTGCCCTACGACGTCCAGAAGCAACCCGTCGCACCCGATCTTGTCTGGGCGCAGTCCGAGCACGGGCGTTATCCGGCCTGGCGTACCGGTCCGGACCCCGCCGACATCGCGCGCGCCGCCGACGTCATCCTGGCCGCCCGCGCGCCCGTCTTCATCGTCGGCGGCGGTGTCGTCATTTCCGGCGCCATGGACGAACTGGCGCGCCTTGCCTCGCTCCTCAACGCTCCCGTCTGCACCACGATCAGCGGTCAGGGCGCCCTGCCGGCCAACCATCCGCTCTGCGTCGGTGTTGTCGGGACCAACGGCGGCGTTGTCGCGACGCGCGAGGTCGTCGAGATGGCCGACCTCGTCATCTTCATCGGCGCACGCGCCGGATCAACGACGACCGAACACTGGAAATACCCTTCGACGAAAACCAGGATCGTGCATATCGACGCCGATCCGATGGTGCTGTCGGCCAACTACAAAACGGATGTCGCTTTGCTTGGCGACGCAAAACTCGCTTTGGCCGCCCTGATCGGCGCCGTCGAGGCTCTTGGGGTACCGAGTTCGACAAAACGCCTCAATGGCGAGGCCGTCACAGCCGCCGCCAAAGCCAAGCGCAAGGCCGCATTCGACAAATTCGCCTGCAGCAACGAGACGCCGATCCGGCCGGAACGTTTGCTGCGCGAGATGCATGCCATCATGCCGCGCGACGCGATTGTCGTCGCCGATCCGGGCACCCCCTGCCCCTACTTCTCCGGCTACTACGATTTCCTGGAGCCGGGCCGCCAGTTCATCACCAACCGCGCGCATGGCGCGCTCGGTTACTCGATGGCTGCAGCCATGGGAGCCTGGTACGGTCGTCCCGATCGGTTGTGCGTTTCCGTCATGGGCGATGGCAGCTTCGGCTTCACGGTTGGCGAACTCGAGACGATCGTTCGCAAAAAAATCCCGCTCATGATGATCGTCTTCTCCAACTCCGTGTTCGGCTGGATCAAAGCCAGCCAGAAGGTCGGTTACGGCCAGCGCTATTTCTCGGTCGATTTTTCGCGCACGGACCACAGCAAGGTCGCGGAGGCCTATGGCGTCAAGGCGTTCACCGTGCGCGCGCCGGACGAAATTGCGCCCGCCCTGAAGACTGCTTTGGAACACGGAGGCCCGACGCTGCTGGATGTGATATCGCAGCCGCTGGAAGAGACGGAGGTTCCCGTGAGCCAATGGATGGGTTGAGGGGTATGCGATGACAAACTATCGCCTTGCCAACCGCGGTCGGCATATTTCGGGGCACAAGACCATGCCGGCGGGCACCCTCAATATGAGCGGCGGCTTTGCATTCGGCCCGACGATCCCGAACATTTCGCGCGAGGCCGAGATTGCGGCTCGCAGCTTTCGCACGGAATCTCTGCAATATTCGAGCGTGCTCGGGCTTCCCGAACTCAGGGACGCCATTGCGGCATATGTCGCATCGGACGGCATCAGCTGCATGCGCGACGAAATCATGGTCGTTAACGGAGCCAAGCACGCTATCGATCTTGTCGCGCGCATCTTTCTCGAGCCCGGCGACGCGGTCATCGTAACTTCGCCGACCTACATCACCGCCATATCGATATTTCGCGCGAACGAGGCTTCATTTCTTTGCATCCCGCACGATCTCGAGGGCATGCTGACGGACCACCTGGAGATGCGACTTACGGAGCTGGAAGCCAGCGAGGCGCCGCTGCCGAAGCTGCTTTATGACGTTCCGGACTTTCACAATCCTACCGGCGTCACTCTCAGCGCGGAGCGCCGGCGCCATCTCGTCGACCTTGCAAAGCGTTTCGGCTTCGTCATCATCGAGGACGATCCCTATCGACGCATCCGTTTTGAAGGGGTCGACGTCCCGACCATCAAAAGCTTCGACGACGCCGGCGTTGTGATCTCCGTCGGCACATCCTCCAAGATCGTTGCCCCCGGCCTCCGGCTCGGCTGGGTTATCGCCGCACGAGATCTGATCGCCCGCATGGCGGCGCAAAAAGCGGACGGTGGCACCAGCGCATTCACGCAACGCATTCTGGTCGAGCTGTTTCGCGGCAACCGCATCGCGGCGCATATAGACGAGCTCAAAGAAACCATGGGCGCGCACCGCGATGCCATGCTCGCTGCCTGCGCGCGCTACTTACCCGACGCACGCATTCACAGGCCGCAAGGCGGATATTTTCTTTGGGTCGAACTACCCGAGAACATCGATTCCGATGCGCTTGCCGCAGCCGCACTCGAACGCGGCGCTGGCATCCACTCCGGCAAGGTCTGCTTTGCTACCGAACCAGCGAGCAACTTTCTGCGCGTGTGCTACTCGTTTGTCTCCCCGCAGGAAATCGAGCGCGGCATCTCTGCTGTCGGCGCGGCCTTTCGGGCTGTGGCGCAAGCGCGATCCTAGCTCCCTCAGTTCACATCTTAGCGCCGCTCGGCGTGCCCTTCGCGAAGTGAAGGCCCGACTGCACGGCCTGATCCCGTCGGTCGTCGAGATAGGCGATTGTTCCTCCAGCTGAATGCGCGGCACTTCCGCTCAATCCCCCAACGCGTCCCCCAAACCGCGCGCGTCCGGACGGCTGGTTCGAGTGAAGCAGCGATGTCCCGAGAGCACGCGACATGAAGTCGGCATTTCGCCGCTCTTGCACTGAGAGCAAGCCTGCGAGCCGGCATCCGATGCTCGCTGTCCGGAACCGCCGATCTTCGCGCGCCGGCGGTTCGCAAGTTTTCCACAAGATCGTGGCGCGGCGAATCTCGCTTCCGTCTACATAATGTAGACAATAATTATCAAGAATATCAAAGCTCGTTGCTTTTTCGTGCCATAGTTTGTCTACCAAGCGTTGACAAGCTATTGTAATGACGCGTATTTTGCGCCTTGCAAATCTGCAGGGGCTCGCATCCGATGGCCGCCGAAAGGCGACCCATGCGACGGCCACTCTCTACCAACAGCATCGACCCGGCACTGCTAGACGCGATCATCGCGGCCGTCCGTGACGGCGTGCGGCAAGAGCTTGCGGCCGGGCCCAACACCCTCAACGGTGGTCCACAGCCCCAGCTGATGCGGCTGCAGGACGCGATGAAGGTGCTCGCGGTCAGCCGGTCAGGGATCTATCGCCTGTTCGGCTCCGGCGACCTCACGCCGGTCAAGCGCGGTCGCTCGACCTTGATCGCTCGCGCTGAGATCGAAGCACATGTCGCGCGCCTCAGAAATCCGAACGGCGGCGTGCCCACAGGCCCCTTTGCCCGCTGTGCCGAATCGCTACGTGCCCTCGGCCTCGCCATTATACCGTGCGATGCCGCATCCAAGCGCCCTCTGGTCGGCGGATTTACGAAGTGGCGTGCGTCACCAGCCGCTGTGACCGTCGCCAACTGGGCCCGCAGGTTTCCGGCCGCGAACCTCGGCATTGCATGCGGCCTCAGCGGTGTGGTCGTTGTAGACATCGACGACGTGACCATGATCGATGCCGCCATCTTGCACTTCGGCCCCACCCCATTACGCGTGCGCACACCGTCCGGCGGCGCGCATCTTTACTATCGGAACGCGACAGGGCAGCGGAGCCGTAACCTGCGTTCCAGCCACGGTGCGGCCATTGATCTTAAGGCCGTCGGCGGCTTCGTCCTCGTGCCGCCTTCCGTTGGCGCAGAAGGGGCGCGCTACGAATTCGAAAGCGGCGATTTCACCCTGCTCGACAGCGTTCCGCCGTTCGATCCTGCGGCGCTCGCACGGCCATTCCCATGAGCGTGGGCCGCATTCCCGAAGGCCGGCGCAACGATGCTTTGTTCGCGCACATGCTCCGCGTTGCCAGAACAGCAGAGAGCATGGACGCGCTCCTTCAGGCCGCGCGCGCCTTTAATCGCGACTACCTGGAGCCGCCGCTGTTGGAGGACGAGGTCGAGCGGACTGCGGGCAGCGCGTGGCGTTATCAACGGGAGGGACGGAACTTCGTCGGCCAGGGGGGAGTGGTGCTCATCACGCATGAGGAACTGGACGATCTGCTCCGGCAGCGTCATGGCGCCGAAGCGGTTGCGCTCCTGGCCCTTCTCCGGCGCCAGCACGGTGCGAGGCAGCAGCCGTTCGCCGTCTCCTGCGACGCCATGGCCGCCGCGCGCACCATCGCCTGTTGGCCGAACCCGCGCAAATACCGCCGCGCCCGAAACCTGCTGCATCGGCGCGGCCACCTGGAGCTGGTGTCGCCGTCCGGCACGAACCCGGACGGAACGTTCCGGCCCGCACAGTGGCGGCATCCATCGGCAAAATTTACCCGGAATAGAACCAACATCCCCGCCCCCTGCCCCCGAGGCAGAAGATGAACGAGCGCGCGCGTGAGCATCCAAGACGCGGAGCCCCTATGGCCGTCGTGACGCCGGAACGCATCATCGTGAGGCTGGCGGCGGTGGCGTCTGCAGCATTGCTCATCATCAGCATCGCCATCACGTTCGAGGTCGGCAAGTCGTTCGGCCGCACGGACGTCGAGGCGCAGCTTTACGGCGCCGCCTGCGCGTTCGCCGATGCGCTCAAGGCGCTGTTGTTCACACTGTCGGCCTCTGCCTTCCGCAAACGCCGCCGCACCATGGCCATCACAGGGTTCGCGCTGTTCCTGTTGCTGACGACGTTTTCGTTCTCGTCGACAGTCAGCTTCGGGCTCGCGGCCCGCACTTTCGCTGGCGACGTACAGATCCTTCAGGCCGAACAGAACAAGTCGGCGATCTCCGCCTTGCGTGACGATCAGGGTGAGCTGGCGCGCATCCGCAACCGACTCCGCGAACCTGACCTGTCCATCCGCGAGCGTCGCGAACTCGAACGGCGTAATCATGATCTCGCCACCGCTGTTGCCGACCGCCAGCGTCAGCTTGCCCTTGCACCCCGCATTATCACAGCCACCACACAGTCGGACGCACTTGCCCGCATGCTAGGCGTCGCACCCGAAACCGCCACGGTCGGACTGGCCATGCTGCTCGCGCTGGCGATGGACCTGGGGCCAGGCATCGGTCTGGCGATTGCGACCGCGATGCTCGGTGCGGACAAGCCTTCGCGGCGGCCGGCGAAGGTTCGGGCCCTGCGGTCCGACCAGAAGCAGCAGCCGAAGGTCCGGCCGAATGCCGAACGGTCCAAGGTCGAAAGGTCCGTCAGCAATTTCCTGCACGAGCGCACGGTCAAGAGCGGAACTACTGCCGCCACTGAACTGTTCAGCGCGCATCTGACCTACTGCGCAAGCCAGGGCTTGCCGTCCATCACCCAGCGCGCCTTCGGCGACGCCATGCGGCAACTCGGATACGAAAAGGACCGGCGCACGGCATCAGGACGCGTGCGCTATCTGGGGCTGACGCTGGTCGAAGAAGCGCGCACCGCAGCCTGACCGGCCGTCGCGAGCCGCAGGGTGAACGGGGTGTGAAGGTTCGGCCGAATGTTCGACCCGATGACCATTTGACGAACCGTGCGCCGCGAATGTTCGGGAGCCTTGAAGGTTCAGGAGCAGGAACCAGAAGGATCAAGGATTTTCAAAACGCTGAACCTTCGGGCAGGGCGGTCGCAAGATCCAGGCTGATCGCCGCGCACGTCGCTCCTTACAGGCCCGGTCGTGGTTTAGACTTCACCAACAGGAGATCCCTCGTGACGACACCCCCAACGCCCGCCCACAAGGAAATTCCACAGTCAGAGAAAGCCCGCCGCGGGCCCGAACCCCAACCGAAGAGGGCCGGCCGGCCGCGGAAGAAAACCACAGGACCCGCCGTCTGCCTCGTGCTCGACAAGTCGGGGTCGATGGAAGGGATGGCAGGCCAAGCGCTGACGGCGGTCAACAACTATATCTCGGCGGCGAAGGCCGATAAGAACCTACGCAAGGGCACGCTCTCGATCCTGCTCTTCGACAGCGCTTCGCTCGAGTGGATACGCAAGACCGTACCGATGGCCAAGATCGAGATCGTGACCGACAAGGAGTACATTCCGCACGGGCTCACGCCGCTCTATGATGCCATCGGCGCCGGCATTGATCATTTGGGCGATGCGGAAAAGGCCGTGCTGGTCATTATGACGGACGGGCACGAGAACGACAGCAAGACCTACAACTTGAAGCAGATACAGGACCGTATCGAGGCGGCCAAAGCCAAGGGCTGGCTGGTCCTGTTCCTTGGCGCCAATCTGTCCGTTGCTTGTCAGGGCGCGGTGATGGGTATGGGGCCGAACTCGGTCGCCGCTTATGCCGGCGCGCCTGGTTTGCGCGCCTCAGGCATCGCGCTGTGCCAAACCCTGAGCAACTACGCGGCCGCACGATCCTTTGACGAACAGCTTGTCGCGTCCAGTGCTGGATGGACGGCACAAGCCCGTGCGCTGATGAGCGACGCGAACCGGCCCGTGCGTTCGAGGGGCCGCGACCACAAGTAAGGTTCACTGCTGAGGTCGTCTCGCTTCACCAGATCGCGGTCTGCATGGCATGGCTGATCAGGCGGCGCGATATAGCAGCAAGGTCCGGGATGGGCAGCTCGCCGGTACGATTTCAGGAGCGCACACCCTTCGCTTGGCCCCTAGCTCCGGCGGGGCGGCGCGCTCACGCTGCCGAAATCCTGTTGCGCGTGCGCTCTTTTTCTGGCTCGGCTTTGGCACACAGGCAAGCATGGTATGGAGACGATCAGCGCAAGGATCGTCACATGTGGCCCAACAGACGCGGCATGGTCCAGGCCCAAATTGCTTGGTACTCTTGGTACTGTTGTATCGTTGCTGACAATTTGGGAGGGTCTCATGCGCATCGTGATTGCCTTCATTGTGCTGATGGGGTCCGTCACATTCGCAGAAGCCGCATGCAAGGGCCAAACGGTGATGCGGCCCACCAAGAACGGCGCCATGCGTGAAGTCTGTTTGGACGGCAAATACACGACTTGTATTCGAGACAGCCGGACGGGCGGTTGGACGCAGGCCGAGGCGAAGGCATTTTGCGACAAACGGAGGGCTGCTGGCGCCATCAAGTAGCGCCTGCAGGGCCGGCCGAACGGACCGCATGCCCGCCGACCTGCCGCGTGCGGCCTGGACGGTGTGGCTCAGCGAAATCGACGCATCGGACATGGACGTAAAGACGCTGGTGCAGACCTATGACGATGCGGGCACCTGGAGCATGTCTCGCGCTTCGTGATGATCAACATGAGCTGGCACGCATCCGACAAGACTGAGCGAACCAGACCTATCGGCTCGCGAACGCCGTGATCTTGATCATCGCAATCAGGATCTGGCTGCGACTGTTGCCGACCGCCAGCGGCAGCTTGAGCTTGCGCCGCGCATCATAACAGCAACGACCCAATCAGATGACCTGGCGCACATGGTGGGCCTCGCGCCGGAGATAGTGACGTTCGCGCTCTCTGGTCTCCTGGCCCTGAGCCTGGATGTCGGTCCCGCCATCGGATTCGCGCTCGCGGGCGCGCTTCCGAACCACAGCGAACCTTCAAGATCGAAGCCGAAGGTTCGTCCCCGGAAGCCACCTGCACCGCCGCCGATGTCAAACGCCGCCGCCCGACCGTCCGGCACCATGCCGAACCATGCAGTCCGGGTTGATCATTCGAACATCGACCGTTCGGTGTCGAACTTTCTGCGCGGACACGCGGTTGGACGCGGAGCAATCGACGCAACCGAACTGTTCGGCACCTATCAGGCCTACCGCGATACCCTCGAGCTGGCACCCGTTAGCCAGCGATCCTTCGGCGACGCCATGCGCCGGCTCGGGCATGCCAAGGATCGCCGAACCGCATCCGGACGCGTCCGCTATCTGGGCATATCGCTGACCAGGGAAGCGCGCGTCGCCGCCTGACTGGCCGTCCCTCGCACGCCCCCGAAACTTCGGCCGAATATTCGCTCCCGACGACTGTTGAGTAGCGCTACCCGAATATCTTGCAAGCTTGAAGGACTTAGGAACAGCAAGCCGAATGTTCAATAAAATTCAAAGGATTGAACCTTCGAACAGTGCGGTCGGACCACATCCGGCGGAGCGTTCTGCCGGGCCCGCCGCGTCTGCAGGCTGGGGGCTCGGTCATGGTCCAATGGCGAGAGCCTACACGACGACGCGAAGGCGGAATTTCCGTCAGCGCCACGCCGGCATTCACGGCCTCCGAAAAACGACCGTTTGTGGGAGGCTGTGCGAACTGGGGAAGACGCGATTGACCCAAAGCTGTCCAAGCTCTTCGCGAGATGCGGATGGCCATATGCGTTCCGCACTCGTCGCAACATGCAGCCGGGATCTCGACCGGCCTAAACCGATACAGGTGGACTGGTAGACAACGGCGCGGGATATCGTTCTCTGGCCGCGTTGGCTACACTGTCGTGTTCGCAGCCGCCCTCGCGCTTTCATGCAGTTTGCATCGGTGGACACGTGCGTCTCCAGGCGCCATGATCAGAAAGGGCTTGCGGACTGCCTTGCAAAAATCCCACTGGGGCTCCATCTGGCGCCCAGACATCGAGAGCAGAACGTTGCTCCTCGCCAACCTACGCTGCTGCTTCTCTCGCCATCGTTCCCAGAAGCGCGGGCGCAAACATCTGATGAAAGCGGACGCTAGACTCTGGAACCAGTTCGGAATCTTCAACTGTTGGCGTGTCGGTGTGCGCGTACCTAATTTTATCTTCTGGTGATTTGCGAACGCCTATGGCCCCGATCCGATAAAGCACCCGAACCATGCGCCTCACCAAATTGAACTCTGAGTTCTCGCTCGACAACAGATACGCTTCAGCAAACGAGTAGAATGGGTCGCGGCGGTTTTGATCCTCAATGAGGATTGCTTGCACTAGATCTTGCAGCTCTGGCCCCTTGGACAGCACCTCAAGCGTCGTTGGCTGCGGGAATTTCGCGAAGTACTCGATTGCTAGGGGCATGCAGGGATAGGTCGTTGCCCACTCGTCCTTCAACGCGCCATATCTTCCGATGGAATATTCCCGCTCTACCTCCCTGACAATGCTTGCACTGATTTCTTTCTTCCCCTCCGCCGCTTGCAAGCAGAGATTTACATAGGCGAGAAAATCGCGAGGTCGATGGAGCGTGCGGTCAACTATGAAACCAGCCAAAGTTTGATTCCCAATCTTGCGCGGGAAAAGGTCAGCGAAGGTCAGCTTGACGCCCCGCAGCTTCCTATTCGACATATGTTGAAGGCGCTCAGACACCATGTGCATCAGCAGAACTGGCGTCCACTTCAGTTCAACCGCGTAATCGTCATGCTTCTCTCGCTGAAAACCAGCGTCTTTAGTCTCTTGCAGAACTCGCTCAAGAACATCTGTTCGCAACGCAACAACAATTTTTAGCTTCCGAATTTTCCGAAATCCACGAAGCGTCTCGATGAGCGCTCGGATCATGCGGAACCTGATTTTGTCGTCGACCCACTGCTCGTCCAATCGATCAATCAGGATGAAGTGCTTAACATTCTTGTCTTCATCATCAGCCAATAGTCCGACGAGGTTGGACAGCTGCGATAATTGCTCAGCCGTTACTATCTTTCTAAATCGAACTCCGATCTCTTTCTTTTCTTCTGTCGTCAGATCTCGTGCGGAACTGGCCTTGCTTTCGTTGTAGCCAATCGCGCCTTCAAGTTTCTTCGTTATCCTCTGCATTACCTCCTTCATGTTCTCATCGATTGCGATCCAAAATTTACCTTCGTACTGCTGAAGGTAGGTCAACGCGGCGGCGCGCCTTTCGTCTTTTGAGATCATCTTCTCAAGACGCGAGAGAAACACCAACCACTTTTTTTGATCTTTGACGTTATAGCGAAGCCGTATGTACTCCACGCAAAGTACGTGCTTCCAAATCACCTGGAAGAGCAGGTCGATATCCGCGCCAACTTCATTGAGATACGTGAGCACAGTCGAGTTGGAGATGTACTCCATCGATATGCTTATCGGATCGATCTCAGAGATTTTTCCGAAGTTATTCTGTATGCCGTTCAGGATGGCGGTCTTCCCGGCCCCGGTACGGCCGAGTGCGATCATTCTGGGCGAATCGAAATTCGTGAGGTCGTCGTAGGCAGGCGTGCGGATGAAGCACGACTGAAGGAATTCATCGTCCGCTTCCGCCGAGTTCTTGCCTATCGATAAGCCCGGCGGAAGAGTGTCTGCTGGGCCGGATGGAGAATCCGCCATCTCGAACCTCTCCTCAGTATCAGTTAAGCAAATTAGCTCACTAAGAGAGTAGCAAAGAGGACGTTTGCACCAAAGCCGACGTAACTACTATGCTGCCCGTATCCACAAAGAAGTCGAGCGGGACTGGTTTGCGGGCGACACGGGCACGGGCTGCCGACAGGCCGGCAACGCTCCCGGATGATGCCCCGCTCGAACTCCGCCAATGCAGCAAAGTATGTAAACGCCAGCCGCCTGACAGGAAGTCGGTCGGTATCGGTGGATTCCGGTCCCTTACGTTGGGCGCGCAGAGGAGTGGCTTGCAAAGAGCGTAAGCAGACCGGCGAGCCTTGCATTGGACATCCACCGGCGGCAATGGTGGCTCGCGCGGCGGCCACGACTAAGTCAGTCTGGCGGCAGAGGAAGGCGGGGATCTGAACCAAATTCGCTACAGCCGCTAGGCGCTAGAGGGCAATCCTTTCATAATCGGCTAGTTCGTAGCGCATGCGCCGAGTGCCCAGTTTGGAAGCTTGAAAATCACAGGGGCCTGGCCAGACGCAACGCTTTCGGACACGCCTCGATTGGACGCTTCCGGGTAGAAGCGGGCATCATGCAGCCGACAATCGCTGCTGAAACCGTCGAAAATGACCCGTCACGACTATTCATAATTCGTTCCATGCCCGTCTGGTTCTCATCTCATTACGGTCGGGCTGCACGTGAAAGGACTAGGCACCATAGCTCAGCGCCGGTCGCCTATTCCGGCGTATTTACGATCAATCTCATCCCCGCGTCGAATGCGTCGAGTTTCCGCAGTTCACCGTGGCGGCGGTCCCATATGCCGGTAGCCAAATCATGCTCGATCGCAGCCACGACCCGGTCGACGACCTCGGGCTGCATACGCGCAAATCCAGATGTCCCCTGGCGTGCCCGAGCATCCAACACACGGTCGGGGTGCGCCCAGAACGACATCAGCGACCAATCAGGGGTGTCCCGGCGCACAGGCAGTACCACAACGTGGGTGTTCCCCCCAACCAAGTGGCGAACTGCTCGATCGGCGGAAAGATCTTTCGATCAAGCTCCGCTACTTCGGGAAGGTACTCAGCCATCAGCCACATCGCCCCGTGGACCTCGGCATCGGCTGTCAAGACAACGATGGGTCCGGTCGCAACACGGCGCATCTCGCGAACCCCTCGCTCCTGCTCTTGGTCCCAGTGATGGACCGTGAGCACTGCCATGGCAGCGACGGACGGGCATCGCGCGGCACCGTTGTGCATCGACGGTGGTCAGGCCTAGACCCCACGGTGTTCGTCCAAAACCAGGGCATCCAGCTTGATATAACGTGCAGACCCCCGACCAAGGGACTGCACGACAAGATCCCGTATGCTTTGGCCGTCACATTGGAAGTTGGAATTACCTCTGCGATCGATGTCTATGCCGATTTCAATGTGCGTGTGCACGCTGGTGAGCCCATCGTCATTCGCCCAGGTGGCCGACCGCCTGAATGATTTGGAGAACGCCGACCGGGCATCGCTCAGTATTTGGAGTCGTCGAGCACGCTGCGCGCTTCCGGCCAACCCGCCGCGATCGCAGCCTGTATGTGCTCAATTAGCTCAGTCTTGGATGGTTGATTGCTTAAGCTGCCGGCGTTGATGCTATGCGTATGGATGCCTGCCCTAAGTTCAGCGGGGGAAAGCTTCTCTAGCTCAATCCGCCGTTGCAACGGGTTAGCAAGTCGCAACACATCTTCGAGCGGGCGCCCAGGAGCTTTGGTTTTTCCTTTAGGCGCTTTCACCGCTTTCGGCGTCGGCTGCGCCTTTCCCGAAATAAGCAGGCTCAAATGACCGCGCAGAGCAGATGCCCCAAGGTCTTTGAGACCCGGCAGATTCGGATCGAGCTTCTTGGCTAGGGCGGGAATGTCCTTGTCAACTTGCCGCTTCAGGTACCAGACGATGAAATCGTCACCTGCTGCCTTCTGTACTTCCTGATAGCGTTGCAGTGCAGCGCCTTTCAACGCGGTGGACTTTAGCCACTTTGCGATCGTGTCTTGAAACGCTGTGTTAAGGTCGGGCTTCGTGCGGATGATGTCCGCGAGGGCCTTGGCTAGCTGGGATCCGTCCATCTCTACCCCCCTCAGGTTTAAAGACCGTCCATGCCTCGGTGACCAGCTTCTCGACGTGCTCATCCACGCCATCATATAGGCGATCGAACAGCGTCCTGTTACGAAGCTGATTGAGTCGACGCTGAATGGCACCTAGTTTCCGCATATTCCATTCGCGACGGTCCATCGCTTTCTGGAAGCCATCCATATAAGGATAGCCGCACTTCAGCACTTGGTAGCGCGGCTCGAGCTTGTTCTGTTCGCCACGCACGGCCTTCTCGAATTCGAGCGACGTCTTCGTTCGTCCGGTCATGGTCAAGAACACATGCGCGCGCTCACAGGCATCGCCAATTTCGAGTTCGTCTTCCATGTATTTCACGAAGGCGGAGAGCCCCTGCGTCCCCAGATTATTCGGCGCCGTCGGCAAAATGACTGTGTCGCTCAGGCCGAGGGCTGCTTCTGTGAAGATCGAAAAGCCCGGGGGACAGTCGAACAGGATCAAGTCGAAGAGGGACCTCTGCTCATCCAGCAGACCTTGCATTGTGTCGCGTGCAAAATTTAGCGCCGCATCTACCGTCTGCTTGGGCTTTACCAACAGTCGTCGCTCAAAACTGCGTAGCTCATAGTCTCCAGACATCAGGGAGACAGTGCTGGCAGGCGAAAAGTCCATCGCATCCTTCAGCACATACGCATCCGCGACGGTATTTGGGTGCGACAGACGCTTTTCAAGAAAGTGCTGTAGGCTGGTGCCGGTCCGCCAAGGAACGCTGTCTTTCGGCACGGCGCCAGTGAGAAGCGTGCTGGCATTGATCTGCGGATCAAGATCGATCACCAGCACGCGCTTGCTTTTCAGGGCCGCCGTACCTTCCGCTAACGACAACGTCAGCGTAGTTTTTCCGACACCGCCCTTCATGCTCGCGATCGCCGCAACATGAGCACGCATACTCAAAGCTCCTTGCCAAGCTGCGTCTGTACCCAATCTAAAAGATCCGGAAGGCGGTCTTCCAAGAAATAGTCTACCGCACGGGGAGCTGGATCGAACCGCTCACTGAACAACGCAATGTCGTAGTCAGTCTCAGGCGCAGCTGATTTCAGACGAATGACACCGATGCCGTGCTTTTGCGCGTGGTAGCGCACATCGGAGAGACGGTGCTCCCATGTCTCATCACTAGGACAGTGCACTACAACACTAGAGTAGTTCACATACCGCGTGTGCGCGAGAGCCTGGTGCACGGAGCTGACGTCGAAGCCGACGTCTGTCTTCAGTTCAAAACCGTACAGCTCCAATTCAGGCACTGCGCGTGACCGGTAGCGGCGAACGCAGCCCAAGATCACATCGGGACGCGACCATTGGCCGACAGCTGGACCGCCACGGGCAGTGTTTTCTACACGCCAAACCGGCGGCACGCCGGCAGGCTGCAACAAATCTCGTCCAAGCCTTGTCTTGAGGAGAACCGTGAACGGCTCTTCCAGCTGCGATTCCAATACGCCACCCACTGCCCGCCCCGTAGCAAACCGAGAGGTTCTGATTGTCGCGCAAGTGGCATCTGTTGGCGAGGACTAGTTGTGAACTTTCAGGAGGTTGTTCATTCGGTCCGGACCGGGGAAGCTGAAGTTGCGAGACACCAACTTCACACCGGGGGACCGAATGAACGTCCACAAGAATGCCTCTCTGACGCCTAGAGGTCGAGAGGACATGGTGCTGGCGGTCATGCGAGGCGGCCTGAGCCAGGCCGAAACCGCGCGAGCCTTCAACACCAGCCCGAAGACCGTCGCCAAATGGGTCCGCCGCTTCTGCCATGGCGGCGTCCAGGCCCTCCGTGACCGCTCGTCACGGCCCCATTCCCTGCCGAGCCAGACCCCGCTTGCCGTCTGCGATACCGTCGAGGCTCTGCGGCGACAGCGCCGCACGCAAGCTGCGATCGCGGCCGAACTCCGCCTGTCGCCGGCAACCGTCAGCCGCATCCTCAAGCGCCGCGGCCTCAGCCTGCTCTCCGCACTCGAGCCCGCCACGCCACGCCCGCGCTATGAACGCGCTACGCCCGGCGAGATCATCCACATCGACATCAAAAAACTCGGCCGCTCAATGCCGTCGGCCATCGCATCACCGGCAACCGAGCCCGTCAGAGCAATCAGCGCCAGAACGGCACTGCGCCCGGCTGGGAATACGTCCACGTCGCCGTCGACGACCACTCCCGCGTCGCCTTCTCGCAGATCAAGCCTAGCGAGAAGAAGGAGCCCGCCGTCGAGCACCTGATCGCCGCCGTCGCCTACTACCGGCGCCTCGGCATCGAAGTCGAGCGCGTCATGACCGACAACGGACCCTGCTATCAGTCGAAGCTCTGGGCGAAGACGTGCCGCAGGCTCGGCATCAAGCACCTGCGCACCAAGCCCTATACGCCGCAGACCAACGGCAAGGCCGAGAGATTCATCCAGACCGCCTTGCGCGAATGGGCCTACGCCACCGCCTTCGAAACGTCAGACCAGCGACGCGACGAGCTGCCGCGATGGTTGCACCGATACAACTGGCACAGGCCCCATGCCAGCCTCGGCCAGAGGCCGCCAATCAGCCGTCTCCGCCTGACCAGGAACAACCTCCTGAGGAACCACAACTAGTCTGCGCTTGGATCGCCTTCGCTGGCCCCGGAGTTCTCCCACGGCTCAAAACAACGGGTTGCTTTCGCTACTGATGGTCGCACCATCGTGACAGCGGGCTACGGGTGCCGCCCAACCGTCTGCTCGACCTCATCGTCCCATTCAAACGTGATCTATATCGCCGCGTCGTAACGGAGTTCACGCCATACCTCTCGGGCGTTTGAAGCCCGGCAGTTAACTTGGCCGCCGATCATTTGCACACGGCCAAGGGCAGGCGCCGCGCGGCATGACGCCGCCACGCCCAAAAGGCAGAGCTCCAAATCGATCGCGCCCAGTACCGCACTTCCCGCCGGCAGATCGACTAGAGAAATCACAAAATTTCAATAATATAGGGGTCCGTGCTTATATTCAGTCTGGGGTGCCGGGCAAGATTCGAACCCTCGTCCCGGAGGCAAGAGCAGCTAGCATCCTTTCGGGACTTGATCTCCGCGGCCTCATTGTATCCACCGTAAACCGTTTCGACCGTCCCTTTGACGGCTTCACCGCCACGTGCGTGCTCGACCCACTGCTGCATCAGCCGCCGCCGCTCATCGAGAAAGTCCGACCGCAGGTAGGCCGCCCGCACCTTGTCTGGGATGACGTGCGCGAGCGCTGCCTCCGAAACCTCATCCCGGACCTTGGCGACCTCGGCAGCCCACATCTTGAAGCTCGACCGGAAGCCATGGACCGTTGCCCGATCCGCGATGTCCATGTCGCGCAGCGCCTTGGTCAACGTCATGTCCGACAGCGGCACGTCATCATCGGTGCCAGGGAACACGAGATCGGATTTGCGGCCCAGGACGCGCACACGGGCGAGGACATCAACGCATGGTGTAGGGAGTGGCACGACGTGCGGCCGCTTGGCCTTCATGCGTTCAGCCGAAATGGCCCAGAGAGCCGCCTTCTCGTCGATCTCGTCCCAGCGGGCGCCGCGCGTCTCGCCGCTGCGGCTGGCCGTCAGAATGAGCCACTCCAGCGCCAGCCGCGCCATGGTCGGCGGCAGGGCACGCAGCCGTACAACAAACGCCGGCACGTCGGCATAGGGCAGCGACCGGTGATGCCGGACAGCACGCGACCGGCCGCCAAGCTCCTGCGCGACACCGATGCAAGGCGAGGCCTGCTCGCGCGCACCACGCAAGATCGCGGACTTGAACACGGCTTCGATGCGCTGGAGAACGCGGTGCGCCGTCTCCCGCTTGTCGAACCAGATGGGCGCCAAGATATCGATGATCTCGTGTGGCTGGATCAGTGAGACAGCACGGCTGCCGATATGCGGGAAGACGTAGGTCTCCATGGTCGCGCGCCACTGCGCGCTGTGCTTGGGATTGGCGAGCGTCTGCGCCTTCAATGCGAAGAACGCCTCGAAGGCCTGCCGGAACGTCATGGCCCGCAGATTGCGCGCCTTGTCTTCAGCAACAAGATCGCGCCCTTCCTTGGCGGCGGACCGGATGGCGTCTGCGCGGCGCCGTGCGGCTTCGAGGGTCACGGCCGGATATGAGCCGAGCCCGAACTCACGGCGCTTGCCACGGATCGTGATGCGCATGACCCAGCGTCGGTGTCTGGCGTCCGTCACAACGAAACGCAAGCCGCCACCATCCTCATGGGTCCCGGCTGTCCGGGTTGCCCGGATCCTGGCGGAACTCAACCGATACAGACCGCGAACGCCAGCCACGCTGATCCCCCAATCCATCCCCCAATCGGAATGCGATGCCAGGGTGCACCGAGGAGCGTCAGAACACAAGTCGAACGCAGCAAACAGTTGAAATCAAGCGGCTATTTGGAACAATCCGGAGCATCGAGGCACGACCGGACACATTGCGATTTTTGGGGATTGGCGGAGACGGAGGGATTCGAACCCTCGATACGCCTTTAGAGCGTATAACGGTTTAGCAAACCGCCGCCTTCAGCCACTCGGCCACGTCTCCAGCGCGATCAGGCTATAAAGAGCGGGTGGCGCAATTGCAAGCCGCGGGAACCTCTGTGGACGAGCGGCGCGGCCGGCAGCGGCTGCGGCAACAGCAAGCGGCGCGACCGACATCTCGCCGGCAGGCGCCCGCGAGGCCTGCGAGGCGGGACACGCCAGCCGGGCGGCCGGCAGGTGCGCCGATGCCGGCAAGCCGTGCGTCGCGACTGTCTCCTCCCGCAACCTCATGCGAGCGGCCGCGGCGCGGTTGCGCATGGACGGAACGGTCGTGGCGGCTAGAATGCGCCAGCCGCAGGGAGAAAACGTCATGCTCAAGATTTACGGCCGGGCCAATTCCATCAATGTGCGCAAGGTCCTCTGGGTCGCCGATGAACTCGGGCTCAAGTACGAGCGCGAAGACTGGGGCCGCGGCTTCAAGCCGACCGACAGCCCCGAGTTCAAGAAGCTGAACCCGATGGCCGTCGTGCCGGTGATCGACGATGAGGGATTCATCCTGCGCGAGTCGAACGCCATCACGCGCTATCTCGCGGCCAAGGGGAAACGGGAAGATCTCTATCCGTCCGAGGTCAAAGCACGCGCCGTCATCAATGCCTGGATGGACTGGGGCGCGACCGACCTCTATTGGGGCGTGCGGCCGGTGTTCATAGGGCTGTACATGAAGCTGCCGGCGATGAACGATCCCAAGCTGATCGAGGCCGGCCGGTCGAGCTGGACGCAGCAGATGAAACTTCTGGACGACTATCTGGCCGCAGGCAGCCCCTATCTCGCCGGCACCAACTTCACCATTGCCGATATCCCGACGGGTCTGGTCGTGAACCGGTGGTTCGGCATCGAGTTCGACAAGCCGAAGCTTCCTGCCGTGAGCGCCTACTACGAGCGGCTGAGCGAGCGGCCGGCCTACCGGGCGCACGGGCGCAACGGCACGCCGTGACGCGGCGCAGCAGCACCGGGTTCCGCACTATCTCGGAAATGCCGCATTCGCGGTCCATCTGCGCCTCGATGACCCGTGGAGCACCTTGGCAACGGCTGACGAAGCTGGCGATGCTGGTGGTGGCGCCCCTGCCAGCCACCGTTCTGGCGCGCCCGGCATCGGCACAGGAATATTGCATCTCCTGCTCGGGCCCCGAGACCATCTATCGCTGCATCATCGACGGCGCGCGGCCCGGCGGGCGGCAGCCGCTGCAGATGCTGTGCGTGACGACGATGGCCAAGCAGGGCGGACACGCGAGCTGCAGCGTCAAGAGCGGCACCGTTTTCGACTGTAACGGCAGCGTGCGGCACATCCCGTTCGAGGCGGCGCAGGGCGATCAGGTGCCGCCGGTGCAGACGGCTCCCACCGGCGCGCCGGCCAAGCCGACGACGGGGCCCGCCGGCGAGCCGCGCACGATCGTGGATATGGCAAAGCGCGCCAACAAGGCGACGGAAGAGCAGATCCAGGAAGCCGGCGACGACGTGAAAACTTCCGTCAAGTCGACGGGCGACGCCATCAAGGGCGCGGCCAAGAAGACGTGGTCCTGCGTCACGTCGCTGTTTTTCAAATGCTGAGGCGACAAGCCCCGGCGCAGGCCGCGCCGAGGCATCGACGTCAGTGGCGGGTGAGCCACTCGCGGGCCAGCTTCTGCGCGCGCGCGACCTCGGCCTTGGTCATTTCCAGCGCAAGCTCGGAGCGGTAGCGGCGCGCTTCGACGCTGCCGCGCATCGCCGCGAGATTGAACCACTTGTGGGCCGTGACCAGGTCCAACGCCACCTCGCGGCCGGCGCAATACATGATGCCCAGCGCGAACAGCGCGTCAGGACCCATAGCCGTGCCCTGACCTCGCCCCTGCGCCGGACCGTAACCGGCATCGATGCTGTCATGACCGGCTGTTTGCAGGCGTGCCATGAAACTCTCCAACACTCGCCGGTACAGGGCCGGCATCGTTACTCGGAGCGGAAAATTCCGCCGGCAGCCCGCGGGCCGCTGCAACAAACCTTCTCAGCGATTGGATGAGAACGCGTAAATTTGTCAGCAAATTCAGCGCTCTTGCGAGGAACTCAGGGTTAGCGCCGCACCACCGGACGCGCCAGATTGGAGCGTTCCGTGCCGGAACGAACGGCGGTTAGGGAGTTGTTAGCGGTCGCGGTCAGGATCGACTAACCAAGCCGGAAAAATTCTCTGCCGTGGCCGATTTTTCAGGGCGCGCGGCACTGCGGGGCCAAGAGCCGCCGCCACGCCTCTTGAGAGGCGGCCCGCGCATGCCCAACTGAAGAGATGGATCGTCTTGCGATGCGCGCGGCGATGCCCTTGCCCGTGTGGCGTCCAGGGGCCGGCACCAGCGTTCCGACGCCGATGGAGGGGTTCATGGCACTGCGCATTTCCGGCCTCATGTCGCGGCTCAACGGGCGCGTGCTCGCAACGCTCGGCCTCGTGCTGACGATGGGACTGATCGTGTGGTGGCTCGAGACGCACCCGCTGATGCTGCCGATGCTGAGCCTCAAGCTGCTCCTGCTCGCCGTCGTGAGCTTCGTCATCGACCGCATCTGGCCCGGCGCCATCCTCGCCGGAACCTTCACGCTGAGACACCTGACCGGCGCCCTGGTCTTCGCCGCAATCGTCCTGGCGCTCGCCGCCGACCCGGAGGACGTGCTGCCCGCGATGGACGGAGCGGCGCCGCCCAAGTAGGGGCGCTCGCTCGGCGGCTCCAAAGGCTCGCCAATATCAAGACCGGAACGGCTTCAGGACTTGCGGGCACGCTGACCGAAGAGAACCTTCTGGGCTTCCTTGTCCTGCGCCAGGTTGTAGTTGCTGCGCAGTTCCTCGCCGACCTTGACGGCCCTGGCGACAGCGGGGCGGTCGTGCATGCGCTTGTACCAGGCCTCGAGGTGGGGGAATTCGGCGATGTCCTGGCCCTGGTTCTTGTAGGGACGCACCCAGGGGTAGGACGCCATGTCGGCAATGGAGTAATCGCCGGCGAGATACGGACGATCCGCCAGGCGGATGTTCATCACGCCATAAAGCCGGTGCACCTCGTTGGTGTAGCGGTCGATGCCGTAAGCGATCTTCTCCGGCGCGTAGTTGCGGAAGTGATGCGCCTGCCCCGCCATCGGCCCGAGGTTTGCCATCTGCCAGTAGAGCCATTGCTCAACCTCGACACGCGCGCGCTCCTCGCCGGGATAGAACTTGCCGGTCTTGCGGCCGAGATACTGCAGGATGGCGCCAGACTCGAAGATGGAGATGGGCTTGCCGCCCGGGCCGTCGGGATCAACGATTGCCGGCATGCGATTGTTGGGCGCGATCGCCAGGAATTCCGGCTTGAACTGCTCGCCGCGGCCGATGTTCACGGGCTTGATGACATAGGGCAGCCCGCACTCCTCGCACATGATGGTGATCTTGTGCCCGTTCGGCGTGGGCCAGTAGTGGATCTCGATCGGTCGCTGCGTCATGGGCGGTGATCCTTTGTCTTGGGAGCGGGCGGGTCATGGGCCTGCATGGGCCTGCCCGCTCCGGTTCAGCGTCAGGGAAGGAGAACAATGGAACCGGTGGTCTTGCGGCCCTCCAGATCGCGATGAGCCTGCGCGGCATCCTTGAGGGCATAGGTGTGATTGACGTTGATCTTGACGATGCCCTTGGCGACGACATCGAACAGCTCGTTGGCGTTGGCGAGCAGATCGGCGCGCTTGGCGACATAAGTCTGCAGCGTGGGTCGTGTCGCATATAGAGAGCCCTTGGCGGCCAGGATGCCGATGTCCATGCCCGTGATGGCGCCGGACGCGTTGCCGAAGCTCACCCACAGGCCGAGCGGCTTGAGACAATCGAGCGAGCCGGGGAAGGTGTCCTTGCCGATGGAATCGTAGACGACGTCGCATCCCTTGCCGCCGGTTATCTCCTTCACGCGCTCGGGGAAGCTCTCGGTCTTGTAGTTGATGACGTGCGCGCAGCCATTGGCCTTGGCCAGCTCCGCCTTCTCCGACGTGCTGACCGTGCCGATGATGGTCGCGCCGAGATGGCGGGCCCACTGGCAGGCGATGAGGCCGATGCCTCCCGCGGCGGCATGCATGAGCATCGTCGTGCCCTTGCCGACCTTGTAAGTCTCACGCAGCAGGTAGCGCACCGTCATGCCTTGCAGCATCATCGCCGCAGCCAGCTTGTCGTCGATGCTGTCCGGAAGCTTGACGAGGCGGTCGGCGGGAATGAGACGCTCCTCGGCGTAGCCGCCGATGACGCCCGCGTATGCACCGCGGTCGCCGACCTTGAAGTCGGTCACGCCGGGACCGACGGCAACAACTTCGCCGGCACCCTCCGAGCCGATGATGGCCGGCAGCGCGGCCAGCTTGTAGAGGCCGGAACGGTGATAGGCGTCGAGGAAATTCACTCCGACCGCTTTCTGCTTCAGCTTGACCTGGCCGGGGCCTGGTGCGCCGGCATCGACCTCCTCCCACTTCATGACGTCGGGACCGCCCTGCGCATGAATGCGGATAGCGTGTGCCATTTTCTTGTCTCCTCAACCTGTAAGCGGGTTCCAACGACGCGCCGGCGGGGGTAAAAGCAATTCCGAGGAACGTGGCACGAACGGGTGGGACCGGCCACGCAATACTTTGTTAGAAGGCGCGAAGGCGCCTTACGGCCGCCACGCCGGATTTTTATGGGCTTGGCGTCGGGTTCTCAAGAGGGAAGCATGCCAACCGTCCGCCACCGCGCAGGAGGCCGGCCCACAGCCGGCCTGACAACGAGCCTCGCCATGATCCTGCTGACCGGAGCGCTCGGCGCCGGCTGCGCCGGCCTTTCGTTCGGCAATTCAGAGCCGGACCAGACCGCCTGCGTCGACGACTCGCATGAATGCATCGGGCGGCGTCAGGCAGAGCTCAAGTCGCTGATGGCCGACCGGCAGCGCAAATGGGTGCGCGAGCCGGCAACCCCGCACGCCTACGCATCGGGAGTGCGCATGTTCGCATTCCGCGGCAGCCGCCGCATGCTGTCGTGCGACGAGCTGGCCATCGGACGCCGCGAGGCGGACCAGGCTCCGCACATCCTGCGCGGACCATCCGCGCAGTCGCTGTCCCCAGCGCAGGTCTCGCGCGGCGTCATGCTGGCGACCGAGGTGAGCCGGGAACTGGCTTCCGAAATGAAGCGGCGCTGCCGCGCATGACGCGCACGGCACATTGACAAGTCCCACGCGGTCGGGCCTTGCTCTCGCGGGACGTGCCGCCAGCGCCAACGGGGACTTTCGCGCATGGATATGACGCAGTTTGCCGAGGGCCTGCTGACGTTCGTGCGTGAGCACAACCAGTGGGCCGCGCCGGTGGTGTTCGGGTTAGCGTTCGGCGAGTCGCTGGCTTTCGTATCGCTGATACTGCCGTTCTGGGCGCTGCTGGTCGGCATCGGCACGCTGCTCGGCGCCGGCAGCGGACTGAACTTCTGGGTCATCCTCTCCGCTGCCGCCATCGGCGCCGCGATGGGCGACTGGCTCTCCTACTGGCTCGGCTACCACTATCACGAGAAGATCGAGCAGATGTGGCCGCTCAACAAATATCCGGGCCTCATCGCACGCGGACACGACCTGTTCAAACGCTGGGGCGCGTGGGCGGTCGTGCTCGGTCGTTTCTCCGGTCCGCTGCGTGCGAGCGTGCCGATCGTCGCCGGCATCGCGCAGATGCCGTGGCTCAGATTCCAGATCGCGAACTTCGGCTCCGCATTCCTGTGGGCGTTCGTGCTGCTGTCGCCGGGCACGTTCGGTCTGAAGTGGATGATGGACAAGTTCGGCGGCTGATGCCGCGCGCGAAGCGCGCATGACATGCGCACACGACTTGTGCATCTGCGCAAAAATCCCTAGATGACTGTGCATCAACAGCACAAAGGAGCCCGATCATGGCCACGCGTTCGGCCCGCAATGTCGAGAAGCAGAAGAAGAAGGCGCGTCGGGTGATCCCGCGCAAGAAGGCAACGCGCTCGAGCGGCAACACGCTCGCCGCACGCCGCCGCCTGAAGAAGATGTCGGGCAAGGTGCGCGCCGCCGGCGCGAAGACGAAGGCGAAAGCCAAAGCCAAGCGCTGACGGCGCGAGGCTGTCGGTCGTTTTCCGATGCCGGTCGCAGACGCTGCGGCCGGCATCGCCGTTTTCAGGCGGGCTCAGCGGGTGGCGATGGCCACGGCGGCCGAGGCGATCACCGCGCCGGTGCCGCGGTTGACGGCGCGCACGAGACGCGGGCTCGACAGCATGCGCCGCGCGCGCACCGCGAGCAGGATGTAGGCCCCGAAAACGATCGTCAGCACAATCAGCACGACCATCGAGAGCTCGGCCAGGCCCAGCGCGGACAGGTGCGCCAGATCGACGATATTGGGCACCAGGGCGAGATAGAAGATCATCACTTTCGGATTGCCGAGCGTGACGGCAAGGCCGGCGAGGAACAGACGCACGGAGCCGGCATCGAGCGCCGCCTCGGGCCGGGTGTCGCCGACCGGCGCGGTCCACAGCTTCCAGGCGAGAAAGAGCAGATAGGCCGCGCCGCAATACTTGATGACGACGAACAGACCCTGGAATGTCTGCGCCATGACCGCGAGGCCGAGCACGGCGCAGACGAGCCAGACGATGTCGCCGATGGCAAGCCCGGCGCAGAAGGCGACGGCGCCCGAAGGCCCACGCGCCAGCACGCGGGCGACGATGGCGGCAACGGCCGGTCCCGGCGAAGCGGCGGCGACGAACAGCGCGCCCATGAACACCAGCAGGGCCGACAGCTCCATCGCCTCGCCCATGACGGGCCTCCTCAGATGCCGAGCTTCGCCTTCAGGATACCGTTCACAGCCTGCGGGTTCGCCTTGCCGCCCGACTGCTTCATCACCTGGCCGACGAACCAGCCGAGCATGGTGGGCTTGGCCTTCACCTGCGCCACCTTGTCGGGATTGGCCGCGATGATGGCATCCACCGCCTTCTCGATCGCGCCGGTGTCGGTCACCTGCTTCATGCCGCGCGTTTCGACGATGGCGGCCGGATCGCCGCCTTCGGTCCAGACGATCTCGAACAGGTCCTTGGCGATCTTGCCGGAGATCGTGCCGCCGGCAATGAGATCGAC
>JBFWWW010000002.1:0-54295 GCA_050245975.1 Hyphomicrobiaceae bacterium
AGCCCTCATCGCCATCGGCGCGGTGCTCCATGCGCGCGGCCACGGCGCGGCGCCGGCCCTGCTCGGCGCGGGCGGCCTCTTCGCCGTCTCGCTGACCTTGCGCACGCTCGACCGCGCGCTGTGCCCGTGGACGGCGCTGGGCGGGCGCGCGCTCGGCACGCACTTCGCCTGGCACCTCATCAACGCGGCGCTGCTGGCGCTGCTGTTACGCGCGGCCTATGCCGCGGCGGCGGACGCGCGGCGCGCCTGAGGCCCGCTTGCCGCTCGGGAACGGCGCGACTATCAATCAGGTCGCCAAACTCCGCCCCCTTGACGGAACTGGTAGACGTACGGGACTTAAAATTCCGAGCCTACGGGCGTGCTGGTTCGAATCCAGCAGGGGGCACCACAACTTGGTTGGTAGAGTGCCAGAGAAAACCAATACTACTGAGAAGCTTGAGGACATACGACCAAGCCATCCGCGCGATTGCCTCGACCCATGGGATTCGAGGAAGGCGCCCGCCTACGTGTGCCTGACGGGCATCGAGCTTCCCATCGAGCAGGTTCAACCGACACCTGGCGTAGAGCTGCGCCGAGTATTCGTAGACATGTTCAGTGCTCCGATGATGGCGTTCGCGGCTCCGCCCAACGAGAACGCCGCTCATCCTACGCCGTGGGCAGCTATTCGCGGCGGTTTTAGTTTTCAGAGCCGCGTTCAAGCGAAAATAGACGCCGCTGCGATCCCTGAGGGTTTGGACGCCGCCAGAACCGCGTGGCTGCTTGCTGCGCTTCTTCGACTTCAGATAAACGTGCCAATCCGTGCCGCCGCGATGGGTAACATGCCCTTCATGGAAATGGGCGAGCGATACAGAGAGGTCGCATCCATTCTGATTGAGGCAACGCCACACCAGTTTGGCATTTTTAACGGCAGCAGCATTGCACGCTGCTCGGAAGATGATTTGGCATGGGTAGTATTTCTGCCAAAGCTTGCGAAACTCTACGCCGAGCCAAGGTTCGCCACCGCTTTTAGCATATACGAAGAAGCACAGTGGTGTCAGACGAAAGAGCTGGCAATAGTTTTGATATGGAGCGCAATGGAAACGTTCTTCGGGCTTAGCGAGGCTCAGCATAAGACCAAAGCAATCTCTAGCGCTCTATCCGCCTACATTGCCAACTCGCAAAGTGACCGCGACAAGGCGTTTGGTGTTGTCCGAGAAATGTATCAGAAGCGAAGTAGGATCGTGCACGCCGGAACGAAATTGGCCGACCACGACTTCTTGCAATCTGCACAATTTGCAAAAGTAGCTTTTCGCCGAGCAATAGTAGAAGGCAAGCTGCCAGGTTAAAATCCCGCCGCGCGTAACAGATGAGTCAACCGGGGCGCAGATGTCCGAAGGCGAGGAGGTCAGGGCGAAGCCGGCGGCGTCGGCGGCCGTGTTCCGCGGCGGCGCCGTGCTGATCGTTGAGCGCGGCGCGGGCGCGCTCAAGGGCATGTGGAGCCTGCCCGGTGGGCACATCGAGGCCGGCGAGACGGCACGCGCGGCGGCGCTGCGCGAGGTCAACGAGGAGACCGGCGTGACGGCGGAGGCGGCGGGGCTCGTCGACGTGCACGACGCGCTGATCCGCAACACGGCCGGCGTGCTGGTGGCGCACTACGTCATCTGCGTCTTCGCGGCGCGCTGGACGGCGGGCGAGCCGGTCGCCGCCAGCGACGCGGCAGCGGCGCGCTTCGTGCCGCTCGCCGAGCTTGGCGGCTACAGGCTCACGGGCGGCGCTCATGCCCTCATCGAGCGCGCGGCGGCGATGGTGGGCGCGGCGGGATAGACCGCATCCCGCCTCGCCGCCGCTTATGCCCTCATCGAGCGCGCGGCGGCGATGGTGGGCGCGGCGGGATAGACCGCATCCCGCCTCGCCGCCTCTTGACGAGCCGCGCCGTTTCAGCCAAACACAGCGTCCGCTGATGATCGTTTCAGCGACCTGCCTGAGGAACCCGATGCGCATCGCATCACATATCGCCACCGCGCCCAGCGCCGCCACCGGACGGTCCGATCGACCGAGCGGCGGGTCGCGCATTGGCGTGTGCATGGCATATCCGGGTTCCCACCGGACGAGCAGTCCAAGCGGACAGACCTCGAGACTGAAACCGGAATAACCGGCGCAGGGCACGTTCCCTCCGCCGTTCAGGCAGGAGGGGCCGATGGCCCGCAACGCGATCCGCAGACCATCCAGATTCTATCCGTGTGCCTTGGGCGTGCGCGCGTTTGCGCACGCTCCGGGCCGCGGCTTCGCGTGCAGGTCCGGGGCCCGCCGTGTGCTCGGCCGTTGCGAGCAAAAGTCACGCTTCGGTTCGAGCGCACGCCCACAGCATCGGGCCTGCCGAAGCGACCCAGTCAATCAGCGTGTAGGGGAGTCTGGTCGTCCCTGCCTGGCTTGGAACCAGGAGATCGGTGGTTCAAATCCATCCACGCTGACCACTCAACTCAAGCGCACTAGGAGCGCGTCGTGAGCAACGTCAGGATTTACGGCGAGCATGAGCCCAAGACGCTGGCGCAGATGCAGCGCTGCATGACCGTGGGCAGCGCGGTCCAGGGCGTCCTGTGCGCCGACGGCCATCTCGGCTATGCCCACCCCATCGGCGGCGTGGTCGCCTACGAGGACGACATCTCCATCAGCGGCGTCGGCTTCGACATCGCGTGCGGCAACATGGCCGTGCGGCTCGACGCCCGCTACGCGGAGCTGGCGCCGCGCGCCAGGACGATCCTCGACGATATCGGCCGGTCGATCAGCTTCGGCATCGGGCAGCGCAACGCCGTGAAGGTCGATCACGATCTTTTCGGCTCTCCGCTGTGGGATGCGGCCGGCGTCACCGAGCTCAAGGCGATGGCGCGCCAGCAGCTCGGCACGGTCGGGTCCGGCAACCACTATGTCGACCTGTTCGAGGACGAGGACGGCTTCGTCTGGATCGGCGTGCACTTCGGCTCGCGCGGCCTGGGACACCGGATCACGACCAAGCACCTGGCATGGGCCGGCGCCAAGGACGGCATGGAGGTCGATCCGGCCGTGATCCGGGCCGACAGCGACCTCGGGCAAAGCTACATCGCCGGGATCGAGCTCGGCGGGCTCTATGCCTATGCCGGTCGCGAATGGGTCGTGGACCGCGTGCGCCGGATCATCGGCGCCGCCGTGACCGAGAGCGTGCACAACCACCACAACTTCGCCTGGCGCGAGACGCACGGCGGTCGCGAGCTGTGGGTGGTGCGCAAGGGCGCCACGCCGGCCTTCCCGGGCCAGCGCGGCTTCGTCGGCGGCTCCATGGGGGACGACGCGGTGATCCTCGAAGGCGTCGAGAGCGAGGCCTCGGCCGACAGCCTCTACTCGACGGTGCACGGGGCCGGCCGCATCTGCGGCCGCGTGGAGGCGAAGGGCAAGAAGAACAAGGCCGGCGAATGGGTCAGGCCGCCCCGCTTCACGCGCGAGCAGATGGACGCCTGGCTGCAGGACAGGCGCGTCCTGCTGCGTGGCGGCGACGTCGACGAGAGCCCGATGGCCTACCGCAGGCTGCCGGACGTGCTGCGCGAGCACGAGGGCACGATCCGGGTCCTGCACACGCTGCGGCCGTTCGCCGTCGCGATGGCGGGGCCGGGGGAGTTCGACCCGTACAAGGACTGAGAGGTGGATGCCGCACACGATCGCCCTCGCAGCTCAGCGGACGAGAGCGGCCGTCTTCTCGACGGCGGACGGCTGTTCGAGTCATCCCGAGGGCTCCAATTCGAATTGCGGATGGTTGGCCGAGCGGTAAGGCAGCGCAATGCTAGTGCGCCGAGACCTTTTAGGTTGCGCAGGTTCGATCCCTGCACCATCCGCCACTTCGTTCGCGCGCCGTCATGCCGGAGGCATGCTTCCGGCATGACGCACCGACCCGGCGCGCGAAGCGGGCATAGCTCAATGGCAGAGCCGCTGTTTTCCAGGCAGACGATGCGAGTTCGATCCTCGCTGCCCGCTCCAACCTCGCCGCGCGTCGGACGTCGGTCGGAAAAAGATCACGAACGACGCCACCGGATCGGGGCCGAGCGGCCTCCTACGGGCGGCCCTTCTTCCTGGACCGCGTCCAGAACACGCCCGGATAGCCTTTGAGCGGAACCAGCGGCTCGCCGCCGTAGGCCCAGTCCTGCATCTCCTCGATGGCGATGTGGTAGATCGGCTGACGGCCAGTGCGGCTCCGAAAGAGCGCGCGCGGGATGTTGATCATGTGCCGCGAGCCGGTGCGCTCGTAGGCGAGCGGCGTGCCGCAGCGCCGGCAAAAGCTGCGCACCGCGCCCGTTTCCTTCTCCTCGAAGCGGCTGATGTCGTCCTCGCCGGCCGTGATGCGGAAGCGCTTGCGCCAGGTGCCGACGTAGGTCGCATACACGGCGCCATGCGCAAGCCGGCTGGCGCGGCTGTGATCATGCCAGGCCCAGAACGCGGGATAGTCCATCTCGAACCGCACGGCCCCGCAGAGGCATTGGCCGGCGACGACGGGGCTGCTCGAGAGCGTCTGCGATTTCATCCGATGCGTGCCTCGTTGAAGATGTGCGCGATCCTGGGCGCAGATCGCGGCAACGACGTGAGCGAGCCGCATATCCCGCTACCTGTGAAGCGCCAACCGGGGGCGGGCGTCAGCCGCGCTTCTTGGCGGAGCGCAGGTCGATGATGCCGGGGCGGGCGCGCGGGTCCTCGCCGGGCTCGAAGATGAGCGTCTTCTGCACCTTCTGCGTGCCCGTGGTGGGCAGGCGGTCGAGAAACAGCACCCAGCCCGGTGCCTTGAAGTAGGCGAGGCGCTCGTAGCACCAGTCGAAGAGCGCGCGCGCCAGCGCGGCATCGCCGCTCAGCCCCCGCATGAGGACGACGCAGGCGAGCACCTCCTCCTCGCGCATCTCGTCGGGCGCCCCGACGACGGCGACCTGCGCCACCGCCTCGTGCGCCTGCAGCACGGCCTCAATCTCGGCGGCGGCGATGTTCTCGCCGGAGCGGCGGATGATGTGCTTCTTGCGGTCGACGAAGTAGAGCATGCCGCTCTCGTCCTGCCGCACGATGTCGCCGGTGTGGAACCAGCCGCCGCGCCAGGCCTCCTCCGTCGCCGCCTCGTTCTTGAGATAGCCGGAGAAGAAGCCGCCGCGCGGATCGGACGCGGAATGGCGCACCAGCAGCTCGCCGTCGGTGCCGCGCGGCACCTCGCGGTCGCCGGCATCGACCACGCGCGCCTCGAAGCCGACGAAGGGCCGCCCGAAGGCGCGCGTGTCGACGGCGCGCGGCTCATGGCCGTCGCAGGTGATGCGGCCGGTCTCGGTCATGCCCCACACCTCCAGCATCGGGAAGCCGAAGCGCTCCTCGAACACGGCGTGCAGCTGCGGCTCGATGCCGGCACCGAGGCCGAAGCGGACGCCGTGACTGCGGTCGGCGGGCGACGGCGGCTGGTTGAGCAGCATCGGCGCGACGACGCCGAGGTAGTGGATGATGGTGGCGCCGCCCGCCGTCACCTCCGGCCACCAGCGCGTCGGCGAGAAGCGCTCCGTCAGGATGAGGGCGTTGGCGGTGAGCATGGCGCAGGTGGCCGTCACCGCGAGGTGGTTCATGTGGAAGAGCGGCAGCGGGTTGTAGAAGCGGTCGCGGCCGGGGCGGATGTCGACGAGGCCGCCGAGGTCGCGATAGTTGGCGCCGGCGGTGTGGAAATAGAAGTTGGAGAGGATGCAGCCCTTCGGCCGGCCGGTGGTGCCGGAGGTGTAGAGCAGCGCGCATTCGCTGTCGGGGCCGGGGACGCCGGCGCGCGGCGCGGCGGTGGGCGCGGACGGCAGACGCGCGGGCAGCGCCAGCGCGTCGAGCACGGCGGGGGGGCGCGGGCACTGCGCTGCCGCATCGGCGACATCGCCGACGCGCTCGGGCGCGACGACGGCGAGCACCGTGTCGCTGTGCTCGAGGAGATAGGCCATCTCGTCGCGCCGGTAGTCCGGGTTGACGGGCACGATGCCGACGCCCAGGGCGTTGAGGGCGAGGAAGTGGAAGAAGTGATGCGGCCGGTTCTCCAGCAGCAGCGCGACGCGGTGGCCGTGGCCGTAGCCCGCGGCGGCATAGAGCGCGGCGAGCCGGGCGACCTCGGCGGCGGTGGCGGCATAGGACCAGGCCGCACCCTCGGGCAACCAGGAGCGGTCGGCGCGCGCGGGCACGGACAGGAACAGGTTGTCGGGATGCGCCGACGCGGTGGCGCTGAAAATGGCGTACACGGTGGCGGGGACGGTCATGCCGTATTCTTACCGTCCGCAGGCGCAACGGCAACCGCCGCGCGCCCTCGCGCGCGCCGCTCAAGCACCCCAGGCCGGGCCTAGAACCAGCCGTTCTGCTGGGCAACCGTGAAAACGAAGAAGCCCACCCAGAGCAGCATGACAAGGTCGGCCAGGCGGCGGGGAACGGTCTCGATCACGGATCCTGCACCTTCTGCTGCCAGCACGTTCTGCTGCCGGCATCTTCCGCTGAATGCCGGACCACGCTAGCACGCCGTCCCCGCCGCCCGCCACGGTCAATCCATCGGTCAGTCCATCGAAATTCCGCGAGCGGCGAGGCAATTCCAGATGCTGGACCGCTCCGCATCGATGATGTCCCGCAGGGAACGTATGACCTTGTCGCGAACGCCGGTGCCTTTAACGGCTATGGCGATGTCCGAGCAGGTGTCGCTCTCGATCCTGAGGGTCAGCTGGGTCGCTCCCGACAACCGCTCGATATCCTGGGCGGCAAATTCCAGCTCGGCCAAACGCGACTCTAATCTTACCACCTCCGGAAGCGTCGATCTCCGTACCGCCATCGATCAGGTCTCCCGCAACTTAAAAAAAAATAGCAGCCGATCCCGTCTCCCGAAATTTGGGTCTACACAAAAAACAACCTCAGGGCGCTACAATTGTTCCAGGCCGGCAAAAAAGTTTGTCGATACGGCCGGCCAATCTTGCGGTGCGGCTAGATGCCGGCGTACCACTCGTAGCCGCGGTCTTCCCAGAAGCCGCCGTTGCCGCGGCCGATGCGGGCGAAGCTGTCGACCAGCTCGACGCGCATCACGTACTTGGCATGCTTGTAGCCGAGCTGGCGCTCGACCCTGAGGCGGAGCGGCGCGCCGTGCGCGACCGGCAGCTCGGCGCCGTTCATGGCGTAGGCGAGGATGGTCTGCGGATGCCAGGCATCCACCATGTCGATACTTTCGTAATAGACGCCGGTGCCGTCGCTCGTCTCCTCGTAGGTGTCGGCGCAGCGAAACACCGCATAGCGCGCCGTCGGCTTCGGCTCGGTGCGGCGCAGCAATTCGTGCAGCGGAACGCCGGTCCACTTGCCGATCGCGCTCCAGCCCTCGACGCAGTCGTGGCGCGTGATCTGGGTGCGGGCGGGCAGCGCCCTGAGGTCGGCCAGCGACAGGCTCAGCGGTTTGCGCACGAGGCCCGTCACCTCGAGCCGCCAGTCGGCGAATTTGCTCGCCAGCAGCCGGGCGTAGGCGTCGCCGTCCGGCATGGAGGTGCCGTTGGCGCGGAAGACGGGCGACATGTCGGCGTCCGTGAACTCGTGCGCCAGCTGGCCGCCCGACAGCGCCAGCCGCTGCGCGCCGAGGCTCGCGCGCGCGAAGCCGGAAAAGACCGAGGCGAGCGTGACCGGCTCCGCGCGGCGCACGTGGCGCTCGGTGCGCAGCAGAAGGGTGAGCGTGCCGGCGCAAAGAAACAGGATCGCCGCGGTGCCGTAGGCGGCGAGCGCGCTCAGCGCATAGAGGAAGCCGCCGAACGCGGGGCCGAGGATCTGCGCGGTCTGGTTGGCCGTGGTGGCCCAGGCGGTGGCGTTCTGGAGCTGGGCGCGCGTGACGAGCGCGGGCAGCAGCGCCGACATCGTCGGCCATTCGAACGCGCGCGCCGAGCCGATCACCGCCGCCAGCGCGAGGATGCCCTCGCGGCCGAGCCAGCCGCCGGCGGTGCCAACCACCAGTACGGCCGCGCAGCCGGCCTCGATGTACTGACAGATGGCGACGATGCGGCGGCGGTCGTAGCGGTCGGCCATGTGGCCGACGACGAGGGTGAGGAACACCATCGGCACGAACTGCACGAGGCCGATCAGGCCGAGATCGAAGGCGCTGCCGGTGATGGCGTAGAGCTGCCAGCCGAGCGCGACGGCCTGCATGGCGTAGGCGACGGTGGAGAAGACGCGCGCGAACCAGAACTGCGCGAAGTTGCGCTCGGAGAACAGGGAGGCGGGCGGCGGGGCAGCGGGCGGGGAGGAGGGCTGTGTCAAGCGGGTCGACTGGGGCGGACAACCGGAACCGAAGGCGGGACAATGTCGCCTGAGCGTTTAGCACACCGGCGGCCGCGCCGTCAGGGGCGTCAGCCGGGCGAGAAAAATCGCGCGGAGGTTATCCCCGCCCGCCGCGGCGCGGCTAGTCTCGATGGCGATGGCCGCCGTGACGCGTCATATGCCGAATGTGCCGAACCGCCAGCATGCCGAACCAATGGGCCGAACCAACGGGCCGAACCGGCGGGCGAACCGGTTCGCAGGGCCGAAGGCATTGAATTCGCTCGGGATGCCCGCCGCCAAAGACGCACAAAACGTGCATCCAAGCGGACACGACGCGTCCCCTGCGCAGCAAAACGGGTGCTGGAGCGCACGCGCGCGAGCGTGATGGGGCCTCTAGCGGGCGGGTCCGCCGACGCCGCCGGCATGGCCGTGACCGTGCCAATATCCCCGCGCGGCGCGATGCGGCACGAAATAGCCGTAGCCGCCGGAACCGCGCCGCACCACGCTCGGCACGTTCACCACGGCGGGCGGCGCGTAGGAATAGACGTGCTGCTCGCTGAAGCCGAGGCTGATGTTGGCCTTGTTGCCCGGATTGATGATGACGCGGTCGTGCGGGGGCAGCGGCCGGAATACGCGCACGCCTTCCTCGATGGTGACGGTCGCGCCGTAGAAGGGCCGCGTCTCGATCCGCGTCGTGCGCGCGTCGGCGAGCGCGGGGCCCGCGGCAGCGATAACGGCGGCCGACGCCGCCAGGGCAGTCGTCCAGGTGGTCATCCAGATACGCATGATGTCGCGCCTCCAACTCCTTACATGCGCCGACAGTAAAACGCTGCGGCGGGAGATAGATCGCATTTGACGTGTTTGATTAACGTCGCGGCAAGACCTGCGCGCCGGCGGCAACGGGAAAGCCGCGCAGGAACTCGGCCGCGCGCGCGGGCTTGCGGCCGGCGCGCTGCACCTCGACGAGTTGCAGAGCCCCCTCGCCGCAGGTGATGGTCAGGTTCGAGTCGAGCACGACGCCCGGCGCGCCCGAGCCCGATGCGAGCGCCGTGCGCAGCACGCGGATGCGCTCGGGACCCGATGCGCCCGGCAGCTCGAGCCACGCGCCGGGATGGGGCGAGAGACCGCGCACGAGGTTGTGGACGGCGGACGCCGGCTGCGTGAAATCGATGCGCGCCTCGGCCTTGTCGATCTTGGCCGCGTAGGTGACGCCGCTCCCGGACTGCGGCGTGCAGTCAAGGCTGTCGCGGGCGAGCGCGGCGAGCGCGCGCACCATCAGGCTCGCGCCCTGCCGCGCCATCACGTCGTGCAATTCGCCGGCCGTCATGTCGGGACCGATGGGAATGCGCTCGGCGAGACAGACGGGGCCGGTGTCGAGGCCCGCCTCCATGCGCATGACGGTCGCCGCCGTCTCGCGATCACCGGCCATGATCGCGCGCTGGATCGGCGCGGCGCCGCGCCAGCGCGGCAGCGCGGAGCCGTGCAGGTTGAAGCAGCCGAGCCGCGGCGCATCGAGAACCGCACGCGGCAGAAGGAGCCCGTAGGCGACGACGACGGCGGCATCGGCGGCATGCGCGGCGAAGACCGCCTGCTCGGCTTCGCCCTTGAGGCTTGCCGGCGTCAGCACCGGCAGACCGGCCGCGTCGGCGAACACATGCACCGGCGACCTGCGCGCATCGAGCCCGCGCCCGGCCGGACGCGGCGGCTGCGTGTAGACGGCGGCAATCCCGTGTCCGGCGTCGAGGATCTCCGACAGCGTCGGGACCGCGAAATCCGGCGTGCCCATGAAAACGAGCCGCATGCCGATGGTCCTCCTGCCGGCGGCCTCCGATCAGGCCGTGGTCTCGCCCTTGGCCTGCTTGCGGAATCTGCGCACGATCATGTCGCGCTTGAGCCGCGACAGGAAGTCGATGATGAGACGCCCGTCGAGGTGATCGATCTCGTGCTGGATCGCGGTGGCGAGCAGGCCCTCGGCCTGAAGCTCGCGGCGCTTGCCGTCGAGGTCGAGGTAGCGGACGGTGACCGTGCCCGGACGGTCGATCTCGATGCGCACGTCGGGAATCGAGAGGCAGCCCTCCTCGTGCATGCGCAGCTCCTCGCCGCGCGTGACGATCTCGGGATTGACCATGACCAGCGGATGGCGCTGATCGTCCTCCTCGTCGCCGACGTCGAGCACGACGAGACGCACGAGCTCGCCCACCTGCACGGCGGCGAGGCCGACGCCGGGGGCGTCGTACATCGTCTCCAGCATGTCGCGCGCCAGCGTCTTCACCGTCTCGTCGATGCGGACAACGGGTTGGGAGACCTTGCGCAGGACAGGATCGGGCAGGGTCAATATGGGTCGAATGGTCATGGCCGTCAGATAGGTCAGGCCGGCGCGGCGGTCAATCGGCGGCAAGGCACGTGCGCCCGCCTTGCATGGGGCCTTGCAAAAGGCGTCTTGCATGGGCCTTGCGCCGGGGATGGCCCTTTGCCATGAGAGGCAATGACCGCAAGCAGCAAAATCCGGCGCGCGCCGAGCGTGCACCCTGCGTCCGAGCCGCTGATACTCGGCTGGCAGGAGTGGGTGGCGCTGCCCGACCTCGGCCTGCCCGCGATCAAGGCCAAGATCGACACCGGGGCCAAGACGTCGGCGCTGCATGCCTTCACGGTCGAGCCCTACGGCCGCGCCGGCACACCCAAGGTACGCTTCGGCATTCATCCGGCGCCGCGCCGCTCCGACATCGAGGTGTTCTGCAGCGCGCCGGTGCTCGACCAGCGCCGCGTGACGAGCTCCAACGGCGAGAGCGAGCTGCGCTACATCATCGCCACCACGCTGCAGATCGGCGATCGCTCGTGGCCGATCGAGATCGGGCTCGCCAACCGCGACGGCATGTCGGCGCGCATGCTGCTCGGCCGCCAGGCGATCCCGGCCGGCGTGCTGATCGATCCGCGCGCGTCGTTCCACCAGCCGCGGCTGGGGTTCAAGCTCTACCGCCGCAAGCCGGCCTGAGCGGAGACGGCCTGAACCAAGGCGGGCTGAGCGGAGACGGAACGATCAGATGGCGCGGCGGCTCTTGATGGCCGCGGCAAGCGTGCCCTCGTCGAGATAGTCCAGCTCGCCGCCGACCGGCACGCCGTGCGCGAGCCGCGAGACCGACACGCCGCTCGCCTGCAGGCGCTCGGACAGATAGTGCGCGGTGGACTGGCCCTCGACGGTGGCGTTGAGCGCCAGCAGAACCTCCGTCACCGGCGGCACGGCGCGCGCAACGAGCGTGTCGATGTTGAGCCGCTCGGGACCGATGCCGTCGAGCGGCGAGAGATGGCCGCCGAGCACATGGTAGCGCGCGCTGACGACGCCCGCCCGCTCCAGCGCCCACAGGTCGGCGATCTCCTCGACGACGACGATGAGCGAGGGGTCGCGCCGCTCGTCGCGGCAGACGGTGCAGGGCGAGACGCTGTCGACGTTGCCGCAGGTGGCGCACACGACGATGGAGCGCGCCACCTCGGCCATGGCCGCCGACAGCGGCTCCAGCAGGTCGGCGCGGCGTTTGATGAGCGTCAGCGCGGCCTTGCGCGCGGAGCGATGCCCGAGCCCCGGCAGCCGCGCCAGGAGCTGAACCAGCCGCTCGATCTCGGGGCCTGCGACCTTGCCGCTCATGTCTCCATCACCATCGGCTGCGGGGATGAACCCCGCGCCCGTCTCTAACGGATTCTCGTCCGCCGCGTGTCAGCAATCAGAAGAGCTTGAGGCCCGGCGGCAGAGGCAGCCCGCCGGCGATCTCCTGCACCTTGGCCTGCGCCGCGGCCTCGGACTTGGCCTTGCCGTCCTGGACGGCGGCGACGATCAGGTCCTCGAGGATCTCGGCCTCGCCGGGCTGCATGAGGCTCGGATCGATCGTGATGGCCTTGAGGTCGCCCTTGCCCGTCAGCGTCGCCTTGACGAGGCCGCCGCCCGACTGGCCCTCGACGAGGAGATTGGCGAGGTCCTCCTGCATCTGCTGCATGCGCGACTGCAGTTCCTGCGCCTGCTTCATCATCTTCATTATGTCTCGCATCGGACCTCCAGTGGGACCTCGGGTGGCGGGTTCGGCCGCCGGCGTCGCGGCGTGGATCAGCCGGTGCCCGTCTCGTCGGTGCGGGGGCGCGGCAACGGCCGGATGCCGGTGATCTCCGCGTCCGGAAACTGCTCCAGCACCGCCTCGACGGCCGGATGGCGCTTGACCTCGCCCAGCTCGGCCGCAGCACGCTGCCGCGCCACCTCGCCGATGGTCGGCTCGCCGGGAGCGCGGCTCAACGCCACCATCCAGCGGCCGCCGGTCCAGGCGTTGAGCTTCTCGCGCAGCTCGTTGGCGATCTCCTTCGGCGCGCCGGGCATGAGGTGCAGCTCGATGTGACCCTGCGGATCGAAACGCACCAGGCTGACGTGCTCCTCGAGATGGATCTTGAGGCGCGCATCGCGGCGCGCGCCGGCGAGCGCGACCACATCCATGAAGGAGCGCAGCGGCGCCAGCGCCGGCTCGACAGGCGCGGCGATCGCCTGCTCGTCGGCGAAGACCTCCTCGTCGCGCTCGTCGTCGAAATCGGGCGCGAAGCCGGGGTCGAACCCGGGCTCGGGCTGCGGCGGCCGCGCCGGAGAGGGCGTAACGACCTGGCGGCGGGGCGGTTCGGGCGAAGCGGCAGCAGGCGGCGCGGATGGCAGGCTGTTGACGGTGCGGCCCTCGGAGGACGGAGGACGCGGCTCACCCTCGCCGGCCGGACGGCGTGCGGGCGCGGCGGCGCCCGACAGCGTGCGGATCACCTCGTCGGGCGACGGCAGGTCGGCGGTGTGCGCGATGCGGATCAGCACCATCTCGGCCGCAGCCAGCGGCGAGGGGGCGAGACCGACCTCCTCGAGGCCCTTCAGCAGCATCTGCCAGATGCGCGACAGCAGCGGCAGGGGCACGGACGCAGCCAGGGTCCCGGCGCGGCGCTGCTCCTCGCCCGACACGCCATCGCCCGCCGATCCCGCAACCTTGATGCGCGTCGCGGTGTGCACGGCATCGGCGAGGTCGGAGAGAACCTGCGCCGGCTCGGCGCCGTCCGCATTGAGTGCCGCCAGCGCCTGGACAGCCGGACCCGCCGCGCCGCCGACGAGCCGGTCGAGCAGGTCGTAGATGCGGCCACGGTCGGCGAGCCCCAGCATGCTGCGCACGCCGTCGAGCGTGACGGCGCCGGAGCCGATGGCGATGGCCTGGTCGAGCAGCGAAAGACCGTCGCGGACGGAGCCTTCGGCGGAACGCGCGATGAGCGTGAGCGCCTCGTCCTCGGCCGTCACCTGCTCGGCCTCCGACAGACGGCGGAAATGGGCGGCGAGCGTCGGCACGTCGACGCGGCGCAGATCGAAGCGCTGGCAGCGCGACACGACCGTCACCGGCACCTTGCGGATCTCGGTGGTGGCGAAAATGAACTTCACATGCTCGGGCGGTTCCTCGAGCGTCTTCAGGAGCGCATTGAACGCGCCCTTCGACAGCATGTGGACCTCGTCGATGATGAAGACCTTGTTGCGCGCCAGCAGCGGCTTGTAGCGCGCGCTCTCGATGATCTCGCGCATGTTGTCGACGCCGGTGTTGGAGGCGGCGTCCATCTCCAGCACGTCCGGGTGGCGGCTCTCGATGATCTCCAGGCAGTGGCGGCCGAGCTCGGGCATGTCGAAGGTCGGCCGGTCGACGCCCTCGCGCTCGTAGTTGAGCGCACGCGCGATGATGCGCGCCGTCGTCGTCTTGCCGACGCCGCGCACGCCGGTCAGCATGTAGCCCTGCGCGATGCGACCGGAGGCGAACGCGTTGCGCAGCGTCGTCACCATGGCCTGCTGGCCGATCAGGTCGTCGAAGGAGGACGGGCGATACTTGCGCGCGAGCACGACGTAAGGGCGATCTGCGGCGGCCGCACCGGTCGCGTCGCGTCCCTTCGCCGTGTCGGGAGAGGGAGTGGAGGCGGAGGTGGTGGATTTGCTACGCGCCATCGATCCGCACACGCCGGCGCCAGGAGCGCCGATCCGTTCACATCCTGCCGGCAGGTGGCCGGCCGGAATTGCTGCATCGCCATAACAGGGCATCGGCGATGGCGGACGCCGGCAAATGAGAGGCTGGCGAACGACCCGTATCTGGCTCGTTGGGGCTGCTTCCTTCCGGACCTGACCCGGTTGGCGAGGGATCCGTCCGCCGCCAACCTCCCGCCGCTATTTATAGGCTGCTCCTTGCGAAAACAACCCTCGGTCCGACGCGGCGATGCCATTGCGCAGGCCGAGGCGCTATGCTCATGTCGCGCTCGAAAGAGGGAAATCCCATGGCCACAGTCGCTGCAACCACGATGCTGGACCGCATGGCGCCGCGGCGCTCCGATGCGGACTATGTGAAGGGCCTGCTCGAGTCGCCCGCGGCGCGGTTCCTGGTGCTGGCCGACCTGAAGCCGGTGATCCGCTCCAATGCCGAGCGCACGCAGTCCTCGCTGCGCTGGCTGTCGCGCGCCGAGATGGACCGGGCCGGGCTGCCGGTCACGGACGGGCTGTTCCTGGGCGTCGATGCCGCCGGCACCGGCCATTTCGCCATTGCGGTCACCGAGCACAGGACGCGCAACGCGCCGGGCGCCATCGAGCTGCTGCGGCCCATCGTCGACCTGCGCAGCCTGGCCATGCAGGGCGCCATGTCGCCCGAGGACCTGTCGCTGTGCGGGCAGGCGCGCGCGCTGGCGCAGTGGCACGAGAACGCGCGCTGCTGCGGCCACTGCGGCGGCACGACGCTGGTCAAGGACGGCGGCTGGCGGCGCAAATGCTGGGCCTGCGGCCTCGAGTGGTATCCGCGCACCGATCCCGTCGTCATCATGCTCATCACCGACGGCCCGCGCTGCCTGCTGGCGCACGAGCATCGCTTCGGAGAGAACATGTATTCGACGCTCGCAGGCTACATCGAGCCCGGCGAGGACATCGAGCACGCCGTGCGGCGCGAGACCTTCGAGGAGACCGGCGTGCGAGTCGGCGCGGTGAAGTTCCATTCGAGCCAGCCGTGGCCGTTTCCGCATTCCCTGATGCTCGGCTGCATCGGCACGGCGGAGACCACCGAGCTCACCATCGACAAGACCGAAATCGCGCACGCGCGCTGGTTCACGCGCGAGGAAGCCAAGGCGATGCAGGAGCGCCGGCATCCGGAAGGGCTCTACGTGCCGGGCAAGCAGGCCATCGCCTGCGATCTCATCACCACGTTCATCGGCGGCGGCTGAGCCCTGCAACACCTCACGAAGCCGTCAGCAGGCGGAACGCCGATATTACTTGTCGCAATATTGAAACTGGGCCATCGGTAGCCTCTGCCGGCCTGTTCCCACATCCTCAAGCGCGCCCATGCCCCGTCAGGCCAATGCCATCGACTTCTGGCGCGGGTTCGCCCTCGTCACGATTTTCGTCAACCACATTCCGGGCATCTACTTCGAGCGGTTCACGCACAAGAACTACTCGATCTCGGACTCGGCGGAACTGTTCGTATTTCTTGCCGGCTGGTCGCTGCGCATCCTGGCCGACCGTCCCGGCAAGCCGCTGTCCACGCCGCGCCTCATCGTCAGGCTCGGCGGGCGCGCGCTGACGATCTATGCCGCCCACATTCTCATCATCAGCCTTGCCATCGCCATGCTGGCCGCCAGCGCGCTGCTGCTGGAAAACGAGCTGCTGCTCGAATGGCACAACGCGGCCGCCGTGTTTCAGGACCCCGTGCACACGCACATCGGCCTGGTACTGCTGACGCATCAGCTCGGCTATTTCGACATCCTGCCGCTCTACGTCGTGCTGATGCTCGGGGCCCCTCTGATTGCCGCCATCGACCGGCTGGCACCGCGCATCCTGCTGCCGCTGTCCATCGCCATCTACCTGCTGACGCTGATCATCCCGATCACGATCCCGACGTGGCCGGTGCCGGGACAATGGTTCTTCAACCCGCTGGCCTGGCAGCTGATTTTCACGCTGGGCTTCGTGCTCGCCCGCGATTCCAGCGGCCCGGGGCAGGCGGTATGGGACAACATCAAGGTCATCCGCTATGCCGCGATACCGATCTTGATCGCGGCCGCGGTTCTCATGCTGTCGCGGTGGTCCCCGGACCCGACGAAGGTGCCCGAGCCGCGCCTGCTGTTCCTCAACGGCAAGACCTTCCTCACGCCCATGCGCCTCATCCAGTTCCTGGCGCTGGCGGCCGCGTTCTCGGCCGTTTACCCTCTGATCGTGCGCTTCGCCGCGCCGCTGACGGAGTTCCTGTCCAAGCTCGGCCGCAACTCGCTCAACGTATTCTGCGTCGGATCGCTGCTAAGCCTAACCGCACAGATCATACGATACGTATACGCAGGCGCCCTTGTCGTTGATACTATGATCGTCGTCGTGGGCACTGCCCTGCTGTGGTTCACCGCATGGATCTCGGAACGGAAGGCCAGCCAAGGAGCAAAGGAAGCGTCATGAGGCGCGCCGTACTCCTGGTCGCGTTGCTTGCCACCCTGGCGACCCAGGGCGCTCTCACCGGCGCTGCGCAGCCGCAACCCGAGCCGCAGGGTCAGCTGCTGCTGCCCTCGAACCCGCCGGACATCTCGCCGCAATGCGTGGTGGCCGGCGCGACGAGCCCCGCCGTGACGCCGCTGCCGAACACCGCGAAGGCCCTCAAGTCACGCAACGTCATCCGCATTCTTGCCATCGGCGCCTCGCCGAACTCGATGCTCGGGACCCGCAGCGGCGCCGGCAGCCCGCTGCTGGAGCAGATCCTCGAACGGGCCATCAAGGGCCTCGATGTCGAGATCATCAACCGCGGCGTGTCGGGCGAACTGGCCGAGGCCGCCGCCGCGCGCCTCAAGGTCGAGGTGGCGATGGAGCATCCGGACCTCGTGCTCTGGCAGGTGGGCACCAACGATGCGTTCGCGCGCGTGCCGCTGGAGGATTTCCAGGCCACCGTCACCGACATGGTGCAGTGGCTCAAGCAGCACAACGTCGACGTCATCCTGATCGGACTGCACTACCTGAAGCAGCTCGCCAAGGACCCCTACTACCAGTCGATCCGCATGGGGCTGCGCCGCATCGCAACGAACGAGAGCGTGCTGCGCGTCAATCGCTACGAGGCGATGGAAATCCTGTCGCAGGTGCAGAACGGCAACCGGCCCCCCGATCCCGACGAGTTCGGCAACCCGGAGCGCGGCTACGACTGCCTCGCGCAATACCTGGCGCGCGCCATTTCGGTGGGCCTCTACGCCAAGCCCGCGAAGGCCAACCCCTCCGAACCGCCCAAGAAGGCGCCGTGAAGCGTTCGGGCGCTGCCCCGGTCAGCGGCGGCCAAGTGCGACGCGGGCGCGGTAGGGGCTCGCCTTGTAGGTTCCCAGAATCTTGAACTCGCTGGAGAAGAACTTCAGCTCGTCGAGCGCGAGCTGCACCGGGCGATCGTCGGGATGGCCCTCGATGTCGGCATAGAACATGGTGGCGACGAACTGGCCGTCGAGCTGATAGCTCTCGAGCTTCGTCATGTTGACGCCGTTGGTGGCGAAGCCGCCCATGGCCTTGTAGAGCGCCGCGGGAACGTTGCGCACGCGGAAGATGAAGGTCGTCACCACCGGAGCATCGGTAGCGAGCGCATCCTCGGGCGTTGCCGAGAGGACGACGAAGCGCGTCGTGTTGTGCGTCTCGTCGTCGACGTCCTCGGCCAGGATGTCGAGGTCATAGACGCTGGCCGCGAGCTTGGGCGCCAGCGCCGCCTTGGTCGGATCGCCCCACTCGGCCACCTGGCGCGCAGCCCCCGCGGTGTCGCCCGCGATGTGCGCCTGCCAGCCCATCTTGCGGATGATCTTGCGGCACTGCCCCAGCGCGTGCACGTGACTGTAGATGTCCGTGATGCGGTTGAGGCGGGTCCCTTTGAGCCCCATAACCTGGAACCGGATGGGCAGGAAATGCTCGCCGACGATATGGAGGCCGGCGCGCGGCAGCAGGTGGTGGATGTCGGCGACGCGGCCCGCGAGCGTGTTCTCGATCGGGATCATCCCGTACTTCGCTTCACCGCTCTTGACCGCGGCAATGGCGTCCTCGAAGGCGGCGCAGGGCAGCGGCTCGAGATCGGGAAACACCTCGTTGCAGGCGATGTGCGAGTTGGCGCCGGGCTCGCCCTGATAGGAAATCCTCCGTCCCACGCTCTTTTTGCGCGAGCCGGACGCTGCTGCGGAGGGCTTGGACTTCACTGCCGGGGTCTCTCGTGGATGGGCGCGCGCCAGCCTTCATCGGGGACGCGCGTGCATGGGGCTAGGTCAGGAGCTGGCGGGCCTGCTCAAGATCGGCGGGAGTATCGACACCGAGCGGAACGGTGTCAACGAGCGCGACGTCGATGCGCATGCCGGCCTCCAGCGCCCGCAGCTGCTCGAGCCGCTCGCGCCGCTCGAGGACGGAGGGCGGGAGGGCGACGAAGCGCTCCAGCGCCTGCCTGCGGTAGGCGTAGATGCCGATGTGGTGGTAGAGGGGTCCGTCTCCGGAGGGAGCCGTCGCGCGGGTGAAGTAGAGCGCCCTGAGGCGCCGCACCGACGCCAGGGGCGTGCCCACCACCTTGACGACATTGGGATTGGTCCGCTCCTCCTCGCGCGCGATCTCGGCAGCCAGCGTGCCGATATCGCAGGCGGGCTCGTCGAACGCGGCCAGACAGTCGCGGATGAGCCGCGGCTCGAGCGTCGGCAGGTCGCCCTGCAGGTTGACGACGGCGGGACACGTCCGCTGGGGGTCGAGGAGGCTCAGAGCCTCGAAAATGCGGTCGGAGCCCGAGGCGTGGTCGGCCCGCGTCAGCACCGCCTCGCCGCCGGCAGCACGGACCTGGGCGGCGATCTCGTCGCTGTCGGTCGCAACGGCGACGCGGCCGACGCCTGATTCCATGGCCCTGCGCCAGACGTGCACGATCATCGGCGTCCCGGCAATGTCGGCCAGCGGCTTGCGCGGCAGCCGGGTCGCGGCGAGCCGCGCCGGGATGAGGACCATTGCGTTCTGCATTGCCGTGAGTCCCCTCGGGGAGCGTCGGTTCGAGTGACAATTCGTCTCGGGGCACAGTCCTAAAACGGACTGCCTCGCGGTTGCAAGACCGGGCGGAAGCCCTATATTGGCGCCCGATCCAGAGGGGCGGCGACACGACAGATTCGGGGACGGGGTCGATGGATTCTTTCGAGCTGAACAAGATTGCCGGCGCCGCGCTGTCGGCGCTGCTGCTCGTCTTCGGCATGCGCACGGGACTGGACCTCGTCCGGACCAGCCATCATCCCGAGAAGCCCGGCTACAACCTGCCGGTTACAGAACCGGCCCCGGGCGCCGGCGGTGCAACGGCCGCGCCCACGTTCGATTTCGCGAAAGTCCAGCCGCTGCTGGCCAAGGCCAACCCCGACGCGGGCAAGGATACCTTCAAGAAGTGCCAGGTCTGCCATACGGACGAGAAGGGCGGCCCGAACAAGGTCGGTCCCAACCTGTGGGGTCTCGTCGGCCGGCCGGTCGGCTCGCATGAGGGCTTCGCCTACTCGCCGGCCATGAAAGGGCATGGCGGCAACTGGGACTGGAAGACGCTCGCCACCTACATCCACGACCCGCGCGCGACCGTCCCGGGCAACAAGATGGCGTTCGCCGGCGTGAAAGACGAACAGGACCTTGCCGATCTGCTGGCATTCCTCAACAAGCAGTCGGATAGCCCCGCACCCCTCCCCAACTGAGGCGGACACGCACCACGAGTTTCACGGCGCCGCCCATCCTGGCGGCGCTGCTGTTTTATGGCCCGGTTGCGAACATGGCGATCCGCAGCTATCCCCGCGGCACACGGATGAACTAGGTTTAACTTGGCCCGCCAAACACCGGCCGCCATACTTCGGCCGCCATACCTGGGCCGAACGGCAGTGTCGGCAGTGGCTGGGCGACAAGCGAGGTGTGTCCGATGGCGTTGAAGGCTGGCTCTGTTCTTCTCGGCGGCATGCTGGCGGCGGCCCTGATGTGGACAGCGCCGTCCATGGCGCTCGAGAGCGGACAGAAGCGGCTCCACGCGCTGACGCTGGGCACGGCACCCGCAGAGGGGCCCGACTTCAAGCATTTCAGCTGGGTGAACCCCAACGCTCCCAAGGGCGGCACCCTGCGCATGGGCGCACGCGGCACGTTCGACACGCTCAACCCGTTCAACGTGCGCGGCAACAAGGCCGCCGGATTGACGCTGGTCTATGCGCGCCTGATGACGCCCAGCCCGGACGAGCCGTCGGTGGAATACGGGCTCATCGCAGAGTGGGCGTCGCATCCTGACGACTATTCGTCGGTCACATTCGGGCTGAGGCCCGGCGCGAAGTTCCAGGACGGCACCCCGATCACGCCCGAGGACGTGATCTATTCCATGGAGGCCATGAAGAAGAGCGACTTCTACGGCCAGTACTACAAGAACGTGGTCAGGGGCGAGAAGACCGGCGACAACGAGGTCACATTCGTCTTCGACACCAAGGGCAACCGCGAGCTGCCCTATATCACCGGCGAGCTGGCGATCATCCCCAAGCTCTTCTGGGAGGGCAAGAGCGCCACCGGAGAGCCGCGCGACTTCACGAAGACGACGCTCGAAATCCCGGTCGGATCGGGACCCTACCGCATCAAGGAGCAGACGCCGGGGCGCACGATCGTCTATGAGCGCGTCGCCGACTGGTGGGGCAAGGACCTGCCGGTCTCGCTCGGGCAGTGGAATTTCGACACCATCCGCTTCGAATATTTCCGCGATGCCGCCGCGCCGTTCGAGGCCTTCAAGATCCACGATCTCGACATCTTCCAGGAATCGAGCGCCAAGCAGTGGGCCACCGCCTACGATCTCGACGCGATAAAGACGGGCGCCATGATCAAGGCCGATCTGCCGAACGGCAACCCGCCGCAGATGCAGGCCTTCGCGCTCAACCTCCGCCGCCCGCAGTTCATGGATGAGCGCGTGCGCCGCGCCTTCATCCTCGCCTTCAATTTCGAATGGGCGAACAAGAACCTGTTCTATGACCAGTACGCGCGCGTTCACAACTTCTTCGGCGAAAGCGATCTCAAGTCCTCCGGACTGCCGCAGGGGCGCGAGCTGGAGATTCTCGAAACGGTGCGCGACGGCATCCCGCCGCAGGTCTTCACGACCGAATACAAGCTGCCGGTGAACAACACGGACGCGGATTTCCGGCAGCATCAGGCGGAGGCCGTGCAGCTGCTGGCGGCGGCGGGATGGACGCAGAAGGGCGGCAAGGTCGTCAACGCGAAGGGCGAGACGCTCAAGGCCGAATTCCTGTCCTACGATCCGCAGTTCGACCGCATCATCCAGCCCTACGCCGATGTCCTGCGCAATCTCGGCATGGACATCTCGATCCGCGTCGTCGATACCTCGCAGTACCAGCGCCGCATCGACGATTTCGACTACGACATCGTCGTCGACACGCTGGCCCAATCCGTGTCGCCTGGCAACGAGCAGCGCCAATACTGGGGATCGGCGTCCGTCAACATGAAGGGCAGCCAGAACTCCACCGGCATCTCGAGCCCCGCGATCGACAAGCTGATCGACGCCATCATTTTCTCGAAGGATCGTGCCGATCTGGCAGCGGCAACGCGCGCGCTCGACCGCGTGCTCCTGTGGAGCAACATCGCCGTGCCGCAGTGGTATTCGCCAAGCATCCGCGTCGCCTACTGGAACACCTTCGGCAAGCCGGACAAGCTTGCCTCGCGCGATCCCTCCATCGTGCGCACCTGGTGGTTCGACCCGCGGGCGGCTCAGAAACCCGGTGCCGCCGGCACGCGCAATACGGGCACGCCCAAATAACCGGCGCCCCATGACCAGCACGTCCCCACGCCTGCACCGACCGCTCCAATCCCTCGTGCGCGGAGCGTTTGCGGCGGCGCTCGTCGCGATCATCGCTCTGCCCGCGGCGGCGAGCGAGCCGCGGCACGGACTGTCGGCCTTCGGCACGCTCAAGTATCCGCCCGACTTCACACACTTCGACTACGTCAATCCGGATGCGCCCAAGGGCGGGCGGCTGGCAACCATCGGCACCGCATCGCGCACCACCTTCGACAGCTTCAACAACTACATCCTCAAGGGCGACGCGGCGCAGGGCCTCGAGTTCCTGTTCGATTCGCTAATGACGCGCGCCCTCGACGAGCCGGATGCGGTCTACGGGCTCGTCGCCAAAACCGCCGAGCTCGCCGACGACGGCAAATCGGTCACCTTCCGCCTGCGCCCGGAGGCGCGCTTCGCCGACGGCAGCGCCCTCACGGCCGAGGACGTCGTTTTCTCCTTCAAGGTCCTGAAGGAGAAAGGCCATCCCGCGATCCGGCTGCAGCTGCGCGACGTCACCTCGGCGGAGGCTCCGGATGCGGAGACCGTGCGCTATACCTTCACCGGCCAGATGACGCGCGACCTCCCGCTCATCGTCGCCAGCCTGCCGATCTTCTCGCGCGCCTACTACGCCACGCGCGAATTCGACCAGACGACGCTCGATCCGCCGCTGGGATCGGGCCCCTACCGCATCGGCGACTTCAAGGCCGGCACCTACGTGACGTTCAAACGGCGCGCGGACTACTGGGCGCGCGACCTCAACGTCAACCGCGGCCGCTTCAACTTCGACGAGCTGCGCTACGAGTACTATCGCGACCGCACGCTGGAGCTGCAGGCGCTCAAGGCGGGCGCCTTCGACCTGCGCGAGGAATTCACCTCGAAGGAATGGGCGACCGGCTATGACATCCCGCAGGTGCGCGACGGCCGCATGGTGCTTCTGACACTGCCGGACGCGAGCCCGTCCGGTGCGCAGGGCTTCTTCCTCAACACGCGCCGGCCCGCGCTGGCCGACCGCCGCGTGCGCCAGGCGCTCGATCTCGCCTTCGACTTCGAATGGACGAACGCGAAGCTGTTCTACAGCCTCTACACGCGCACCGAGAGCTTCTTCGAAAACTCCGACCTGAAGGCGGAAGGCCCGCCGTCGGAGGCGGAGCTCAAGCTGCTCGAGCCCTTCCGCGGCCGCGTGCCGTCCGAGGTGTTCGGACCGCCCTACAAGCCGCCCGTCACGGACGCGAGCGGCAAGGACCGCGACCTGCTGCAGAAGGCCACGGCCCTCCTGGCGGAAGCCGGCTACACGCTCAAGGGCAGCGCGCTCACCAACGCGCGGGGCGAGCCCCTGACCCTGGAGTTCCTCATCGTCGACCCGGTATCGGAGCGCATCATCGGTCCTTACGCGGAAAATCTCGGCAAGCTCGGCATCGCCGCCTCCATCCGCCGCGTCGATGCGGCCCAGTTCGAGCGCCGCGTCAAATCCTTCGATTTCGATGTCATAACGCAGCGCTACTCGCTGCGTCTGACGCCGGGCAACGAGCTGCGCAGCTTCTGGGGCAGCGAGATGGCCAACGTCGACGGCAGCTTCAACCTGTCCGGCATCGCCGATCCGGCCGTCGACACGCTCATCGGCGACATCCTGACGGCACATTCGCGCGAAGAGCTGAGAACGGCGGCGCGCGCGGCCGACCGCGTGCTGCGCGCCGGTCACTACTGGGTGCCGCAGTGGTACAAGGCCTCGCACACCATCGCGTACTGGAACAAGTTCTCGCGGCCGGCGGTCAAGCCCCTCTATGACCGCGGCGTGCTCGACACGTGGTGGTACGATGCGGCAAAAGCTGCGAAACTGAAAGCCGACTGACGCGGACGCAGGCAAGGACTCCGACAAACCCGATGGCCGCATACCTGCTCAAGCGACTGCTCCTCATCATCCCGACCATGCTCGGGATCATGCTCATCAGCTTCTGCATCATCCAGTTCGCGCCGGGCGGACCGGTGGAGCGCGTCATCGCGCAGATCACCGGCACGGACGTGGGCGCGACGGCGCGCATCGGCGGCGGCTCGGGAGACGGCCTGTCGACACGCGGCCAGGGCCAGCAGCTCGGCCAGGGCGGCGACGTCAACTCCAAGTATCGCGGCGCGCAGGGGCTCGACCCGGAGTTCATCAAGAGCCTGGAGAAGCAGTTCGGCTTCGACAAGCCGGCGCCCGAGCGCTTCCTCCTGATGATGAAGAACTATCTCACCTTCAACTTCGGCAAGAGCTACTTCCGCGACATCAGCGTGCTGCAGCTCATCAAGGAGAAGCTGCCGGTCTCGATCTCGCTCGGCGTCTGGATGACGCTCATCACCTACCTGATCTCGATCCCGCTCGGTATTCGCAAGGCCGTGCGCGACGGCGAGCCGTTCGACACCTGGACTTCCGGCGCGCTGGTGATCGGCTACGCCATACCGGGCTTCCTGTTTGCCGTGCTGCTGCTGGTGCTGTTCGCCGGCGGCTCGTTCGTGCAGTGGTTCCCGCTGCGCGGCCTGACCTCGGACAACTGGTCCGAGCTGTCGCTACTGGGCAAGATCGGCGACTACTTCTGGCACCTGACGCTGCCGCTCATCGCCATGTCGCTCGGCGCCTTCACGACGATGACGTTCCTGACCAAGAACTCGTTTCTTGACGAGATCCGCAAGCAGTATGTCACCACCGCGCGCGCCAAGGGCCTCGGCGAACACCAGGTGCTCTACGGACACATCTTCCGCAACGCCATGCTGCTGATCATCGCCGGCTTCCCGGGCGCGTTCATCCACGCCTTCTTCTCCGGGTCGCTGCTGATCGAGACCATCTTCTCGCTCGACGGCCTCGGCCTCCTGAGCTTCGAGAGCGTCATCAACCGCGACTATCCGGTGGTGTTCGCCAACCTCTTCATCTTTTCGATCGTGGGCCTGCTCGTGAACCTTGTCTCCGACTTCACCTACACGCTGGTCGATCCCCGCATCGACTTCGAGACGCGGGAGGTTTAGGCGTGGACGCCCTGCGCGAGCGCACGGAGAACGGCCGGGAGGCAGGCGCGGCGCGCGCCGGCTGGCGCGAAGCGCTCGCCGACCGCTTCGAACTGAGCGCGGTCAATCGCCGCCGCTGGCGCAACTTCAAGGCCAACCGGCGCGGCTTCTGGAGCCTGTGGCTCTTCCTCGGACTGCTCGTCATCAGCCTGTTCGCCGAGTTCATCGCCAACGACAAGCCGATCCTCGTCAGCTACAAGGGCGAGCTGCTGATGCCGGTGTTCGTCGACTATCCGGAATCGAAGTTCGGCGGCTTCCTGGCGGTGACGGACTACAAGGACCCCGCAAACCTCAACCAGATCGAGAAGAGCGGCTGGATCCTCTGGCCGCCGATCCGTTATTCGTACAACTCGATCAACAAGGACTTCCCGCGCATCAAGAGCCCGAGCGGCCAGTGCCTCGGCTTCCCGGCACCGCCGCCATGGGCCACAAGAGCGCCGCTGTGCGATGCGCCGCCCGCGCAGATCGCGCGCTACAAGGAGCTCGGCAACCGCAACTGGCTCGGCACCGACGACCAGGGCCGCGACGTGGTCGCGCGGCTGATCTACGGCTTCCGCATCTCCGTGCTGTTCGGCCTGCTGCTGACCATCTCCTCCTCCGTCATCGGCGTGACGGCCGGCGCCCTGCAGGGCTATTTCGGCGGGCGTGTCGATCTCTTCTTCCAGCGCTTCCTGGAAATCTGGTCGTCGATCCCCTCGCTGTTCGTGCTCATCATCATCTCGTCCGTGCTGGTGCCGGGCTTCTGGACGCTGCTCGGCGTGCTCCTGCTGTTCTACTGGGTGTCGCTCGTCGGCGTCGTGCGGGCGGAATTCCTGCGCGGGCGCAATTTCGAATACATCACGGCGGCGCGCGCGCTCGGGCTGTCGAACCTCAGGATCATGTTCAAGCACCTGCTGCCCAACGCGATGGTGGCGACGCTGACGTTCGTGCCCTTCCAGCTCTCGGGCTCGATCACCGCACTGACGGCGCTCGACTTCCTCGGGCTCGGACTGCCGCCCGGATCGCCGTCGCTGGGCGAGCTGCTGGCCCAGGGCAAGGCCAACCTTCAGGCCCCGTGGCTCGGCATCGCCGCCTTCGTGTCCATCGCCGGCGCGCTGAGCCTGCTCATTTTCATCGGCGAAGCCGTGCGCGACGCACTCGACCCGCGGAAGACCTTCCAATGACCAGGCCTGCCGATCCCGCACGCAAGGACGACGGGCCGCTGGTGGATGTGCGCGACCTGTCCGTCGCGTTCCAGTCCGACGGGCGGGAGCACCTCGCGGTCGACCGCGTGTCCTTCACCATCGGCCGCGGCGAGACCGTGGCGCTGGTCGGTGAATCTGGTTCGGGCAAGACGGTGTCGGCGCTGTCGATCATGCGCCTGCTGCCCTACCCGGCCGCCTCGCACCCGACCGGGCAGATCCTGTTCCAGGGCAAGGACCTGCTGAAGGCCAGCGAGGCCGATATGCGGTCCATCCGCGGCCATCGCATCTCCATCATCTTCCAGGAGCCGATGACGTCGCTCAATCCGCTGCACACGATCGAGCGGCAGGTGAGCGAGATCCTGAAGCTGCACCGCGGGCTCGATGACGCGGCCGCCCGCAAGCGCACCCTGGAGCTGCTGGCGAAGGTCGGCATCCGCGATCCGGAGAAGCGGCTCGCGGCCTATCCGCACCAGCTGTCCGGCGGGCAGCGCCAGCGCGTCATGATCGCCATGGCGCTTGCCAACGAGCCCGACCTGCTGATCGCCGACGAGCCCACCACCGCGCTCGACGTCACCATCCAGGCGCAGATCCTGGAGCTGCTGCGCAACCTGCGTTCCGAGCTCGGCATGGCGATGCTTCTCATCACCCACGACCTCGGCATCGTGCGCAGGATGGCCGACCGCGTCTACGTGATGAACAAGGGCGAGATCGTCGAGCAGAACACGGCCGAGGCGCTGTTCGCCTCGCCGCAGCATCCCTACACGCGACACCTGCTGTCGGCCGAGCCGAAGGGCCAGCCCCCCAGGTCCGATGCGTCGGCGCCTGTCGTGCTGGAGACGGACGATCTCAAGGTCTGGTTTCCCATCAAACGCGGCGCGCTGCGCCGTACGGTCGATCATGTCAAAGCGGTCGACGGATTGTCGCTGAAGCTGCGTGCCGGCCAGACGCTGGGTGTGGTGGGCGAGTCGGGCTCCGGCAAGACCACGCTCGGGCTGGCGCTGCTGCGTCTCGTCTCCTCGCAGGGACCGATCGCCTACGTCGGCAAGCGCATCGACGATCTCGATTCCAAACAGATGCGCCCGCTGCGCAAGGAGATGCAGATCGTCTTCCAGGACCCTTACGGCTCGCTGAGCCCGCGCCTGTCGGTCAGCCAGATCATCGAAGAGGGCCTTCTGATCCAGTTCCCGAACCTCGGCCGCGACGAGCGGCGCGCCCGTGTCGGCGCGGCATTGACGGAGGTCGGGCTCGATCCGAGCGCCCAGGACCGCTACCCGCACGAGTTCTCGGGCGGCCAGCGCCAGCGCATCGCCATTGCGCGCGCGATGGTGCTCGGCCCGAAGTTCGTCATGCTGGACGAGCCGACGAGCGCGCTCGACATGAGCGTGCAGGCACAGATCGTCGACCTGCTGCGCGACCTGCAGCAGCGGCACAACCTCGCCTACCTGTTCATCAGCCACGACCTCAAGGTCGTGCGGGCGCTGTCGAACTACGTGATCGTCATGCGTAACGGCAAGGTGGTCGAGGAGGGGCCTTCGGAAGCGATCTTCGCAACGCCGAAATCGGATTACACCAAGGCGCTGCTGGCGGCGGCGTTCGATCTCACCGTCGCGCACCGCGCCGCTGTCGCAGGGTAGCGAAATGGCGATCCTCGTCGTCGGCGGGAAACGGACCGAGCTGTTTGCAGGCGCCATGCGGCAGGCTGCGCCTGCGCTCGACATCCGCTCCCATCCGGATACCGGCAGGCCGGAGGACATCGAGTATGTGCTCGCCTGGCATCCGCCGGCGGGTCTGATGGCGAGTTTGCCACGCCTGCGCCTGATCGTGTCGGTCGGCGCCGGCGTCGACCACATCCTGCGCGATCCGGAGCTGCCGGACGTTCCCGTCGTGCGCTTCGTCGATCCCGATCTCACCGACCGGATGACGGCCTATGTCGCCATGAGCGTGCTCACCCACCACCGCAGGATGACGGAGTTCCGTACGCAGCAGGACAGCCGGACATGGCATTACCTGCCGGAGGCGGCGGCTCGCGACGTGCGCGTCGGCATCATGGGTCTCGGCGTGCTCGGCACCGCGGCGGCGGCAACACTGCGCGGCCTCGGCTACACGGTGCGCGGCTGGAGCCGGACCGCCAAAACCGTGCCGGACGTCGCCTGCTTTGCCGGCGAGGCCGGGCTCGACGACTTCCTCGCCGGCACCGATATCCTGGTCGTTCTGCTGCCGCTGACGGCCGACACGCGCGGCCTGATCGATGCCCGCGTGCTGTCCCGCCTGTCGCGCTCGGGGCGCGATCCCGGCTTGCCGGGCCCCGTTCTCATCAACGCCGGCCGCGGCGGATTGCAGGTCGAGGCCGACATCCTGGCGGCGCTCGACGCAGGCACGCTCTACGCCGCATCGCTCGACGTCTTCGAGACGGAACCCCTGCCCGACACGAGCCGGTTGTGGCAGCATCCGCGCGTCGTCATCACGCCGCATTGCGCAGCCGAGAGCAATCCTGTCGCAATCGGCCGCTATGCCATTGCGGCCTTCGCAGCGCACCGCGACGGCCGCCCGCTCGCCAATCTGGTTGACCCAAGGCGCGGTTATTGAGGTTCGGTGGTCGGGGAAGTCACATGGGCAGCGTCCTGCGGTTCGCCCTTCTCATGCTGGCTGTCGCCGTGCTCCTGCAGGCGTCGCATCCCGCGCCGGCACAGGCTCCGACCCCGCCTCCGGCGCAGGCTCCGGCGATTGCGCAACAACCTCTGCTGCCCCCCGCCGCCACGTCGCCGCAGACCCTGCCGGAAGAACCCAACGAGCTGCAGGCCCTGTTCAATCGCGAGCCGACATGCACGGAAGCCTTCGACGATTGCCAGGTCTGCATCCGCCGGGAAGGCGGCGGGCTCGGCTGCTCGACGCCGGGCATTGCCTGCAGCCGCGGACACTGGCAATGCAGGAGCCATGGGACAACCAGCGATTCGCCGCCGAAGTAGGCGCGCATATCGCATTCGCACTGGCCCTCCATGCAGCCTGACGACGTCTTCCAGCGCGCCTTCGACGAGACGACCGCCCGGCTCGACCGCTGGCTCGCGGAGCTGGCGGCGGCCGCCCATATCGAGCTCGAGCGCCAGACCGATTTCTGGCGCGTCCATGCGGTGCCCTTCGAGCCCGGGGCCTGCCCCTTCGAGTTGATCGTGCACCGGCGCCAGCGCGCCGACCTCAGCATCGGGCCGGAAACCTACGAGAACCTGAGCATCGGTGTTGCCGGCGACATCCGCGAGATCGGACTGTTACCGCGGCTTCTGGAGGCCATCGCGGCCGGGCGGGTGACGACCCGCACGTGGGCCAGCTATTCGACCGCTGTCCCGCGTCGCATCGAAACGCTGGTGATCTGCGAGGACAGGACGGTCTGGCAGCGGGGTCGCGACCTGCCGCTGGCTTCGGTCGTCGCGCCGGGTGAATGCATACGGCACGACCACTGGTATCTGCCTTATCGACGCTAGTTGTCGAGCTCGCTGTCGAGCTTGGGCGGACGCGGAAACTGGACCCCGCAGACCTTACAGGCATCGGGCAGCATCAGCCGTGTCTGGCGGCCGAGCCGGCTCCCGCACCTCGGGCAGCGCTCGCGGAACTGCACGAGCGTGACCGCGACGACGAGCACAAGCACGCCGAGCAGCACCGCACGCCGGACGGCAGGAATTTCGCCATAGAACACGGCAAGCCCGGCACCGGCGGCAATGACCATCATGGCCATCGCATAGGACCGGATCATCGATCGCTCCCAGCGCCAGATGCGATCCTTCTCGGCCGCGTTGAGCGGCGCCGGACGCGGCCGCGATGGCTCGATCACGTGCCCTGACCTCCCCAGCGCACCACGCGCTTCACCGCAGTTATCGACGATCCGAACAGGCCGATGCGGGCAATGGCAGCCTGGACAGGTTCGACCGCGACCGCCATGTGGTGCGCATTGGCGTGCAGCAGCCGGTAACCGTCGACCATGATGCCGACGTGCCCCTGCCAGAATATCAGATCTCCGCGCAGAAGACCCTCACGGCTGTTGCGGATTGCACAGGGCGTCCCGACCTCATCCTGCTGCATATCGCTGTCGCGCGGGCAACGGTACCCGGCAGCCTCGAGCGCAATCTGCAGGAGGCCCGAGCAGTCGATGCCGGCCCGCGTGCGGCCGCCCCAAAGATAGGGCGTGCCGATAAACTGCTCGGCGATCTCCACGAAGTCGTGCGCGGTTTTCTCGGTGGTCACGATATGGGGCGTCGGGACCCAGCCGCCGGACGACAGCTCGGCAAAGCGGCCGGCGATGTTGACGACCTTGAGCTGCGACTGCATGCCGAGCGTCATTGCCGGAGCGGTCTTGATGTCGGGCACCGAGAACACGAAGGTGGCGGGCGCGCTCACGCGATGAGTGGCATCGGTGACAGTATCGGAAAGATCGTTCTCCTGCATGTAGCCGACGTACCCGTCGCGGACGATCTGGACCCAGCACCAGCCCTTGACTCGGTCGTAGACGGTGACGTGCTCGCCGAAGAGAGCTTGCGTATCGAGCGCGGAGGACACGTCGGGCAAACGCCGCACCGCAGCCTGCGCCGCGACAACCTGGCGGGCTTCGCCTTTCGCAAAACGCGGAGCGGAAACCCGTCCGCGCAGTTCCTCGGCAGCAAGATCGTCGCGATAGGCATTGCGACGAGGATCAAGACCGGCGCCGGTCATTCCTCACCTCACGGCTCAAAATTCAGCGTCAACCCTGCAGCCGACGCAACATCAATTCAAATATGGCGCGGGCCGCGTGCGGCTCGCCCCCCTTCGGCCCCAACGGCTTGGCCGCCGGACGCCAGCCAAAAATGTCAAAATGCGCAAATCTTCGCGCCTTCCGCACAAATCGCTTCAAAAAAAGAGCTGCGACAATGGAGCCGGCAAATCCGCCCTCGGCCACATTGTTCATATCCGCTACGCCACTGTCGAGCCAGGGTTCATAAGCCGAGGCGAAAGGCAGGCGCCACACCGGATCACCGACGGCGGCGCCGGCCTCGGCAATGGCTGCGGCCAGAGTATCGTCGTCGGTATAGAACGGCGGCAGATCGGGCCCCAGCGCGACGCGGGCAGCCCCTGTCAGCGTGGCGAAGGTCATCAGGTCGTCGGGCTCATCCTCGTCGGCCACCGCCAACGCGTCGGCCAGAACCAGGCGGCCTTCCGCGTCCGTATTGCCGATCTCCACCGAAATGCCGGACCGGCCGCGGATCACATCGCCCGGCCGGAATGCATTGCCCGCTACGCTGTTCTCGGCGGCAGCCACCAGCACCCTGAGCCTGACATCGAGCCCGGCGGACATGATCATGTGCGCCGCCGCCAGGGCAGTTGCCGCACCGCCCATGTCCTTCTTCATCAAGAGCATGCCGCTGGCGGGCTTGAGGTCGAGCCCGCCGGTGTCGAAGCAGATACCCTTGCCGACCAGCGTCAGCCGGGGCGCACCCGGGCGGCCCCAGGTCAGGTCGATAAGCCGCGGCGCCCGCGGACTGGCGCGGCCGACCGCATGGATGAGGCCGAGATCGCGCTTCAGCAGGTCATCGCCGACGATGGCCGAGATCTTCGCGCCGTGGCGACGCGCCAGCCGACGGCATTCGTCCTCGAGCTCGGCCGGTCCCATGTCGTTGGCGGGCGTGTTGATGAGGTCGCGCCCGAACGCAACGGCCTCGGCGATGGCATGGGCACGCGCCCCGTCACCGCCCTTGGGCACCCGCAGCGCGGGCCGCGCGCCATCCTCGGCGCTTTTGTAGCGGCGGAACCGGTATCCTCCGAGACCCCAGGCAACGGCGGCAAGCGTCGGGTCAGAGACGTCGGAAGCGAGATGATAGGTGCCTGCCGGCAAGAGCTGCGGCAGCAGCCCGAGCATCAGCAGGCTCGGATCGCGACTGCCGGAAGCCGGTGCCCGTCCGGTGCCGAGCGCTACGCCGGCGAGCGCGCCGTCTGCGGCCGGCAGCAGCACGTGCTTGCCGGCGGCGCCGGAAAATCCGACAGCCTCGAGCCACTTGCGCTGCGCCGGCGTCGCTTCGGGGAGCGCGGCATCACCCGACTGCCCCTCGGCCACCAGCCAGATCGGCGTGGAGCGGCGGCGGCTGTCAGCCTGGGTGAGCACGGTTCCGGCGGCAGCGGAAAGGGCGGGCTTTTCTTTTTCGTTCATGGGTGAGAATGTCTGGCGCACTTGCGGACATTATCGGCTTGTGCTCGCTGGAATACAATCGCTCTGATCCTCCACCCACGGCCACGGTCCACTGTTGGAGCTTCCAATGGCTTCCCCCTGCAAGCTGGTGATTGGCAACAAGAATACGTCGAGCTGGAGTCTCAGGCCGTGGCTTGCGCTGCGACGCTGCAGCATTCTGTTCGAGGAGATCAATATCAATCTCAGGGCGGCCGACAAGGTCGCCCAGATTGCGCGCTATTCGCCGTCCGGCAAGGTACCGGCTTTGCTCGTCGGCAAGACCGTGATCTGGGACAGTCTTGCAATCCTCGAATATCTGGCGGAGACCCATCCCGGCGCCGGCCTCTGGCCGGCCGAGGCGATGGCGCGTGCCAACGCCAGATCGGTCGCGGCCGAGATGCACTCGGGGTTCCAGGCGCTGCGCGAACATTGCCCGATGGATTTTCTGGGTCGCGCCCCCAAGGCCACGCTGCCTGCCGCGGTTGCCGCCGACGTGACGCGCATTGTCGCGCTGTGGCGCGAGGTCCGCGGCCACCATGGGGAAGCGGGTCCGTACCTGTTCGGCACGTTCACGGCAGCCGACGCCATGTATGCGCCGGTGGCATCGCGGTTCCGGACCTACCTCCCCGACCTCGGACCCTACGGCGACGACGGGACGGCACAAGCCTATGTCGATGCCCTCTTCGCCATGCCCGAGATGCAGGACTGGGCGAAGGGCGCGAAATCTGAGACGGCCTGAGTTACGGATCGAGTTGCAGCACCACATATTAGCGGCGTCTTCGCACTCCTTAAGGCTTTATTGACGGCTGTTTCACAAACTGACGGTCGAACCGAATCGGGCGCAGCGCGCGCTGAGAGGCCTCGACCATGTCCATCATTGCCGCACGCCCGTCCTCGCCGGCCCGCCACACCAGGGCCTGGGCCGTTCTCGCCATTGCCGCGTGTCCGCTGCTGGGCGCCTGCTCGAGCATGAACGGACAGGCCGGGCTCGATGCAGACGCCGCGGACAAGATCGCCGCGACGCGGCCCGACGGCACGCCGCGCTCCGAGATCGAAAAAGCGACCGAGTACTGGGGCAAGATTTACGCGAAGTCGCCGAGTGATCCGAAGGCGGCCGTGAACTATGCCCGCAATCTCAAGGCGATGGGCCGCATCGACCAGGCGCTGGCCCTCATGCAGCAGGCCTCGCAGCAGAACCCCTCCAACCGCGAGATCAGTTCCGAATACGGCCGCCTCGCGCTGGAGAAGAACCAGCTCGGCCTCGCTGACAAGCTGCTGCAGCAGGCGGAGGACCCGACCAATCCTGATTGGCGCGTCGTGTCCGCGCGCGGCACCGTGCTCGCCAAGCAGGGCAAGTACAAGGAAGCCATTCCCTACTACCAGCGTGCCCTCGCGCTGTCGCCGAGCCAGCCCTCCGTCCTCAACAACCTCGCGCTGGCGCAAGCCATGGAAGGCCACGCCGGCGAGGCCGAGACGCTGCTGCGCCGCGCCTCGAGCGAGCCCGAGAGCAATCCGCGCGTCCGCCAGAACCTGGCGCTGGTGCTCGGGCTGCAAGGCAAGTACGAGGAGGCGCGCGCCGTCGGCGGCAAGGATCTGGCGCCCGACGTCGCGGCGCAGAACGTCGCCTTCGTCCGCGACATGGTTCAGGTGGCGCCCAAGCCCATGAGCATCGCGACCGCCGAGCCCGCCCGTGCCGAACCCCAGCCCACCGCCCCGGCCATGCGACCCATCCCGGCAGCGCCGGCTGCCCCCGGATCGTGGGACGCGAAGGTGGCAACGTCGTCGGTGGACTGAGGCGGCCGGCTGCCGCAGCCTTCAGGTCTCGGCCGCCGCTGCAATTGCGGCAAGACGTCTCCATGACCGTCTACATGACCGCTCCAGCCGCGTGATGCCGCGCGCGGCATGCTGTGACATTGCGGGCTTCGGCTTGCGCCGGTGGGCCTTCCCGCACCGACGCCTCCGAAATGGTGATGCACCACCCTGCGCACGCCTGTCACAGCGATCGGGGAACGAGCCGGCGCGAAGGGACAAAAAAGGGGCGGCCTCGGCCGCCCCTTTTGCATCCGGCTCAGCTCCCGGAGACGGGAGTCCCCCTGAGAACCGGCGCCCTCAATTGTATTTGAAGACCTGGATCATGGCCGGGCCGAGAATGACGACGAACAGCACCGGCAGGAAGAAGATGATCATCGGCACGGTCAGCTTGGGCGGCAGCGCGGCCGCCTTCTTCTCGGCGTCCGACATGCGCATGTCGCGATTTTCCTTGGCCATGACGCGCAGCGCCTGACCAACGGGCGTACCATAGCGCTCGGCCTGGATCAGCGCGGTCGCCACCGCCTTGATGCCGGGAATGCCCGTGCGCTTGCCCAGGTTCTCGAACGCCATGCGACGGTCCTGAAGGTAGGAGAGTTCTGCCGTCGTCAGGCTCAGCTCCTCGGCGAGCTCCAGCGACTGGTTGCCGATCTCGCCGGACACCTTGCCGAATGCCGCCTCGACCGACATGCCGGACTGCACGCAGATCAGCAGCATGTCCAGCGTATCCGGAAAGGCCTGCCGGATCGACGACTGGCGCCGCTGCACGAGGTTCTCGATGAAGAAGTTCGGCAGATAGTAACCGGCGTAACCGATGCCGATGGCCAGTCCGATCTTGATGATCGGGGGATACTGGTAGTCGGCCATGAGGAACAGATAGACCATCGCCGCCATCGTCAGCATGATCGGCAAGGCGACGCGGAAGAACATGTAGGCGACAAGCGGCGCCTGGCCGCGCAGGCCTGCCATCTTCAGGCGGTCGCGCGTTTCCTCGGTGTCGAACATGCTGCGCAGCTTCAGCTTGTCGACGATCTCCTGCATGAAGCCCTTGGGCGTGGAACGCAGCCTGCTGGCATTCTCCTTCTTCGCGAGATCGGCAATGCGCGCCGCACGCATCTTGTCGCGCTCGACCGCCATGAGCTGCATGCGCGAGGACAGTTTATCGCGCGCCAGCAGCGGCATCAGGATCGCCAGCGCCGTCGCAAAGGCCGCAAGCCCGGCGAGCATCGTGACGATGAACTGGGGCTGCATCAGATCGAAGACGGCGTCGAACATCGCTTACCTCGGCCGAACCCGGCATCCAGGGGGTCAGTACTTGAAGTTGATCATCTTCTTCATCACCAGCACGCCGCAGGTCATCCACAGTCCGGCGGCGCCAAGCAGGAGGCGGCCGATCGGCGTCTGCCACAGCAGCGCGATGTAGGTGGGCGTGGTGATGTAGACCAGCGTCATGACGATGAACGGCAATGCGCCGAGCACGGCCGCCGAAGCCTTCGCTTCGGCCGACAGCGCCTTGACTTTCGCCTGCAGGCGCTTGCGGTCGCGCAGCACGCCGGCCAGGTTGCCGAGCGCTTCCGACAGGTTGCCGCCCGCCTGCTGCTGGATGCCGATCACGATCGCGAAGAAGCGCACCTCGGCCAGCGGGATGCGCATCATCATGCGGTCGAACGCCTCCTGCAGCGGCACGCCGACGCGCTGCTGCTCCACGACCTCGTTGAACTCGCCGGAAATCGGCTGCGGCGATTCACGCGCGATGATGCCGAGGCATTCGTTCAGCGGCAGGCCGGACTTCACGCCGCGCACGATGACGTCGATGGCGTTGGCAAACTCGTCGATGAACTTGTTCTGGCGCCGGCGCACCAGCCGCTTGAGAATGAAGCGCGGCAGACCCAGCGTGCCGACGAAGCCGATGGCGAGCGGCACGTAGATCGGCAGGCTCGGCATCGACACCATGGCGATGGCCGCACAGACAAGCCCGCACGTCAGGCTCGCCATCCAGAACGAGCGCGGCGTGATATCGAGGCCGGCGCGTTGCAGGTTCATGCGCAGCGAGACCTTCTCGCGCGCCTTCTGCCGGTCCTCGATGTCCTTGAGGGTGTCGGCCACCTGACGGCGGCGATTGTTCGCAGTTTCCGTCTGCGTCTTGAGTTGCAGGCGCTGAACCTTGCTCTCGGTGACGCCCTGGATGCGCTTGTCGGTGCGGCGCGCGCCTGAAAGCAGCGGGCTCAGCACGACGAAAACGATGACGCCGGCGCAAACAGCCGCCAGCGCCAGCAAGCCGATCAGCAGGAGATCGTTGCTATCCATGCGTCTCACCCAGGGGTGCGCCGCGCGCGTCCTTCACTTCGGCGCTCGACAGCGCCTCGGCAATGCGCCCGGTCTCGCCGTAATACTCCGCGCGCTCCCAGAACCGCGGGCGCGCAATGCCCGTCGACCGGTGACGGCCGATGATGCGTCCGTTGGCGTCTTCGCCCGTGATCTCGTACACGATCAGGTTCTGCAGCGTTACGACCTCGCCTTCCATGCCCACCACCTCGGTGACGTGCGTGATCTTGCGCGAGCCGTCGCGCAGACGGGAGGCCTGGATGATGATGTCGATCGAGCCGGTGATCATCTCGCGGATCGTCTTGGGCGGCAGCTGGAAACCGCCCATCATGATCATGGACTCGAGACGGCTGATGGCCTCGCGCGGGCTGTTGGAGTGCAGCGTGCCCATCGAGCCGTCGTGGCCGGTGTTCATGGCCTGCAGCAGGTCGAACGCCTCGGGGCCGCGGACTTCGCCGACGATGATGCGCTCCGGCCGCATACGCAGGCAGTTGCGCACGAGATCACGCATGGTGATCTCGCCCTCGCCTTCCAGGTTCGGTGGCCGCGTTTCGAGACGGACCACGTGCGGCTGCTGCAGCTGCAGCTCGGCGGAGTCCTCGCAGGTGATGATGCGCTCGTCGTGATCGATGCAGCCCGTCATGCAGTTGAGCAGCGTCGTCTTGCCCGAACCCGTACCGCCGGAGATCAGCACGTTGCAACGGACGCGGCCGATGACCTCGAGGATGGTCTTGGCGGCCGGCGAGATCGAGCCGTACTTGACGAGTTGCTCGAGCTTGAGGCGGTCTTTCTTGAACTTACGAATTGTGAGCGCCGGCCCGTCGATCGACAGCGGTGGCGCGATGACGTTGACGCGGCTGCCGTCGGGAAGGCGCGCGTCGCAGATCGGGCTCGATTCGTCGACGCGGCGGCCGACCTGGCTGACGATGCGCTGGCAGATGTTCATGAGCTGCGCATTGTCGGCGAAGCGCACGCCCGTGCGCTGCACCTTGCCGGCGACCTCGATGTACGTCGTCTCGGCGCCGTTGACCATGATGTCGGCGATGTCGTCACGCGCCAGCAACGGCTCGAGAGGGCCATATCCAAGAACGTCGTTGCAGATGTCCTCGAGCAGTTCTTCCTGCTCGGCGATGGACATGACGACGTTCTTGATCTGGATGATCTCGCTGACGATGTCGCGAATTTCCTCGCGGGCCGCCGCGGTATCCAGCTTGGCGAGCTGCGTCAGGTCGATGGTGTCGATGAGCGCATTGAACACCGTCGTCTTGACGTCGTAGTACTCCTCCGAATGACGCCGCTCGGGCGGCGGAGCGGGCGCCGGCTCGGGCTGGCGCGGCTGCTGCTGCGCGCGCGGCTCGGCCGCCGCCGGCTTCACCTCGGCGATCTTCGCCCCTGACGGGATGGGTGCAGGGCTGTTTGAGCCCGGATCGTTCGAACGCCTGCCGAACATGTTGGTCCTCAGCGCTTGATCTTGAGCTTGGAGAGCAGCGGTCCGAGCGGATCAAACCCGGACTTCTTCTTTTCGGCTTTGTGTTCCTTGCGGTTGGCCAACAGCATCGCCAGCTCGCGGAACTGCGGCGCCGCCTTCGCCTTGGGCGAATATTCCTCCAGCATCTGGCCGTTGTTGGCGGCCAGGCCAAAAGCCTCGCTGTCGTAGTCGATAACCTGCGCCGGCGCGATGTCGAGCGCCGCCACGAACTCCTTGACGGCGATCTCGGGCCGCTTCGGCGTATTCGCCATGTTGAGGACGAGATGCGGCGGCCGATCGTTGGTGCGCGTCTGCGTCAGCAGATCGACCAGGTTCTTGGCATTGCGCAGATTGGCGAGATCCGGGACGGCCGTGATGACGATTTCGTCCGCGGTCGTCAGGATGCGCTTCACCCACGGCGTCCAGGTGTGCGGCAGGTCGACGGCCACGATCGGCACGTTCTGACGCACCACATCCAGCACCAGGTCGCAGGCGTCGGCCGAGATGTCGTAGTCGCGGTCCAGCACCACCGGCGCGGCGAATATGCTCAGGTGCTCGGAGCACTTGGTCAGCAGGCGGTCGAGCAGCACCTCGTCGAGGCGTTCCGGGCTCTGCAGCGCCTCGGCGATGCCCTGCACGGGATCCTGGTTGAAATCGAGACCGGTGGTGCCGAATGCCAGGTCGAGATCGGCCACGACCACGTTCGTCTTCAGCAGCTCGGACATGGTCCAGGCGGCGTTGTGGCAGACGGTGCTCGAGCCCACGCCGCCCTTGGCGCCGATGAACGCCACGACGTTGCCGACGGGGTCGTTGTTCGGATTGTTGTAGAGCGTCGAGAGCGCTTCCATGACCTGGAGCGGGGAGAATGGCGCCATCATGTATTCGCTGACGCCGCGCTTCAGCAGCTCGCGGTAGAGCACAACGTCGTTGACGTGACCGATCATCACGACCTTGGTGCCGGCGTCGCAGCACTGCGCCAACTCGTCGAGCTCGGCCAGCATCTGGGCCCGGGCCAGCGTCGACTCGATGATGATGAGGTTCGGCGTCGGGCTCTCGCGATAGTGCGCCACGGCTGCGGCGGCACCACCCATGTGGATGCTGACGTGAGCCTTCGACAGGCGGCGGTCCTCGGCAGCGGTCTGCAGGACCTGGGCTGTTGCCGCATCCTCGCAGAAGGCCTGGATCGAGATGCGCGGAATCGGGCGTGCCTTCTCGGGCCGCGGCTCCAATGCCTCTTCCGATCCGGCGGCCGCAACATGACGGCCGGGCTCCTGTTCGGCGACTGAATGGGCGTTGCTGCTCATCTTAAGCTCCAACTATTGACCGCTGCGCGTATCGACGCGCTCTTCGCTGGACCGATCAGAAAGCGTCGTCTGCCCCTTGCGGTACTTGTCGAAGACCACGCTGCGACGATCCTGGTCCGATGCCGTCATCGAGCGCGGACCGAGCAGATCGGCCGGGTTGGCGATCTGCGCCGCCAGGTTGTGCTGCTGCGCGCAACCGAAGTTGTGGTAGGGCAGGTTGCGGCGATCCTCGCCCAGATTGGCTGGCCAATTGCCGCACTCAGGGCCCGTCGCAACAAAACGCTGATAGGACAGCCGGATCGGCGGCTGGCGATTGCGGGCGGCGGGATACCCTTCGATCGCAATCGAGCTCTCGGTGAACCCGTAGTCGACGATCAGCGGGCGCAGGTCGGCGACCGCGCGCATCGCCGCCACCTCGTTCGTGCCGCCGCTCGGCACCGACACCAGCAACTTGCTCTGCCCGGTATCGGTCGCGCGGTAGTGGGAGAGGAAGCCCGCAATCTGCGCGCGCTGAGCGGGCGTCAGACCCTGCGAGCCCGCCGGAACGTGCACGGTGAGATTGGCAGGCTCCTGCGAGACGAGGATGGGATGGCGCTGCGAGGGATCGATCAAGGTCCACCCCGCGACATGCCCCATCTGCTCTTCGTCGTGCTTGCAGCCCGCGAGCGATAGCGCCGCCAGGCAAGCCACGAGCCCCAGCCGGACGAAGCCAAAGTGAGATCGAGACGTCATGAAACCGCTCCGCTGGTCCGGCTATTCGACGATGAAGCCGTAGTCGCCCTTGAGGCCGCCATCCGGGACACGGCGGCTTTTGCCGTACACCCGGTTCAGCTCCCCGAGGAAATTCGCCTTGAGGTCCGACGCGGGCGCAAACCCGTCGTCGGGACGCACGAGATTCTGCCGGGCCGTCGGCCGCACCATGTACGGCGTCACGATGACGACCAGTTCCGTCTCGGACTTCTGGAAGTCACGGCTGCGGAACAGCGTGCCCAGCACAGGCAGGTCCTTCATGCCGGGCACGCCGTCGATGTTCTGACGCGTGTCGTCCGAGATCAGGCCTGCGATGGCGAGCGATCCGCCCGAGGGCAGCTCGACCGTGGACTTGGCCGAACGCTTCTTGAGCGCCGGGATCGAGATGTTGGACAGCGTGACGGCGCCGGTGTTCGTGAGGTCCGACACCTCGCTCTCGATCTTGAGGCTGATGCGGCCCTCCGACATCACGACCGGCGTGAAGGCGACGCCGATGCCGAACTCCTTGAAGGTCACCGTCAGCTTGCCGTCGCTGTCGACGACGGGGATCGGGAATTCGCCGCCAGCCAGGAACTTGGCCGTCTCGCCGGACACGGCGGTAAGGTTCGGCTCGGCGAGCGTACGGACGAGGCCGACGCGCTCGAGCGCGCGGATGGCGTGCGTGATGGCGACGTTGCCCGTGCCGTAGCCGCCGTTGATGCCCGAGTTGCCGAACGAGGTCTGCGGACCCTGGTTGTAGTTGCAGAGCATGCCCATGGTGGCGCAGCTCGCAGCCTGGCCGGCCACGGCTGCGGCCGTGCCGATGCCGGGGATCGGCATGGTGCCAAGACCGGCGGCGGCCGTCAGCGGCAGCGCGTTCTCGGTCAGAACCGATGTGCTGAAGTTGCCCGAGTTGATGCTCGCGCCCAGGTTGACGCCGAGCTGCTTCAGCAGCGTGCGCTGCACCTCGGCCACCGTCACCTTCAGCATCACCTGCTCCTCGCCCTCGACGTTGAGCAGATTGATGACGAGCTTGTTGCTGGCGCCGCAGTCGCCACCCTGGTTGCCGTTTTGGCCCTGCATCACCTGGCCCTGCGTGGTCGTGGGGCCGCCCGGCGTGGCCGTGGTCGTGTAGGTGGCGCCGATCAGGTTCTTGTTGGCGGCCGCGAACTGGCAGGCGATATCGGCCGCACGCTTGCTGTCGATCGGAGTGCGCGCCGCACCCGTCAGCACGATGGCGCCGCCCGCCATCTCGGCGCGGATGTTGGAGCCGGGGATCAGGCGATGCAGCAGATTGTCCAGCCCGCCGAGGTCGGCGCCGACGGAAATCTCGAGCGTCAGCACCTGCCGGCCATTGACGTCGAAGAAGAAGGCGTTGGTCTGGCCGGACTTCTTGGCGATCAGGAACACGCGATTGGACGACTGCACCACGGCGTCGACCTTCTCGGGATCGGAGACGAGGACGTCCCTGAGCTCCGTCTGGAAGGTGACGAGCTTGGACTTTCCGACGCCCATCGTCACCGAAACGGTTTCGGGTGTGCGGTTGTTCACGGTGATAACCGAATCCTGCGCGGTGCTCACCGCACGGGGCGCAACACCGCGATCAGCCGCCTGCGTTCCGGCCGCCGTCGCTGCCGTCACAGCCGCGACAAGCAGCGCGCGGGCGATACGCTTGAAAGTCGTGTGCATCTTCTGCCAACCCTCTGTGCGGCCCTGTTTGCTCGGGCACGCTGACTTAATTGACGCCATACGCACGCGACTTGGCCCCGTAGCGCAGCACCCGCACCGAGTTGCCGCGTGTCTGCGAGGCCTGCAGGCCGTTTCCGGAAACAGCCTCCTGTTTCGTGTCGAGATCCGCGACGCTGCGCAGCGCCAGCGAGATTTCACCCATCGAATTGGCGAGCGCGAGCAACTCCGACTGGCGCGGCGTCAACTCGAGGGTCGCGGTGTTGCCTTCCGCGCCCTTCTTGCCGTCCTTGGCTTCGATGAGCTGGCCGATCGCGAGCACGCGCACATTGCGGAACAATGTGTCGGCGATGTACTCGTCGGTGCCCGTGCGACCGCGCTTGCGCTGGATGAGGATGACGTCGACGTGGTCGTTCGGCAGGATCAGCTTGCCGACGCCGGTCTCTTCCTTGATCTTGGTCGAGATGGCGCGCATGCCGGCCGGCAGGATGGAGGCCAGCACGCCGCCTTCGCCGGCCTTGACCAGCTTCATCACCGTGACGGGCTCACCCGCGAGAAGGGGGGCACGCGCGATCGCGCCGGTAAGGTCCTTTATGGCATTGGGTCGCGCCGAGCGCTGCACATACGAAGCGTTCGTGGCGTTCTGCGGCCAGTCCTGCCAGCGGAAGCTGTCCGCCGTGGTCATCTGGCCGAGCCCGATCTCGGTACGGGCCACCAGGACCTGCGTGGTGTTGGTCTGGATTTCTTCCTTCACCACCCGCGTCGGCTGCTTCACCATATTCCAGACGATGTAGGTGAAGGCGATGCAGAAGAACGCCGATATCGCGACGGCAATGAGTTGTCCCCGCTTCATCGCACAAAAGGTCCTTTCGCCCACGGACAGGTTTCGCAGCCTCGTGGGGTAATGTGCGGGACAATCGTCAACGGGGCGTTAATTGGCGGCGTACAATGAGACACACCGCGCGTCGGGACTGGCGATCGTTGCAGGCGGGATACGGAAGGCCGGTTATCCGGCGAGGTGGGCGAACCAGGCCGTGTAGGGGTAAACCAGCAGCGCCCCGGCTGCGAGCGCGATCCCATATGGGATTCCGCCGTCGCGCTTGTGCAGGCGATGGGCCCAGTTCTCGCCGATGACCGCGCGAGGAAGCGGCATGTTGCGGAACAGGAGGAACAGCTCGACCAGCACGCCGCCGGCCACGGCGACGTAGAGGATATAGGCAAAGAGGCTGTCGAAGCCGACCCACAGGGCAACCGCAGCAAGGAGCTTGGCGTCCCCGCCGCCGAACCAGCCCAGCGCGAACATGACGATGCCGACCGTCAGGACCAGCAGACCTGCGAGGAAGTGGCTCGCCATCTCCTCCATGCCGAAACCCGACAGCGGCGCGAGCACCAGGAATGCGACCACCAGCGCCAGAGAGACCCGGTTCGGGATCGTCATCGTGAAGAGGTCCATCGCGCCGGCGAAGGCCACGACGCCAGGAAACACTGTCAGCAGGACCAACTCGAGCACAGGACGCTGTCCCTTCCGGCATTTGGCCACGGCAGCCCGGCAACAGGGCGGGGGCCGGGCGGCACATGGAGAGGCTAGTCCACAGCCGTGAAACTGGAGTTAAGCGATAGCGGTTTCTTCCGATGGAGCACCGCGAAACGAACAGGCCGCCCGCCATGTGGCGGACGGCCCGATCCGTGGACCGCTTGGCGGCCCTACGACAGTTCGCTTGAGATCAAGCGCCGCCGATGTTGTCGGCAACCTTGTTGAACTGCGAAGCGATGTTCGTGCCGAGCGAGCGAGCAGCGGTGATGATCGCAACCGCGATCAGCGCGGCGATCAGGCCGTACTCAATCGCCGTGGCGCCGGACTCGTCCTTGGCAAAACGCGCAAACAGATTCTGCATGACAACTCTCCCAATTGGACAAAACGCCGCCCGAGGCGGCAGTTCATGCTTGGGCCGCGGCCCCTGAGCAGCTGAACTGTCGTCACCCTACGCTTGGGCTTTTAAAGTCAAGTTAAAATAATAGGGCGCGCAAACGGAGATTTTGACCTATCTCGATCTTCCAACAATGTAATTAATGGAACATGAATACAAATATATACTCAGCAATACATCAGTTTAAGCAATTTATATCGGGCCGAACGACTGAATAGGGCTGAATAGTTGGGTAAACGCCCGGTTTCTGTCCGGTCCTCGATCGTATAAAGGACCCGCCTCTACAAGGCCTGCCCCCGCGTGACCCAGGCCTCTGCGCCACGATCGGCGCGAACCGCTCCGGAGCGAGGCGTCCGTTTGCAGTTCTTTCATCATTTGGCGCGCAAAGTACCGGCGAACCACTGTTTCCGTCCAAGGGTCGACCATGTCCGCTCTCAATATTTCCGGCGCCTCCTGGAGCCGTATCGTGCTGGCCGCCTCGCTTGGTGCCGCTTCCCTTGTTGCAGCGGCGGCGCTCGCCACCTCGTCGGCCCGGGCTGAAGATCTGATCGTGAAGTATGACCAATCGCAGCTTCTGCGCCTGTCGCGGCCGGCGTCGGAGGTCATCATCGGCAACCCCGCCATCGCGGACGTGTCCGTGCAGGCCGGCAACCTGCTGGTCGTCACCGGCAAGACCTTCGGCATCACCAACATCATCGCGCTCGATGCCGATCGCAATGTGATCCAGGACCAGCGGGTGCTGGTAAAGCGTGACGACGTGCGCGTCGTCAATCTGCAGCGCGGCCTGCAACGGCAGTCCTACAACTGCACGCCGCAGTGCAACCCGTCCATCACCGTCGGTGACGACGTGGAGTACTTCCAGCGCATTACCAGCGCCTCGGAGAAGAAGATCGGCTTCTCCGAGCGGGCAGCCGATGCGGGCACCCAGACCGGCAATCAGTAATGTGAGGCTCGAGGAGCAGGCCAACAGCCTGCTTTCCATCGCGGCATGCGATCCCTCAAAATCGCATCAAACACATTTTAACCGGCAACAAACTTTCTAAAGGCTTTTACAGAATATTCACGCCTGCGCGCCGATAAATGAGGCTGAGGGCGAGTGCTGCATGCGCTCAGACGCCCGTCTTGTTTTGCGTAAGGACGCGGGGACATGGTTCTTTGCACCCAAAAGGCCGCCGGCTGGCTTTGCTCCGCAGCGCGCCGGTTTGCCGCTCGCTTTTCACGAAATACGTCGGGTTTCACCGCGATCGAATTCGCCGCGGTGTCGATGCCGTTCGTGCTGCTGATCTTCGGCATCATCTCCGTCTGCCTCTTCTTCTTCACGACTTTCGCGCTCGAGAATGCGGTCTGGCAGGCTTCGCGCACGGTGCGCACGGGCCAGTTCCAGAATGGCGCCGGTGCTTACGCGAGCATGACGGCCGATCAGAAGAAGGCCGCCTTCAAGGCCGCCGTCTGCAATCTGGCTCCGAGTTTCGTTGACTGCGCCGGCCGCGTGCGCGTGATGATGCAGGCCCGCAGCGACTTCAACGGCATCGCGGAGCCCGACTGCCTCAATGCCGGCAACCTCATCGACGAAGCGGCCGCCGGCGCAAATTTCGATGCCGGCAGCGCGAGCTCCGTCGTCCTCGTTACAGCCTGCTACGCCTGGCAGTTCGGCGGCCACCTGCCTTTCATGCACATGGGCAAGATGGCGGATGGATCGCTCCTCATCCAGGCATCGGCGGCATTCCGCAGCGAACCGTACAACTAAGCCCGATCCGCGACTGCCACAGCGCAAGCGAACAGCACGAGACAACGCCATGCACATGACCGGGCCGAGAACAATGACGAAGCGCCTCGCAGCTCGGGCGCGTGCGTTCGCCGATCGCTACTCGCACAGCACGGACGGTGTTGCCGCCCTCGAGTTCGCGCTCATCGTCCCGATCATGTTCTTCATGTTCGTCGGCGCCATAGAAATGAGTCAGGCCATCACCGTCGATCGCCGCGTGAGCCAGGTGGCAAGCTCGACGGCGGATCTCATCGCGCGCGCCGAAAAGGAAATTCAGGAAAACGAAGTCAACGACATCATGAAGATCGGCGGCTACATCCTGAAGCCGTATGCCGAGGGTCCGGTGATCATCACCGTGCGCAACGTGACGTCGTCGCCGACCAACGCCCTGGACACCAAAGAGACCTGGCGCTGCGTCTACAGCGGACTGACCAAGAGCCAGACCTGCTCCTGCGTGAACCAGACCTTCAACATCCCTGCCGGGCTGGTCGGGACCAACGACAGCGTCGTGGTTTCGGAAGCGACCTACGACTACCGGCCGTTGATCTACGACTATTTCCTCAGCCGCCGCATGACCTCGGGGCCCGCAGGTCCCGGCACATATCGCTTCAGCGAACGGATCCATCTGAAGCCCCGGTCTCAGGCGGCGAAGCTCAAATTCGCCAACGGCACGACCTGCTGACGGCCGGCTGGCCCAGGCAACGGCTGTCTTTCCGCCCTGCAAATACCGTTTCGTTTGCAGAACCTGTCCGCTTGCTCATATGCTCGGCAGACCGGCTCCATTCCGAGCCATCAGCGCGCGGATCAGCTATGGGACGCAGGTCGATACATACCGCACAGCAGCTTCGCGAGCTGATCCTCGACGCTGCCCAGGACATTATCGAGACGGATGGATTGGCGGGGCTTTCGGCGCGCGAAATTGCGCGACGCATCGGATACTCCCCGGGCACCATCTACAATATCTTTGAAAACCTCGATGACGTTGTCCTGCACGTCGAGGCCCGCGTGCTCGACGCGCTCGAAGCGCGCCTCGGCGAAATCGTTGCCGATCCCGACAACGCCGGCAAGGTGCAGCGTCTCGCTCAAGCCTATCTCGCCTTCACGCACGAGAAGCCGAAGTTGTGGAACCTGCTGTTCGAGCATCACATGCCGACCGGCGCGGACCTTCCTGCCTGGTACCAGCAGAAGCTGGAGGGGCTGCTCGCGCGCGTGGAGGAGGCTCTTGCCGCCGCGTTCCCTGCCAACAGCGAAGTCGACCGCCGTCGCGCGGCGCGCGTACTATGGGCCGGCGTACACGGCATCACCTCGCTGTCCACCGCCGACAAGCTGTCGATCGTGTCGGCGGAAGGGGCAACGCGCCTCGTCGACGATCTCGTGGGCACATATCTGGCGGGTCTCGCGCCGGCGCCGCAACGCGCCTGATATCGTCAGGCGGCACGCCTCGATACGTTAGGCATCCATCGCGTGCGCGAGAACCTTGCGCATGACGCTCGGCACCGCGCGGGCGTGCAGGTCGCGTCGCGATACCCACTCGCACCGTTCCGGCTCCGCCCACAGATTGAGCGACGTATCGACCGGCACCAGGGCGCGCTGCACGGCAAGCTCCAGGCGGAAATGCGTGAACGTGTGCGACACGAGGCCCGGCACCTCCCACCAGCTGCCGGGCAGCGGCGTGGCACGGCGCGCGGCGGCCTTGTCCGGCATCTTGTCGGCCCAGACGGTCGATGGCGTCTCCAGCATTCCGCCCAGCAACCCCGCATCCGGCCTGCGCCTGAGCAGCACGGCGCCGTCCTCCCGCAACGCTACGAAGGCAACGCCGAAGCGAACCGGTCGCACGGGCTTTGCCGCCCGCGCCGGCAATGTCGCCTGGATACCCCTTGCATGTGCCGCGCAGTCGGTCTGAACAGGGCAAACGAGACAGGACGGCCGCTTCGGCGTGCAGATGGTGGCGCCAAGATCCATCAGGGCCTGCGCGAAATCTCCCGCGCCCCGCGTGGGCGTCAAGGTGGCGGCCAGTGCCCGCAACTCCGGCTTGGCCTGGGGCAGAGGTCGCGTGACGCAGAACAGCCGCGCCGTGACGCGCTCGATATTGCCATCGACAGGCGTCGCCTTGGCGCCGAAGGCAATCGCGGCGATGGCAGCAGCGGTGTAAGGGCCGATACCCGGCAACGTGAGCAGCTCTTTTTCGGTCTCCGGAAAGCGCCCGCCGTGGTCGCGCACCACCGTGATCGCGCAGGCATGCAGATTGCGCGCGCGCGTGTAGTAGCCAAGCCCCGCCCACATCGCGAGGACATCGTTGAGGTCAGCCTCGGCGAGCTTTTCCACCGCAGGCCAGCGCGCCAGGAACTTTGCGAAATACGGGATCGCTGCTTTGACTGTCGTCTGCTGCAGCATGATCTCCGAGAGCCAGACCTTGTAGGAGTCCGGCCGCCCCCGAGCCTGGCGCCATGGGAGGTCGCGGCGTTCGCGCCGGTACCAGTCGAGCAACGACGCGACGGTATCCGGACCGGCAGGCCGGAGAGGCAGTTGCTTTCTTGCCACAGCGGCCATGCGGGCCTCGTCGGGCTTCGTGTGCGGCTCACTGCGGCCGGAGCACGAATCAGCCACACCATGTTAGGTGCGGTCGACAGCGTTGCAAACGGGGTGGGTTCATGTCGGGCAAGGCGGGCGCGAAACAACGGCCACGGACAGCGGTCGCACCGGCAAATCGCGGATTTTTCGGCGGCCCCCGGGCTCTTGGAAGCCTTCTGCCGCAATTGACGCGCGCCGCCTTTGAAAAGCATGGCTTCGCAGCCGCCGCGCTGATCACGGACTGGGCGCACATTGTCGGGCGCGAGGTCGCCCAATCGACGCAGCCGGAACGCCTGAAATGGCCGCGTCCACCCCTTGTACGCGGTGAATCCCCGGACGCACCGGGACGCGGCAGCGCGACGCTTGTTCTCCGTGTCGATCCCGCCCGCGCCATGGATGTTCAGTATGCCAGCCGGCAGATCATCGAGCGCATCAATGCCTATTTCGGCTATGCGGCGGTCGCCGACATCCGCATCCATCAGGGCGACATAGCGCCGGCGCGCCCTGTTTCCTCGCCGCGCAGGGCCCTGCCCCGATCGGTCGCGCGTGCCGATGACATCGGCGGCATCGCGGACACGCCCCTGCGCGATGCCCTGGCGCGGCTGGCGGTGGGCGTGCGCGCGGGTCGGCTCACGACGGTGTGACCCGCTCGCCACGGCTTTCCGTTGCAGCGTGGCCGGATTTTGCCTTATTGCAGCGATGAGCAGTGTGCTATCGCAGCGACGCACGGTTGCGCGGTGATCGTGCGACCGCAGGCGAGGAGAAGGGCGTGACGAAACTTGCTGATTCGCTGATGTTTTCGCGGCGTAGGTTGCTTGGTGTCTCGGCCGCCGGCGCAGCCCTGTCGCTGCTGCCAGGCGTCGCACTTGCCCAGCGCCGCCCACCGCCGCCTGCCGAAGTTTCGGTCGATGAGCTGATGAAGCCCGGCCCCCTCCCCGAGATGGTGATGGGCAAGGCCGATGCCCCCGTCACCGTCGTCGAATACGCCTCGATGACCTGCAGCCACTGCGCACATTTCCACAACACCGTGCTGCCGAAGTTCAAGGAAAAATACATCGATACCGGCAAGGTGCGGCTGGTGCTGCGGGAATTTCCGCTCGATGATCTCGCCGCAGCGGCATTCATGCTGGCGCGGTGCGCCGGCGGCGACAAGACGCTGCCACTCATCGACGCCCTGTTCGAAAAACAGGACAATTGGGCCTTTGTGCGCGGCAATCCCGTGCCCGAGCTGTTCAAGTTCGCCAAGCAGGCCGGCTTCACCCAGGAAGCCTTCGACAAGTGCCTGACGGATCAGAAGCTGCTCGACGAGATCACATCGATCCGCAAGACGGCGAGCGAGAAGTTCGGCGTCAACGCGACGCCCACCTTCTTCATCAACGGCAAGCGGCTGCGCGGCGCGCCGACGCTTGAGGAATTCGACAAGGTGCTTGAGCCGATCCTCAAGAGCTAGGACCGATCGTGCGCGCTTTTCTGACTTCATTGGCTCTGAGCGGCAGTCTTGCGCTGGCCGCCTGTTCCGGCGATCCACCGACGCTACCCGGCATGACCACCGGCGCGACGGTCGACACGTCGATCGCCTATGCCGGCGGGTCGACGCCCGACAAGGCCGGCTTCAACCCCTTCTCCAGCGCGCCGGAGACGGCCACCGGCGGGCGCGAGGTCATCGTCAACCCCAGTGTTGCAGAGGTCATGCAGACGGGGCCGCTGCCCGAGATGTCGTGGGGGCGCAAGGACGCCCCGGTCACCCTCATCAAGTATGCCTCGCTGACCTGCCCCTACTGCCGCAAGTTCCAGCTCGAGACCTTCCCGCAGCTCAAGCGCGAGTACATCGACACCGGCAAGGTTCGCTTCATCATCCGCGAGTTCCCGATCGGCAAGTCGTCGGGCACCGCCACCATCGCCCTGCGCTGCGCTCCGCCCGACAAGTACCTGACACTGTATGAGAAATTCCTGTCTCAGCAGTCTTCCTGGGTATCCCAGGAGGTGCGCACCGATGCCATCTTCAAGGTTGCCGCGCAGGTGGGGATGACGCGTGCGCAGTTTGACTCGTGTCTGCAGAATCGCGCCATGATCGACGGGCTCAGCTGGATCAAGGATCGTGGGCGCAAGCTCGGTGTGATCGGGACGCCGAACTTCTTCGTCAACGGCAGGCTGGTGAAGTCGGTGATCGGCATGAAGGAGATCCACGAGCTGGTGGATCCGCTCCTTGCAGGTCGTGTCGCCGCCACGGGCAGCGCCGCAAGCGCGCAATAGCCTGCCGCTTCACGCCAGCGCCTCCGTCACCGATCCGCCGGGCCATGGCTCGCGGCTTTGCCGCATCAGGTGTTCGCGCATCCAAGGGGGTCGCGCCGCATGCACATCAACCGGCTTCGGCTGCTTGGCTTCAAATCGTTCGTCGAGCCGACCGAACTCGTGATCGAGCGCGGCCTGACGGGCGTCGTCGGCCCGAACGGCTGCGGCAAGTCGAACCTGCTCGAAGCCCTGCGCTGGGTGATGGGCGAGACATCCCACAAGAGCATGCGAGCGTCGTCGATGGACGACGTGATCTTCTCCGGAACCAACAATCGCCCGGCGCGCAACAGCGCCGAGGTCACGATCTTCATCGACAATAGCGACCGCAAGGCGCCGGCCGAGTTCAACGACAACGATATGCTCGAGGTCACGCGCCGCATCGAGCGCGAGGCTGGCTCTGCCTACCGCATCAACGGGCGCGAGGCTCGGGCGCGCGAGGTGCGCATCCTGTTCGAGGACGCCGCGACAGGCGCGCGCTCCCCGGCCCTGGTGCGCCAAGGCCAGATCGCCGAGCTCGTCAACGCCAAGCCGGAGCAGCGTCGCCGCATACTCGAGGACGCAGCCGGCATCGCCGGCCTGCACAGCCGCCGGCATGAGGCGGAGCTGCGCCTCAAGGCAGCCGACGCCAACCTCGCCCGCATCCACGATGTCCTGGGTCAGCTGAATTCCCAGGTTGAAAGCCTGAAGCGGCAGGCCCGGCAGGCGCGACGCTACAAGGAGATTTCCGCGGACATCCGCAAGGCCGAGGCGATCGTCTTCCATCTGAGCTGGCTGGAGGCACAAGCCGCCGTCGACAGCGAGGAAGCCGCGCTTGCTGCGGCACTGGAGAAAGTCGCCGCCGTGACGGCGACAGAGGCGGCGGCCGTCACGCTGGAGGCCCGGTGCGCCGAGCAGATTGCTCCCTGGCGCGAAAAGGAGGCCGAGCGCGCAGCCGCTCTCCACAGGCTCAGCGTCGAACGCGACAACTTTGAGCGCGAAGCCAAGCGCACCGCCGACCGGCAGGCCGAACTGGCAAGCCGCGTCGAGCAGCTCAAGTCCGACATCGCCCGCGAGGAAGCCTCGATCACGGAAGCCGCCGATGCGATAGCCCGGCTCGCCGAGGAGCAGGCGTCGATCGAGGAGACGACCGGCCTTGCCGCGGAATTCGAAAAGAAGGCGCTCGCAGCCTACGACGAGGCTCAGACCTCTCTTGGAGGGGCGGAAGCCAAGCTGTCCGAGCTGACGACTGCCGTGGCGGAAGACCGCGCCCGGCGCAAGAGCCTGCAGGCCCAGCGGGCGGAACGCAACGAGCAGGTCGCCAAGCTGCAGCGCCAGCTCATCGCTCTGGAAGCTCAGACACGCGAGATCATAGGGCGTGCGCCCGACGCGTCGAAGCTCAGGGAGACCGCCGAGCTTGCCGACCGTTTGGTGGCCGAGATCGCCGAGATCGAAGACCTCGCCGTCAAGGCCGAACAGCACACTGAGACGGCTGCGACCGCAGCCAAGGCGACAGCGGAAGCGGCAGCCGCCGCAACGCTTGCCGCCGGCCAGCTCAAGACCGAGGTCGAAACCCTCGGCAAGGTCCTGCTGCCGGTCTCCGATTCCGACTATCCGCCCATCCTTGACCAAATCTCGCTCCCGCGAGGTTTCGAGATGGCGCTTGCCGCCGCGCTTGGCGACGATCTTGATGCGCCCGCGGTCGAGGACGCGCCCGTGCACTGGAAGCGCATTGGCGGCGATAGCGGCGACGCAGAGCTGCCGGACGGCGCCGAGGCTCTGCACCTCCACGTTTCCGGCCCGCCGGAGCTGAACCGCCGGCTGCGCCAGATCGGTCTCGTGCCGCGCGAGGACGGAGCGCGCCTGCAGATCCTCCTGGCGCCCGGCCAGCGGCTCGTTTCGCTTGAAGGCGACCTGTGGCGCTGGGACGGATTTGTCGCCGCAGCGCATGGCACGACAGCCGCCGCCGCACGCCTTGCCGAGCGCAATCGCATGGGCTCGCTCGAGGCCGAGGAGACGCTCGCCCGGACGGCCGCCGACACGGCAGCCCGCGCCGCCGCCGAAGCCGCGGCGCGCCATCAGGCGGCAGAGGCCGACGAGCGCCGTCTTCGTCAGCTCGGGCGCGAGGCTCAATCCAGGCTCGTGTCGGCCCGCGAAACGCTTACCGGCATGGAGCGCCAAGCCCGCGAAACGGAGTCCCGCCTCGCCGCGGTCACCGATGCGCGCGGGCGCATCGAGGAAACGCTGGCAGAGGCCACCGAAAAGCTCGACGAGCTGCAAACCGCGCTGAACGGGATGCCGCCGCCCGAGCCGCAGGAGGCGGAGCTCGCCTCGGTGCAAAAGATCGTGGCGGACCTGCGCACCGCCGTCACCGATGCGCGCAGCGAGCTGCTGACGCTCGAGCGCGAGCATCGCGTGCGCACCGAGCGCCTTACAGCCATCGTCGTCGAGCGTGAGCGCTGGCAGTCGCGCAGCGCGGGGGCCACCCGGCAGATCGAGACGCTGAAGGTGCGCGCCACCGAAGCCGGATCGGAGCTGGCGGAGCTTGCCGACCTGCCGGCGAAGATCGCGGCGCAGCGCGGCAAGCTGCTGACGGAGCTGTCCACTGCGGAGGCCGCACGCCAGGAAGTGGCCGATCAGCTTGCGCTCGCCGAGACCGAACACCGCAAGGCGGCACAGGACCTGCGGCTGGCACAGAACGCCGTCGCAAACGAGCGCGAGGCGCGCGCGCGGATCGAGACGCGCCTGGAGGGCGCCCGGGTCAGGCGCAGCGAGGAGGGGCGCAAGATCCGCGAAGCGCTCGATTGTGCACCCGACGGCTGCCTTGCCGTTGCGGGAATCGCTGCCGATGCAAAGCTGCCGCCGCTGCCCGAGATCTCCGCGAGCCTGACGCGCATGAAAGCCGACCGCGAGCGCCTCGGCGGCGTCAACCTGCAAGCCGACGACGAGCTGGTGCGCCTGTCCGAGCAGTTCACGGCTCTCGACGGCGAGCGCGCCGATGTGGAAGAAGCGATCTCGAAGCTGCGCAGCGGCATCAGCCAACTCAACCGCGAAGGACAGACGCGCCTTCAGTCCGCCTTCGAAACGGTCAACGGACACTTCCAGTCGCTCTTCACGACCTTGTTTGCCGGGGGCGAAGCCCGTCTTGAAATGATCGAGGGCGAGGATCCGCTGGAGGGTGGACTGGAGATCATCGCCAAGCCGCCGGGCAAGAAACCCGCGACCTTGTCGCTGCTGTCCGGCGGCGAGCAGACCCTGACGGCCCTGGCGCTGATCTTCGCGGTTTTTCTAACCAATCCGTCACCGATCTGCGTGCTCGATGAGGTCGACGCGCCGCTCGACGACGCCAACGTGGACCGCTTCTGCACGCTGATGGAAAAGATGGCGGCCGATACCGCAACCCGGTTTCTGGTCATCACGCACCATCCCATGACCATGACCCGCATGAACCGGCTGTTCGGCGTGACGATGGGCGAGAAAGGCGTGAGCCAGCTCGTGTCGGTCGACCTCGAAACGGCGCAAACATTCAACAACAACACTGCAGCGGCTTAGCCCCATGAACATTCTGTTCGATCTCGACGGAACGCTTGTCGATCCGAAAGCCGGCATCGTGGCGTCCATCCGGTATGGGCTCGAGCGTCTCGGCCACACGCCCCCGCCGGCGGACGAACTCGCCTGGGTGATCGGCCCGCCGCTGCGCCAGGCCTTCCCGATGCTGGGTGTTGCCGCCAATGACGTGGAAAAGGCCGTCGGCTATTACCGCGAGCACTACCGCGACGGCGCAATGTACGAGGCGCAGGTGTACGCCGGGATTCCCGAAGCGCTCGACCTGCTGCTGTCGGCCGGCCACCGGCTGTTCATCGCCACGGCCAAGCCGCACGTCTTCGCCGGGCCGATCCTGCAGCATTTCAAGCTCGCCCGCCGCTTCATCGGCATCTACGGTCCCGAGCTCGACG
>JBFWWW010000003.1:0-47779 GCA_050245975.1 Hyphomicrobiaceae bacterium
GCCCGCGCCGGTCAGCGTCCGCACCCAGCCGGGATCGGTCCAATTGTAGCGGATGCTGGAGGCAAAGCCGTGCAGCAGCAGGACGGGATCGCCCGCCCCCTCGTCGATATAGGCGATCCTGACGCCGTCGGACTCGAATGTGTTCACGCGCAATCCTTCGTCTTCCATCTGCGGTTTATCCGCGCCTGCGGCAGCGTGGACGGCTATCCTTCGCGGCCCCGAGCGGCTATGGTCCGCCCAAATCTGGGCGAGACCACCGAAGGGCGCAGGCATGGCCGGTCACGTTGTACCTCATTTCGCCAACGACAAGGGCGTGGAGAAGATCTTCATCGGCGTGAAGGAGTTCCAGTGCATGGGGGCCCGCCCGCCCTTTGACCATCCGCATGTCTATCTCGACATGGGTGCCGACAGCCAGATCCTCTGCCCCTACTGCTCGACGCTCTACATCCAGGATGCGCGGCTCGGGGCGACCGAGAGCGATCCGGCCGGCTGCATCGTCGAGGCGGCCGACGTCGGCTAGTCCGCCGGGCGCGTGTCCATGTCCGCGTCCATGTTCGCGTCCATGTCCGCGCCGCATCCCATCCTCATCGCCGGCGGCGGCATCTGCGGCCTCGCCTGCGCGCTGGCCTTCGCCCGACACAACCGTCCCAGCATCGTGCTCGAACGCCGCGCCGCCGCCTCCGAGGCCGGCGCCGGCATCCAGGTCGGTCCCAACGGCACGCGCCTGCTGCGCCGCCTCGGCGTCGCCGATGCGCTCGCGCCCTGCGTCGGCAGGCCCGATGCCATCGCCCTGCGCGACGGCGCCTCGGCCGCCGTTCTCGCCCGCCTGCCGCTCGGCCCCTGGGCGCGCGAGCGCTGGGGCGATCCCTACTGGGTGATGCACCGCGCCGACCTGCATGGCGCGCTGCTCGCGCGCGCGATGCAGGAGCCGCTCGTCGACGTCCGCACGGGCTGGGATGTCGCGACCGTCGCCGAAGCGGGCGACGCGGCGACGGTGACGTCGACCGCGGGTGAAGCGCTCTCCGCGCCGCTCCTCGTCGGTGCCGACGGCCTGTGGTCCACCATCCGCCGCCTCGCCTTTGCCGCGCCCGCGCCGGCCTTCGCCGGCCAGACGGCGGCGCGCGCCGTGATCCCGGCAGCGGCGGCTGCCGCCCTGCCGCGCGACGAGGTCGGCGTCTGGCTCGGGCGCGACGCGCACGTCGTGCACTATCCCGTGCGCGGCGGGGCCGAGATCGCCATGGTCGTGGTCGCGCCCGGCGCCGGCGCGGCGGCGGGCTGGGGCGTGCCGTGCCCGGCCGGCGAGGTGGCCGGCAGCGTGCGGTCCTTCTCGCCGCAGGTGCGCGACGTCATCGCCGCCGCATCGGGCTGGCAGCGCTGGGCGCTGCACCTGCAGCCGGCCGCCCCCGTCATCGTGCGCGGCCGCGTCGCGCTCGCCGGCGATGCCGCGCACGCGATGCTGCCGTTCCTCGCCCAGGGCGCGGTCATGGCCATCGAGGACGCGGTGGTCCTGGCCGACACGATCGCCGCGGCACCCGATGTGCCCGCCGCGCTTGCCGCCTATGCCCGCGCGCGCGCGCGCCGCACGGCCCGCGTCGTCGCCGCCGCCGCCCGCAACGGCCGCATCTATCACATGGCGCCGCCGCTCTCCTGGGCGCGCGACGCGGTGCTGCGCACCGTCCCGCCCGCGCGCCTCATGGCGGGCTTCGACTGGCTCTACGGCTGGCGTCCGGAGGGCCGGTCCGAGGTGCGGTGAGCCGGCGGCACGCGGCGTATTGCTCCGCGTCCTGTTGCCGTCCATGCTTGCGCCCTTCGCAACGCAAGGCGCCTCGCACATGTCCTTCGATCCCGAGAAGCTCCGCCGCTGGCCGCTGCCCGACATCGCGCAGACCTATACGGAGCGCGACACGATCCTCTACGCGCTCGGCCTCGGCTGCGGTTCCGATCCGCTCGACGCGGCCGACCTGCGCCATGTCTACGAGGACGGCCTCGTCGCGCTGCCGATGATGGCGGTCGTGCTCGGCTATCCCGGCTTCTGGCTGAAGGACCCGGCCGTCGGCGTCGACTGGAAGAAGGTGCTGCACGGCGAGCAGGGCATCGAGATCCACCGCCCGATCCCGGCCGCCGGCTCCGTCGTCGGCAAGTCGGCCATCACGGCGCTGATCGACAAGGGCCCCGAGCGCGGCGCGCTGATGCTGTCGGAGCGCGTCGTCGTCGATGCGGCGAGCGGGGCCAAACTGGCGACGCTCACCTCCACCACCGTGCTGCGCGGCAACGGCGGCTTCGGCGGCTCGCCCGACGGCGCGCCGGAGCCCCATCGCCTGCCCGAGCGCGCGCCCGACCTCGGCGTCGACCTGCCGACGCTGCCGCAGGCCGCCCTCATCTACCGCCTGTCGGGCGACTACAACCCGCTGCATGCCGACCCGAAGGTCGCCGTCGCCGCCGGCTTCAAGGCGCCGATCCTGCACGGCCTGTGCACCTTCGGCGTCGCCGGCCGCGCGCTCATCAGGGCCTGCTGCGGCGGCGACGCGACGCGGCTCTCGGCCATGCAGCTGCGCTTTTCCGCGCCCGTCTATCCCGGCGAGACGATCCGCACCGAGATCTGGCGCGACGGCGCCAGCGTCTCGTTCCGCGCCCGCGCCGTGGAGCGCGACGTGGTGGTGCTCAACAACGGGCTGGCGCGCGTCGCCGCCTGACGATGCCGGCTCACGCCGCCGTCATGCGCACCTCGCCGAGGCCGTCGAGCGCGAAGGCGAACGTCTGCCCGGGCTCGATCGGCAGCGTCGCGATCACGCTGCCGGTGATGACGACCATGCCGGCCGTCATCGGCCGCCCGCGCTCGGCCGCCAGGTTGGCGACCCAGGCCAGCGCGCCGAGCGGATCGTCGGTCCTGCCCGCGTGTGCCGCCGTGCCGTTGATGGCGAGCTGCCCCGCGAGGCCGTTGAGCTCCAGGTCCGCCGGCAGCGGCACCGGCTTGCCGATGACGATGCCGCCGTTCCAGGCGTTGTCGGCGATCAGCGACAGCGCGCTCGTCCCCTTGTAGACCGCGTTGCGGTCCTCGATCAGCTCGAAGGCCGGCATCACCTCGCCGATGGCGGCGCGCGCCGTCTCGCGCGTGTAGGGCGCGCCCGTCGCCGGCAGATCGCGCGCCAGCCGCACGGCCAGCTCGCATTCGGCGACCATGTGCATGAAGTCCGCCTTGCGCAGCGTCGCGGGCGAGGCGTGGATGCACCGCGCGTAGATCATGCCGCCGCAGGGATGATCGATCCCCATCAGCTCCTGCATCACCTTGGTCGTGGTCGCGATCTTGAGGCCCGCCACCTCGCCCTTCTCGGCGCGCCAGATGTCGCGCAGCGCCTCCTGCGCCGCGTAGGCCTCCGCCACCGTGGCGGGTCCCACGCCGGCCGGCATGTTCTCGAATGTCCTGCGCTGCCTGTGCGCGTCGGCCACGAACTGCGCGGCGGCCTTTGGGTCGAACATCATGCCTCCCTGAAATGTTTTTGTGATCGTGGTGTCGGCCTATAATGCGTGCCGGGCGCGGCCATGCAAGGCTGCCGCGCACAGCCTCCGGCCGAGGAGACCCGATGATGCGATCTGCCCCCCACCGCAGCGAGCCGACGCGCCGCGCCGTACTCGGCGCGCTTGCCGCCGCGCCCGTTGCGCTCGCGAACGCCCGCGCCGCGCTCGCCGAAGCGCCCGTGCGCCACACGCTGAAGCACGGCCCGTTCGAGGTCACCGTCATCTCCGACGGCCATCTCGTGCTCCCGGCGCGCGCGCTCGCCGGCAACACCGCGCCGGCCGAGCTCGAGGCGCTGCTGGCGTCGGGCGGCCAGAAGGGCGAGTTCGTCGAGCCGCCGGCCAGCGTGACGCTGATCCGCACGCCGACGGAGCTCATCTGCGTCGATGCGGGCGCCGGTCCCAACTTCATGCCGACGCTCGGCAAGCTGCCCGAGCGCCTCGAGGCGGCCGGCATCGACCGCGCCGCCGTCACGAAGGTCGTCTACACCCACTGCCATCCCGACCACCTGTGGGGCACGATCGACGAGTTCGACGACACGCCGCTGTTCCCGAAAGCGACCTACGTGCTCTCCGAAGGCGAATGGAATTTCTGGATGGCGGACGACGTGCTGTCGCGCCTGCCGGAGAGCCGGCAGAACTTCGCCCCGGGCGCGCAGCGCAACCTCACCCGCATCAAGGAGCGCCTCGCCACCATCAAGCCCGGCGCCGAAGTCGCGCCGGGCATCACCGTGCTCGGCACGCCCGGCCATTCGGCGGGCCACATCTCGCTCGAGCTGGCCGCCGGCAACGAGACGCTCATCGTGCTCGGCGATGCCCTCACGCATCCGCTGATCTCGTTCGGCCATCCGGACTGGAAGCCGGAATCCGATCACTTCGACGCCGATCTTGCCGTCGCCACGCGCCGCAAGCTCCTGTCGCGGCTCGCCGCCGACCGCGCGCGCATCATCGGCTATCACCTGCCGTTCCCCGGCCTCGGCCGGGCGGAAGCGGCGGGGCAGGCCTATCGGTTCGCCGCGGACGCGTGAGGATCAGCTGGCGAGGATGGCGATGCCGGCCAGCGCGCCGGCAAGGCCCGCCGCCTGGTGCGCGCGCAGCGCGATCCGTCCGCCGAGCCTATTGAGGCCGAAGCCCAGCGCGACGCCGGCCATGTGCAGCAGCACCGTTGCGGCGACGAACCCGGCCGCATAGGGCAGGAACGACGCCAGCGCCGCGCCCTCGCTGCCGTGCGCGTGGCCGTGGAAGAGCGCGAACAGCCCGACGAGCGCGCACGCGGCAACGGTGGGCAGCCGCACGCCGAAGGCGACGGCGAGACCCATCGCCACCACCGACAGTCCGATGCCCTGTTCCACCATCGGCAGCGGCACGCCGGCATAGCCCAGCATCCCGCCGGCGATCATCGTGGCGACGAACGCGCCCGGCACCAGCCAGATCGCGCGGCCGCCGAGCTGTGCGGCGTAGAGGCCGACCGCCACCATCGCCAGCACGTGGTCGAGGCCGGCGAAGGGATGAGCGAAGCCGTGCGCGGCGCCCGCGGCGGCCCCGACCCCGACGTGGGCCAGCGCCGGCGACGGCAGCGCGGCAAAGACCGCAAGTCCCATCAGCGCGGCGGGCGCAATCGTTCTCGACATGCGGGCGTCTCCTGTTCGTGCGCTGTGGCGGTCGCACTGTTTTTGGCACGCGTCCGTTGAACCGACAACGGGCAACCGGTGATCCGGTGCAAAAGACGGGCCATGACAATCAGGATAAGATTAGGATGAGATCTGGATGAAATCAGGCGTTGAGCGCGACGATCCCGCCGTTGAGCGTCGCCGCGTAGCCGATCCAGATCGCATAGGGGACGAGCAGCAGCGCCGCCGGCTGGTTCACGCGCGCTGCCGCCAGGATCGTCGCCAGCAGCACGACGAACAGCAGCGCGATGACGGCCAGCGCGGCCCGCGTCGCGTGCAGACCGAAGAACACCGGCGACCAGGCCGCATTGAGGGCAAGCTGCACAAAAAAGAGGCCGATCGCCAGGGTTCGCAGTCTTCCCGGCTGCGCGCGGTCCCAGAGCAGCCACAGCGCGATGGCCATCAGCGCGTAGAGCGTCGACCAGACGTAGGGGAAGACGCCGTTGGGCGGCGTCCACCACGGCTTCGCGAGGCCCGCATACCACGTCGTGATCTCGGGCGCGGTGATGAGGCCGCCGACCAGCCCCACCGCTTCGCACAGTACGATGCACAGCACCAGCTTGCCGAGTTTCGAAAGCATGTCCGCTCGCCTCCTGCGCGGACGCCGGGTCCGGTTGCAGGCAAACGCGCCAGACGCCGTTCCGATCCCTGCTAGCGCCGGTCGGAGGGGTGCGCCACGTTGGCGATGCGGGTCGGCACGCCGAATTCGCGCCGGCACACGTCCGCCAGCACCGCCACGCCCTCGCGGATCGTGGCCGGCTCGACGTTCGCGTAGCACAGCCGCATGCGGCAGCGGCTGTAGCCCTTGTCGGTCGACCATTCCGGCCCCGGGTTGAGCGCGACGCCGGCCGCCAGCGCCGCCTGCGCCAGCTTCGCCGTATCGACGGTGTCGGGCAGCTTCACCCAGAGAAAGATGCCGCCCTTCGGGTCGTCGAATTCCGCCGCCGTCCCGAACTGCTCGTTGAGCGCCTGCATCAGCGTCTCGAGCTTGGCGCGCAGCCCGCGCGTCAGCTCCGGCACGTGGGCCGCGAAGTGCGCCTTGCAGTACTCGGCCAGCACCATCTGCTCCAGCGCGCCCGACCCCGCGTCGGTCTTGAGAGCCAGGATGCGCGACAGCACCTCCCACGGCGCGACGATGTAGCCGACGCGCAGCGCCGGGGCGATCGATTTCGAGAACGAGCCGATATGGATGACGCCCGCGCCGTCCGCCATGCCGTACATGGACTGCGGCCGCTCGCCGCCCCAGATGAGATCGGAGTAGCACTCGTCCTCGAAGATCGGCACGCCGTACCGGCGCGACAGCTCGAGCAGCTCGCGGCGCCGCGTCTCGCTCAGGATCGTGCCGGTCGGGTTCTGGATCGTCGGGATGGTGTAGATGTATTTCGGCCGCACGCCCTTGGCCTTCAGGTCCGCCAGCGCGGCGGCCACCGCGTCCGTGCGCAGGCCTTCGCCGTCGAGCGGGATGCCGACCATCTTGACGCCGAGCCGGTCGAGCCGCGAGAGCGACCCGCCATAGGTCTCCTGCTCGATCAGCACCGTGTCGCCGCGCGTCAGCAGCAGCGCGTTGACGAGGTCGAGCGCCTGCAGCGAGCCCGACACGATCAGGATCTCGTCGGGCGTGCAGGTGATCCCGGCGTGGTGCTTCAGCTTGCCGGCAAGGAACTCGCGCAGCGGCCGATAGCCGAGGGGGCCGCTGTTGAGGCCGTAGCTGGCGAGCGAGTGCCCCTCGCGCTTCAGGACCGAGGTCGCGGCCGCGATCAGGTCGGCCACCGGCACGTGGGCGGGGTCGTTGTGCCCGCCGACGAAGTTGTATTTCGGGAAGCCGGACCATTTCGCCGCCGCGGCCGGCAGGCCGGGCGGGAGGAGCGGGCCATAGTCGAAGGTGGCGGGAGCGGTCATGGGGTTCCCTCGTCTTGTCGTTGTGATGGTTTCGTCCCGTCGGCATCTTTAGCATGCCGGCGCATCGGCGGGGCGCATGTCGCGCTTGCCAACCCGGAGCCGGGCGGCCATTGTCCCTGCCGGCGCACGGGGCTGGCCGCTTTTCTCAACATTATGTCTGCGCGGCGAGCCGGTGTTGCGGTGGGTGAAATATCGAGTCTCCATGCTGCAGCGACTGTCCAGATTTGCTGAACGCACTCCCGAGGCGGCGGCGATCGTCGTCCTGGCGATCATCATGGTCGCGGGCTTTCTCGGCGCCCGCTATCTGCAGCAGGCCGACTGGGTGCGCCATTCGCTCGAGGTGCAGACGAAGCTGTCGAACGTCTGGGCGCTGCTGCTGAACACGGAAATCGGCCAGCGCGGCTACATCCTGACGGGCGAGGACAGGTTCCTTCAGCCGCACGCCGAGGCCGTCCACCAGCTTCCCGAGGAGCTCGACGAGCTGGCCGATCTGCTGGTCGACAACGCGGAGCAGACGAAGGCCCTGGCCGACATCCGCACCATGATTACCGAGCGCCTGGCCGTGATCGACAAATCGATCGCCGTGCGCAGAACGCAGTCGTTCGAGGCCGCGCGCGATCTCGTGGTCGAGGGGGCCGGCCAATCGCTCATGCGCGGCCTGCGCGAGCGCTTCGACGACATGCAGCGCACGGAGCTGATGCTGCTCGACCAGCGCATCGACGCCGCCGCCGCCACCGTCAAGGGGTTCACGGCCGCGGCCCTGCTGGCCGTTCTGGCGACCGCATTGGTCCTCATGATCTGGATCACCAATTCGCGCCGGCAGCGGCAGCGTCTCATCGAGACCAACAGTGCCCTGGAGCAGACCATCGCGGCGCGCGACGCGGCCGAGGTCCAGATGCGCCAGATGCAGAAGATGGAGGCGGTCGGCCAGCTCACCGGCGGCATCGCCCACGACTTCAACAACATGCTGGCCGTCATCGTCAGCGGCATCTCGCTCGCGCGGCGGCGCATCGGCAGCGGCGCCATCGAAGCGGCGGACGGGTTTCTCTCCGGTGCGCTCGACGGCGCCAACAGGGCCGCGACCCTGGTGCAGAGGCTGCTCGCCTTCTCCCGCCAGCAGCCGCTGAAGCCCGAGGCCACCGACATCAACAAGTTCGTCGCCAACATCTCCGAGCTGATCGCGCGGGCACTGGGTGAATCGATCCGCATGGAGACCGTGCTCGGCGCCGGGCTGTGGACGTGCAGCGTCGATCCCGCGCAGCTCGAGACGGCGATCCTCAACCTGTGCGTCAATGCGCGCGACGCCATGCCCGAGGGCGGGCGGCTCACGCTCGAGACGGCCAACTGCCATCTCGACGACAACTACGCGAAGCTGCATGCCGGCGTGCCGGCCGGGCAGTACGTGCTCGTGGCCGTCACCGACACCGGGACCGGCATGAGCGAGGACGTGGCGGCAAAAGCCTTCGAGCCGTTCTTCACCACCAAGGCGGTCGGCAAGGGCACCGGGCTCGGGCTGTCGCAGGTGTTCGGCTTCGTGAAGCAGACCAACGGCCACATCAAGATCTACTCGGAGCCGGGCCAGGGGACGACCGTCAAGATCTACCTGCCGCGCCTGTACGGCCAGGCCGCCGGCCGGCGTGCGAAGGCCGCGCAGGGCGGCGAGCTCGTCAAGGGCTCCGGCACGATCCTGCTGGTGGAGGACGATGCCAACGTCCTGCACATGACGGCATCGAGCCTGCGCGATCTCGGCTATGACGTCGTCGAGGCGCGCAATGCCGCCGAGGCCCTGGAGCATCTGCAGGGCGCCACGCATTTCGATCTGCTGCTGACCGACATCGTGATGCCCGACATCAATGGCCGCAAGCTGGCCGACCGGGCCCTTGCCCTGCGGCCCGATCTCAACGTCCTGTTCATGACCGGCTTCACCAAAAACGCCGTGGTGCACAACGGCGTGCTCGATGCCGGCGTTCATTTCCTGGCCAAGCCGTTCTCGGTCGACGAGCTGGCGTCGAAGGTCCGGGAGGCCATGGACGCCAAGGTCTCGGCCTAGGGCAATCGGGCTCCCCGGGCGCTCCCCTCGCCACCCGTCGGCGAACGGACTAGTCTTGCTCCCCGTGCTGGCGCCATATTCCGGCGCTTAGATCGGCCGGCGCGCTGCCGTCTGCCGGCCGCCACTGGGGGAGTTTCGGAGGGTTTCCATGTCATACCGCGGCGACGATCTCGATCTGCGCACGCCCTACGCGCGCGTCTCCAAGGAGGCCTTCGTTGCCGGCGCGCCGGGTCTCAACGGCGGCTACGGCCGCGGCGCCCACCGCTCCGAGCCGCTGCTGGTGGACGAGGCGGTGCTCGCCGTCTCCAACCACGCCTTCGATGTCGCACAGGCGCATGGCGCCGCCGAGGTGGGCCTCGAGCATCTCGTGCATGCGCTGACCCGCGTCGAGGCGGCGGTGGACGTGCTCACCCGGCGCGGCGTGCGCGAGGCCGCGCTGCGGCGCGAGAGCGCCACGGTCATCGCCTCGGAAATTCCCGCCGCCCATGGCCAGCGGCACGAGCCGCCGCGGTCGTCGCCGGCGGTCGAGGAGGTGCTGCGGCGTGCGAGCGAGGTGGCGGGACGGCGCGGCGCGCCGGCCAGCATCGACGATCTGCTCTGGGTGCTGCTCAACTCCAGCCGCGAGCAGCCGGCCATCGCGCTGCTGCAGCGTCATGCGCCGGACTGGCAGAGCTGGGACTGGCCGCAGCGCCGCGATGCGCACACGCTGGTCTATGATCCCGCGCAGGGATCGCCGCCGCTGATCGAGGCGTCGGGCCGCGCGCTCGAGACGGTGCTGGACGAGAAGCTCGGCGACGTCGCCCGCATCGCCCAGTCTCTCAACCAGTCTCTGGCCGACCGCCTGCAGTCGCTGGAGACCGCCGTCACCTCGACGCTGACGGAGAGCGCGCGCCACTGGGCCGACATGGACGAGAAGCTCAAGCTGCTCTCCGGCGGCGACACGCTGGTGCTGATGGAGCAGATCGAAGGGCTGGCGGGCCGCCTCGGCAGGATCGAGGCGGCGCTCGAGGCGCGCCGCGAGGAGGCCGGCACCGCGCTTGCCGAGCCGCTGCTGGCGAAATTCGCGCAGGTCGAGGCCGGCGGCGAACGCCGCCACGGCGAAGGCGTCAAGGTCCTGCAGGTCCTCGGCGAGCGGCTTGCCGCGGTGGAAGGTGCGATCGGGGAGGCGGGCGAGCGCGTCGCCGGCGTGGCGAAATCGCAGCAGGACGACATGGAGGAGATGCGCGAGGGGTTGGTGAAGCTCGGCAACAATCAGCGCACGCTCGCCGACAACCTCGACCGCTGGCGGCTCGAGACCAGCGGCGACATCGGCATCGTTTCGAACCGCCTCGGCCATGTCGAGCAGGTGATCGAAGGTCCGCAGGGCCTGTTGCAGCGCATCGGCGCGGAGGTGCAGTTCCTGCACGATCGCGCCCGCGCCCGTTTCGAGCGGCGCAGCGGCTTCAAGCGCTGGCTGTTCGGCACCGATCGCGTGTTCGCCGACAGCTGGCAGGCGGAGGCCGACCTCGTGCGCGAGCGTCTGCGCGACCGGGCGCGCCGGCGCGACGCGAACGGCTGAGCGGGCGGCGGCAGCCCTCGTTTCCACGACCACAGCGCAACCCGCGAGCGATGACGGCCGAACCCGACGACGACACGCCCGAGCCCGGCGCCGACGAAGGGCCCGTCGTCCTGCTCGTGGGCGGCGGCGCGCTCGCCTGGGTCGTCATCAACGGCCTGAAGGAGCGGTTTCCGGGACTGGTGGTGCTGCGCGAGCAGCCGGAGCGCCGGCTCGATCTCCTGCTGCGCAGGGCGCGCCTCGTCGGCTGGCCGCAGACGCTGGGTCAGATCGCGTTCGCTCCGCTGCGCGGGCTGATCGCCGCGCTCAGCCGGGCGCGCATCGCCGCCCTTCATGCGCGGCACGGCCTCGACCCGCGCCCCGACGCGGCCGTGACGGTGCACGACATCGGCTCCATCAACTCGCCGGCCTGCCGCGCCGGCCTGCGCCTGCTGGCGCCGCGCGCGGTGCTCGTCTACGGCACGCGCGTCATCGGCCGCGCCACGCTGTCGTGCGTGGAGGCGCCGTTCATCAACTACCACGCCGGCGTCACGCCCAAGTACCGCGGCCAGAACGGCGCCTACTGGGCGCTCGCCGGCGGCGACACGGCGCACGCGGGCGTCACGCTGCACCTCGTCGACAACGGCGTGGAGACCGGGCCGGTGCTCTATCAATCGGCCGTGGCCTTCGAGCGCGGCGACAACATCGCCGTCTACCCGCACCGGCAGATGACGGCGGGCCTGCCTCTGATGGTCCGCGCCGCGGAGGATGCGCTGGCCGGCCGCATCGCCACCGTGCGGCCCGACCTGCCGTCGCGGCAGTGGTTCCAGCCGACGCTGTGGGGCTACCTCGCCACCGGCCTCGGCCGCGGCGTGTGGTAGCGCTACACGACCTTGCCGGGGTTGAGGATGCCCTTGGGATCGAACGCGGCCTTGATGGCGCGCATCAGCTCGATCTCGACGCCGCTCTTCACCTGCGCCAGCTCCGCGCGCTTCATGTGGCCGATGCCGTGCTCGGCCGAGATCGACCCGCCGAGATCGAGCACCACGGCGTAGACCGCGTGCGCGATGTCGTCCCACATCGCCAGGAAGGCCGCCTTGTCCATGCCGACCGGCTGGGCGATGTTGTAGTGCACGTTGCCGTCGCCGAAGTGGCCGAGCGGCAGCGGCCGCGCGCCGGGGCACAGCGCCTCGACCGCCGCGTTGGCGCGGCGCACGAACTCCGGGATGCGCGCGATCGGCACCGAGATGTCGTGCTTGATGTTGCCGCCTTCCGGCTTCTGCGCTTCCGATACCGATTCCCGCAGGCGCCAGAAGTCGCGCGCCTGCGTCAGCGAGGCGGCGATGCGCGCGTCGAGCACGAGCCCGCGCGCGATGCCCGCCTGCAGGATATCGGTCATCGCCGCCTCGGCCGCGCCGTCGGCCTTGGCGCCGGAAATCTCCATCAGCACGTACCACGGCTGCGGGCAGTCGAAGGGATCGCGCGCGCCAGCCACGTGGCGCAGCACGAACTCCATCATCGTGCGCGGAATGAACTCGAAGGCGGTGAGCGCGGAGCCCGCCGCGTCCTGCGCCAGGTTGAACAGCTCCAGCGCCGGCGCGATGTCGGGCAGCGCCAGCATCGCCGTCGCCTTTTCTGCCGGTCGCGGAAAGAGCTTCAGCACGGCGGCGGTGATGATGCCGAGCGTGCCCTCCGAGCCGATGAACAGGTCGCGCAGGTCGTAGCCCGTGTTGTCCTTCTTCAGCGCCTTGAGCCCATTGAGCACGCGCCCGTCCGCCAGCACCACCTCGAGCCCCAGCACCAGCGCGCGCGCGTTGCCGTAGGCCAGTACGCCGACGCCGCCGGCATTGGTGCCGAGGTTGCCGCCGATCTGGCAGGTGCCTTCCGAGGGCAGGCTCAGCGGAAACAGGCGTCCCGCGTCGTCGGCGGCCTTGCGGCACTCGGCGAGCGTCAGCCCCGCCTCCACCGTCATGGCGTAGCCCGCGGCATCGACCGAGCGCACGCGCTTCAAGCGCCCGACCGACACGATCACCTCGCCGTTGAAGGCCACCTGTCCGCCGACGAGCCCGGTGTTGCCGGCCTGCGGCACGACGGCGACGCCGTGGCGGTTGGCGAGCGCGAGGATGCGCGACACCTCTTCCGTCGAGCCCGGCCGCAGCACCAGCGCCGAGCGGCCCTCGTAGAGGTCGCGCCATTCGCGCAGATAGGGGAGCTGCTGGTCGGGATCGGTGAGCGCGTGCGCGGCGCCGACGATCTCCGTGAACTGCGCGATCAGCTCCGGCGACAGGGTCTGCGGCGGGGAACGCGATGGCTGGGCACCAATCTGGGTAACGGTCATGACAGCTCGGTGGTAGCTCGGGACGGTCCCGGTGTATCACGCGCCCGCGCGCCGGACCAAACGCGCCTCACCCGCCTGCGCAAACGCGCCTCAGTCGCGCGGCGCGGCCGCCCGGCGCAGCCGGTCGTTGATCGCCTCGCCGAGCCCCGCATCCGGGATCGGCATGACGGCGATGGCGGCGCAGCCCGACGCGTCGAGCGCGCGCAGGGCGCGGAACAGGTTGGCGGCCGCCTCCACCGCATCGCCCGCAGGGCTGAGATTGAAGACCGGCCCCGCGTGCGCCGGCACGTCGGCTCCGAACGCCAGCAGCGCCTCGCCGGCTTCTGCGCCGCTTGCATCGAGGCGCACGCGCGCGGCGGGCGCATAGTGGCTTGCCAGCTGCCCCGGCGAGGACGGCGCATCGGCCGACGCCGGCCGGGCATCGCCGACAGATCGTCCCGTCGCGCGCGCCAGGTCCTCGCGCGTGATGGCCCCGGGCCGCAGCAGCACGGGCGCATCGCCCGTCGCATCGACGACCGTCGACTCCAGGCCGATGGCGGCCTCGCCGCCGTCGACCAGCACATCGAGCCCGGCCGCGAGGTCGGCGGCGACATGCTCGGCCGTCGTCGGGCTGACATGGCCCGAGCGGTTGGCGCTGGGTGCGGCGACCGGAACACCGGCTGCCCGCAGGATCGCCTGTGCAACCGGATGCGACGGCACGCGCAGCGCGATGGTCGGCAGGCCCACGGTCGCAAGCTCGCTCACGGCGCACTCGGGCTGCCGCCGCACGATCAGCGTCAGCGGTCCCGGCCAGAAGGCGGCGGCGAGGGTCCGTGCCGTGCGCGTCGCCACGCCGAGCCCGAATGCGGCGTCGGCATCGGCCAGGTGCACGATCAGCGGGTTGAAGCGCGGCCGGCCCTTGGCCGCGAAGATGCGCGCCACGGCCGTATCCGAGGTCGCGTCGGCGCCGAGGCCGTACACGGTCTCGGTCGGAAACGCCACGAGCCGGCCCTCACGCAGCGCGCGCGCGGCCTCCGCGATATCGGCCGGTTTCGATCCAAGACGCCGCATGCAACTCCCGCGGGCCGTGCCCGTTCCGTGCTGACCCTTTCCCGGCGCCTGCCTTCGGCCTAATCTGCCTGCGAAGTCAAGGGTGGACTGCCAGCTTTGGTTGCGAGGACCGACATGACCTACAGGGCGCCGGTGGACGACATCATGCACGCGCTGAAGAGCGCGGCGGGTCTCGACGGCCTGATCGCTTCCGGCATCGCGGGGGTGGACGAGGATACCGTGCGCGCCGTGATCGAGGAGGCGGGCAAGTTCGGCGCCGAGGTTCTCGATCCGCTGAGCGCCGTCGGCGACCGCGCCGGCTCGAAGCTGGTGGACGGCAAGGTGGTGACCCCGCCCGGCTGGAAGGAGGCCTATACGCAGTTCGCCGAGGCCGGCTGGGGCGCGCTGCCGTGCCCGGAGGAGTTCGGCGGGCAGGGCCTGCCGCAGATGATCGCGACCGCCACCGGCGAGATATGGAACTCCGCCAACCTCGCCTTCGGCCTGTGCCCGCTGCTGACGCAGGGCGCCATCGACGCCATCGAGGCGCAGGGCAGCGACGAGCTGAAGCGGCTCTATCTGTCGAAGATGGTCTCGGGCGAATGGACCGGCACCATGAACCTCACCGAGCCGCAGGCGGGCTCCGACCTGAGCGCGCTCAAGACGCGGGCCGAGAAGCAGGCCGACGGCACCTACCGCATCTTCGGCACCAAGATCTTCATCACCTACGGCGACCACGAGATGACGGACAACATCGTCCACCTCGTGCTGGCGCGCCTGCCCGACGCGCCGCCTGGCACGCGCGGCATCTCGCTCTTTCTCGTACCGAAGTACCTGCTCGAGTCCGACGGCTCGCCCGGCACGCGCAACGATGTCGTCTGCGCGGGCGTCGAGCACAAGCTCGGCATCCACGCCAGCCCCACCTGCGTGATGAAATACGGCGAGACGGACGGCGCCATCGGCTATCTCGTCGGCGAGGAGAACCGCGGCCTCAACGTCATGTTCATCATGATGAACGCGGCCCGCCTCGCCGTCGGCGTGCAGGGTGTCGCCGTCGCCGAACGCGCCACGCAGCGCGCCGTCGCCTACGCGCACGAGCGCCGCCAGGGCCGTGCGGCCGGCACCAGGGCGGGCGATATGGCGCCCATCGTCGAGCATGCCGACATCCGCCGCAACCTGATGACCATGAAGGCGCTGACGCAGGCCGCGCGTGCCATCTGCCTCGTCACCGCGCGCGAGACCGATATCGCGCGCCGCGCGCCGGATGCCGCCGCGCGGGCGGCGGCCGCCCACCGCGTCGCGCTGCTGACGCCCATCGCCAAGGCCTTCTCCACCGACATCGGTTGCGAGGTCGCCTCCATCGGCGTGCAGGTGCACGGCGGCATGGGCTTCATCGAGGAGACGGGCGCGGCGCAGTACTATCGCGATGCGCGCATCCTGCCGATCTACGAGGGCACCAACGGCATCCAGGCCATCGATCTCGTCACGCGCAAGCTGCCGCTCGAGGGCGGCTCGGTGGTCGCGGGCTACATCGCCGAGCTCAGCCAGACCGTCGAGGAGGTGCGCGCCTCCAATCGCCCCGACTTCGGCCGCATGGCCGAGCGCCTCGCCGAGACCGTATCGGCGCTCGCCGAGGCGAGCCGCTGGATGGGAGCGGCGCTGCAGAAAAATCCCGAAGCCGCCCTTGCCGGCGCGCAACCCTACCTGCGTCTCTTCGCGCTGGCGGCCGGCGGCGTCTATCTCGCGCGCGGCGCGCTGGCCGCCGTGCGCGAGGCCGGCGACGCGCGCCACATCGCGCTCGCCCGCTTCTTCGCCGAGAACCTCGCCACGGCCGCGCCCGGATTGAAGGAGACGGTCGTCGGCGGCGCCGAGGCCACGTTCGCCATCGCGCCGCAGGCGCTCTCGGCCTAAGCCTGATCGACGACACAACACTCGACTGCGGGAGGCGGCATGAGCAAGGACATTGAGATCACGGTCGCGGACGGGGTGCAGATCATCCGTCTCTTGCGCGCCGACAAGAAGAACTCGCTCACCGGGCCGATGTACGACACCATGTCGGCCGCGCTCGACGGCGCGGAGACCGACAACGAGATCGCCGCCCACGTCTTCATCGGCTCCGGCGGCGTCTTCAGCGCCGGCAACGACATCAACGACTTCATGCGCCGCTCCAAGGACGGCTCGCAGGATGCGGCGCCCTCGCAGAAGTTCATCCAGCGCCTGCCGAAGGTGACGAAGCCGATGATCGCCGCCGTCGACGGCCTTGCCATCGGCATCGGCGTCACGCTGCTGCTGCATTGCGACCTCGTCTACGCCACGCCGGCCGCCAGCTTCCGCACGCCCTTCGTCAACCTCGGCCTCATCCAGGAGGCGGGCTCCAGCGTGCTCGGTCCGGCGCGCCTGGGCTACGGCCGCGCCTTCGAGCTGTTCGTCCTCGGCGCCGCCTGGGACGCCGCCCGCGCGAAAGAGGCGGGCCTCGTCAACGAGATCGTGTCCGCCGCCGAGCTCGAGGCCAAGGCGGTCGGCGCCGCGCGCACGCTCGCCGCCAAGCCGCGCGCCGCCATGTTCGCGGCCCGGCGCATGCTCAAGGGCGATCCGGCCGTGATCAGCGCGACCATCGCCGGCGAGGTCGCCGTCTATCGCGATCTCATGCGCCTGCCCGAGGCGCGCGAGGCGTTCTCGGCGTTTCTCGAGAAGCGCGCGCCCGACTTTGCCGCCGCGCGCGCCCGTGGCTGACGCGCGGCCGACCTGACGCGGGAGGTGTCATGGCGACCGGCCATGTCTTGACCTGGCTCTGCCGTCTGACCATGGCGCTCGCGGTCGTCGCGACCGCCGGCTTCGGCGCGGCCGAGGCGGGCTGGCTGTCGCGGCTGGCGCGCACGGCCGAGCACGATGCCGGCCGCGCCATGCGTCACGCCGGCACGCTCGAGGCCGCCGCCGCGCGCATGCGCGCCATCCCGCAGAAGCCCGGCACGATCGCCCTTGCCGCCCATGCGACGCCCGAGGGCGACTGGACCTTCGTCAACAAGGCCGGCGAGACCTTCACCGCCGCCGGCCCCGAGGAGATGAAGCGCGTCCTGAGCGTGCTCGCGCCGGAGGCCGCGGCCCGGGCCGACAGCGGGCTCAGCCTGTTCCTCACCGAGGAAAGCGTCTTTGCGCGCCGCGCCGAGATCAGGTTCCTGCCCGCCCAGGCCGAGCTCAACGTCGTCGTCGAGCAGCAGGCCTATCCGCTGCTGCGCCGCGGCGGCGCCGGCGCCGAGAAGCTCTACGTCGCGGTGCGGCCGGGCGTCGTCGTCGAGGTGGCGGGCCGCGCGCTGTTCGACGAGACGGTGTGGCAGCTCGCCCGGCCCATCAACCGCGCCAACGTGCGCGCGCTGGCGCTCGAGCCGGGAGGTCCGCGCACGCTGCCGGGCTCGCCGCAGTTCCTGGCCGACGGGTCGCGCCGCGGTGCCGAGCGTCTCGATCCCTTCGCCCTGCCGGCGGCGCTGTCGGGCCTGCGCGGGCAGACGGTGCTGGTGACGGGGCGTGTCGACGGCAATCTGCTGTTCGTCAAGCCGTCGTCGGGTCCCGAGGTCAGCATCGCCATCGCCGACCTGTCGAAAGCCGCCGAGGCGGCGGACGCGAACCTCGTGCTGATCCACTCGGCCTCCGGCCGCCAGCCCGATACGCGCACCTGGCTGTGGCAGAAGGTGGAGGTGAAGGGCCTCTCCGCCGCGCTCGACCGCGTGACCATGGCCGATTTCTTCGACGCGCTGGCGTCCGAGAACGGGCGCCTTGCCGTCACCGCCTCGCCGGGCGCGATCCGCACGCGGCTCGAGGCGCGCCGGCTGGAGGAGGCGGCCGCCGCGCCGCCGGGATCGGGCATGGTGTCGGCCGTCACCGAGTTCGTGTCCGACCTCGCCGGCAAGGTGGGCGCGGAGGCGGTGCGCATCGACGCCACCAGCCGCGATCGCCAGCAGGAGCTCGACGATCGCCTGGTCCCCTTCATCCCCGCCGCCTGGCAGTGGGGCTACATCGCGCTGGCGCTGCTCGGACTGTTCGGCCTGCCGGTGGCGAGCGGATGGTTCGCGCGCATCTGGCCGCCCGAGACGCGTGAGGACTACGGCTTCGCGACCGGCTACTGGGCCGCACGCGCCGTGCGCGGGCTGGCGCTGGTGCTGCTCTTCGCGCCGGTGGTGGCGGTCGTCAGCGCGCCCATGCAGGCCGTGCGCAAGATGCTCGAGTTCGCCCACAACGCCTGGCTCATTCTCACCTGGCCCGTCCGCCGCCTCACCGGCGCGCGGCCGACCTGACCGGAGGCATCGCATCCATGGCCACCCTCGAGGGCAAGACGCTGTTCATCACCGGCGCGAGCCGCGGCATCGGCCTCGCCATCGGCCTCAGGGCGGCGCGCGACGGCGCCAATGTCGCCATCGCCGCCAAGACCGCCACCGCGGATGCGCGCCTGCCCGGCACCATCTACACGGCGGCCGAGGAGATCGAGAAGGCGGGCGGCCGCGCTCTCCCGCTCGTCTGCGACATCCGCTTCGAGGACCAGGTGCAGGCGGCGGTCGACAAGGCGGTCTCCGTGTTCGGCGGCATCGACATCTGCGTCAACAACGCCAGCGCCATCTCGCTCACGCCGACCGAGAAGACGGACATGAAGCGCTACGACCTGATGCATTCCATCAACGGGCGCGGCACGTTCCTGGTGTCCAAGACCTGCATTCCCTATCTGCGCAAGGCCGAAAACCCGCACATCCTCATGCTGTCGCCGCCGCTCGACATGCAGGCGAAATGGTTCGCCCCGCACGTCGCCTACACCATGGCGAAGTACAACATGAGCCTGTGCGTGCTCGGCATGGCGGCCGAGTTCGCGCGCGACGGCATCGCCGTCAACGCGCTGTGGCCGCGCACGCCCATCGCCACCGCCGCCGTCAACAACCTGCTCGGCGGCGACAGGCTGATGCGCATGAGCCGCACGCCCGACATCCTGTCGGATGCCGCGCACGCCATCTTCACCACGCCGTCGCGCGAGCTGACCGGCCGCTTCCTCATCGACGACTCGTTCCTGGCCGAGCGCGGCGTCACCGACTTCGAGCCCTATCGCGTGGACAAATCCCAGCCGCTGGCGATGGACTTCTTCGTTCCCGACGACCCCGCCCCGCCGCCCGGCGTTGTCGTGGCCCGGCTTCCCTTCAGTTCCTGAGGACCGCGATGACAGCCACGATCGAGATCACCGGCCTGCGCGTGCGCAAGGCGATGGCGCCGCTGCGCCGCCCGCTGGCGACGCGCGTCGGCGCATTCGGCGCGGTGCCCGTCCTGCTGCTCGATCTCGAAACCCGCGGTGGCGGCGGCGGCCGCATGATCGGCACCACGTTCACGCCGCTCGGTCTCAAGGTGGTGCCGCCGGTTCTGGAGGCGCTCGCCGAGTTTGCCGCCGGCAAGACCGTGACGCTCGCCGATGCGCCCGCCTTTCACGATGCCTGCCTCAAGCGCCTGACGCTGCTCGGCCACGAAGGCGTCACGCAGATGGCGCTGTCGATGTTCGACATGGCCGTCTACGACGCGCTCGCACGCGCGGCCGGCGTGCCGCTGTGCCGGCTGCTCGGCAGCGCGCCGTCGCCCGTGCGCGCCTACAACAGCTGCGGCCTCGGCGTCATGGCGGCTGCCGATGCGGCGCGCGAGGCGCGCGAGCTGGTCGCCGAGCACGGCGGCTTCGATCACATCAAGATGCGCCTCGGCCGCGGCGACCCGGCCGCCGAGGTCGCCGCCATCCGCGCCGTGCGCGAGGCGATCGGCCCGGACGTCATTCTCTCGATCGATTTCAACCAGAGCCTCTCCCCGTCCGATGCGCTCGAGACCTGCCGCGCCATCGACGGCCTCGGCCTCGCCTGGATCGAGGAGCCGGTCGTCTATGACGACTACGCCACGCAGGCGCGCCTGACGCGCAAGTTGGCGACGCCCATCCAGATCGGCGAGAACTGGTGGAGCTGGCGCGTCGGCGCCGCGGCCATCGAGATGGGCGCCTGCGACTACATCATGCCGGACCTGCTGCGCATCGGCGGCGTCACCGGCTGGATGCGGCTTGCGCGCATCGCGGACGCGCATGCCGTGCCGTTCTCCTCGCACCTGTCGCCGGATGTCTCCGCGCATCTGCTCGCCGCCACGCCGACGCGGCACTGGCTGGAGTTCATGGACTGGGGCCAGGACCTCATCCGCGACCCGCTGGTTCCCGACAAGGGGGTGGTGGTGCCGCGCGAGACGCCGGGCGCGGGCATCGACTGGAACGAGACGGCCATTGCGCGCCATCTCGTCTGAAACGCGGAGGGGCTGGCGCAAATCGGCCGAGGCGCTAGTGTGATTCAGATCGCGACGTTCGTTCAACGCGTCCTGCAGGATCCGGCGAACTTCGCGATCGGGACGCTGGCATGAGTACAGCGGCGCGCCGCAGAGACAATCGAGGAACCGCCCGGAATGACGACCCTGCTTCTGACCCATCCCGTGTTCGTCGAGCACGACACGGGCTACGGGCATCCCGAGCGGCCCGACCGCATGCGCGCCATCGACAAGGTGATGACGCACGAGGTGTTCGCGCCGCTGAAACGCGCCGAGGCCCCGCTGCGCGCCGACGTGGAAGAGATGATCGCGCTCGCGCACCCGCAGTCCTACATCGATGCCGTCAAGGCGCAGCGGCCGCCGCCGGGCGGCGAGCCCGTGCATCTCGATCCCGACACCGTTCTGTCTGCGGGGTCATGGGAGCCGGCGCTGCGCGCGGTCGGCGCCGGCCTCGAAGCGGTGGACAAGGTGATGGCCGGCGAGGTCGCCAACGCCTTCTGCCAGGTGCGGCCCTGCGGCCACCACGCCGAAGCGGGGCGCGCGATGGGCTTCTGCATCTTCAACAACGTCGCCATCGCCGGCCTCTACGCGCGCAGGAAGCACGGCGTGGAGCGCGTCGCCGTCGTCGACTTCGACGTGCACCACGGCAACGGCACGCAGGACATCTTCTGGTCCGACAAGGACCTGTTCTTCGCCTCGACGCACCAGATGCCGCTCTATCCCGGCACCGGCGCCGTCTCCGAGACGGGCGTCGGCAACATCTGCAATGCGCCGCTGCGGCCGGGCGACGCCGGCGCGACGTTCCGCGAGGCCTTCAGCGCGCGCGTGCTGCCGGCGCTGCGCAATTTCAGCCCCGACCTGGTGCTGATCTCCGCCGGTTTCGACGCCCACCGCGACGATCCGCTGGCCAATCTCAACCTGGAAGAAGCCGATTTTGCCTGGGCCACGATGGAAATCGCCGACATCGCGGAAAAGCAGGCCGGCGGACGGCTGGTCTCCATGCTCGAAGGAGGCTACAACCTCGCGGCGCTCGCGCGGTCGGTTGCCGTCCACGTGCAGGCGCTGATGCAGGCCGGCTCCTGAGCCGGCGGTTGCATCGAGACCACACGACAGTCAGGCACGAACGGACGATCCCATGGCGAAGCCGCCGGTCAAGTACACCGATATCAACGAGCTGTCGTTCGAGGCGGCGCTGAAGGAGCTGGAGGGCATCGTCGGCCGCCTGGAGCGCGGCGACGTGGAGCTCGAGGAGAGCATCGCCATCTACGAGCGCGGCGAGGCGCTGAAGAACCGCTGCGACAGCCTGCTCAAGCAGGCCGAGGCGAAGGTCGAGAAGCTGACGCTGGGCCCCGGCGGCGAGCCGACCGGCGCCGAGCCCTTCAAGCCCCAGGACTGAACCTGAGGACTGAGCCCTCAGGCCTGAACCTGAGGCCTGAACCTGAGAACTGGGGGCATCCGCCCCGTCCGGAACCATCGTCTAAGGGAATATGCCGCATTTCATGTCGCCGCTGCGGGTGGTTCCCTATATGACATTGTGACACCGGATATTTTCAGTCGGACACCATGCCCGAGAAGCCCAGCAAGACACCGCTGCTCGACCGTGTGAAGACACCCGACGACCTGCGGCGGCTGCCCGACAAGGACCTGCCCCAGCTCGCCGACGAGCTGCGGCGCGAGACCATCGACGCGGTGTCGGTGACGGGCGGACATCTCGGCGCCGGGCTCGGCGTCGTCGAGCTGACCGTCGCCCTGCATCACGTCTTCGACACGCCGCGCGACCGTCTCATCTGGGACGTCGGCCATCAGGCCTATCCGCACAAGATCCTCACCGGGCGGCGCGACCGCATCCGCACCCTGCGCCAGGGCGGCGGCCTGTCGGGCTTCACGCGCCGCGCCGAAAGCGAGTACGACCCCTTCGGCGCCGCGCATTCCTCCACCTCGATCTCGGCCGGCCTCGGCATGGCGGTGGCGCGCGACCTCGCCGGCCACACCAACAACGTCGTCTGCGTCATCGGCGACGGCGCCATGAGCGCCGGCATGGCCTACGAGGCCATGAACAATGCCGGCGCGCGCAACGAGCGCCTCGTCGTCATCCTCAACGACAACGACATGTCGATCGCTCCGCCGGTCGGCGCGCTGTCGACCTATCTTGCCCGCATCTCGTCGAGCGGCACCTACCTGCACCTGCGCGACATCGCCAAGCAGCTGGCGAAAAAGCTGCCCAAGACCTGGGAGCGCCGCGCCGCGCGCGCGGAGGAATACACGCGCACCTACTGGACCGGCGGCACGCTGTTCGAGGAGCTGGGCTTCTATTACGTCGGGCCCATCGACGGGCACGACCTCAACGCCCTGCTGCCGGTGCTGCGCAATGTGCGCGATGCGCGCCAGGGACCGATCCTGGTCCATGTCGTCACCAAGAAGGGCAAGGGCTACGCGCCGGCGGAAGCCTCCGACGACAAATACCACGGCGTGAACAAGTTCAACGTCGTCACCGGCGCCCAGGTGAAGCCGAAGCCCAACGCGCCGAGCTACACGCGCGTGTTCGCCGACAGCCTCATCGCCGAGGCGCGCCGCGACCCGAGGATCGTCGCCGTCACGGCCGCCATGCCGTCGGGCACCGGCCTCGACCGGTTCGGCAACGTCTTTCCGGACCGCACGTTCGATGTCGGCATCGCCGAGCAGCACGGCGTGACCTTCGCCGCCGGCCTTGCCGCCGAGGGGTTCAAGCCGTTCGCCGCCATCTATTCCACCTTCCTGCAGCGCGCCTACGACCAGGTGGTGCACGATGTCGCCATCCAGCGCCTGCCGGTACGTTTCGCGCTCGACCGCGCCGGGCTCGTCGGTGCCGACGGGCCGACGCATGCGGGTGCCTTCGACCTCGCCTACCTCGGCTGCCTGCCGAATTTCGTGCTGATGGCGGCCGCCGACGAGGCCGAACTCGTACATATGGTGGCGACGGCGGTGGCCATCGACGACCGGCCGAGCGCCTTGCGCTATCCGCGCGGCGAGGGCACCGGCGTCGATCTGCCCTCGCAGGGCGTTCCGCTCGAGATCGGCAGGGGCCGCATCCTGCGCGAGGGCACGGCCGTGGCCATCCTGTCGCTCGGCACGCGGCTCGCCGACAGCCTCGCCGCCGCCGACATGCTGGCCGCGCACGGGCTTTCGGCCACCGTCGCCGACGCCCGCTTCGCCAAGCCGCTCGATGAGGACCTCGTCCGCCGGCTGGCGACCAATCACGAGGTGCTGGTCACGGTCGAGGAAGGATCGGCCGGCGGCTTCGGCGCGCACGTGCTGCATTTCCTCGCGCACGCGGGCCTGCTCGACCGCGGATTGAAGATCCGCACCATGACGCTGCCCGACACCTTCATCGACCACGACAAGCCGGAGCGCATGTATGCCCGCGCCGGCCTCGACGCCGCCGGCATCGTCGCCACCACGCTCGCCGCGCTGGGTCGCGAGACCGGGGCCGCCGCCGAGCGGGCCTGATCCGGCCTTTGCGTCTGCAACCTGGTCGCTGCGCGGCAGTTGCTTAAGAAAGCTTTAGCCGGGTTCCGCTACACTTCGCCCATGTGTGTGCCGACCACGCCGGGAGCACCGTGTGGCGACGATCTACAGGTTCAGGACTGCGCGCAGCGAGGTCGGGCCGGACGGCAAGAAGCGCCGTGACCCGCGCCAGGCCGTCTATATGGTTGCGGCCGTCGTGATCGCGCCCGAGCTGGCCGCGCCCGTGCATTGCACGCTGCGCGACCGGTCGGTTTCCGGTGCCCGCCTCGAGATGGACCCCATCGGCCTGCGCCGGACCACCGTGTCCGTCGAGCTGCCCGAGCTGCTGACCGTGCAGGTCGCCCGCGAGCGCATCGAGTTCGACTGCCGCGTCGTGTGGCGCGACGGGCGGCATTTCGGCGTCCAGTTTCTGGGCGAGGCGCGCCCGATGGACCCCGAGCCGCCGGCGGCAGCTTGAAATAAAGCGGGAAACCCGCCCACGCCGCCGCAGGCGGCATAAAACAAAACAGGGCGGGGAAAACCCCGCCCCCGCCGCGCAGGCGGCAATCAATCGAAGCAGGCGGCGATCAAATAAAACAGGGCGGGTAAAACCCGCCCTGTACGATTGCCAGAAACTGATGTGTTCAGCAGCCGCGGCGTGCGACGCAGCGGTACCAGGACCGCGTCCGCCAGCCGTAGGCGTCCGCGCAGTTGTAGCGCACCGACCGGCAGCTCCGTTCCGCAGCACCGGCCGCAATGGCGGCAGCGCCCAGAATACCGAGCCCGACGCCAACGCCGACGCCGCGCCCGCGGCCTCTGCCACGTCCACGTCCGCGCGCCTGAGCCGGCGTGGAGGCGGTGCTCATCACGAATCCGGTCACGGCGGCAGTACTCAGCGCGTAGAACGCGACCATCGCTGCGGTCGCAAAGAACCGCGTGAGATACTTGCGCACTCCTGTCATTCCTTCACCTCCTCAGGTTCCTCCGCGACGATGCCAACCCGGCGCATGCGCATCAGTCGGCGGGAGCGGTGAACCTAAGCCACTGATAAATCGAAGGCAAGCCGCGTTCGCCGCGGGTCGGGCATTTTTGCGGCGCACGCTTACCGAATTGAAACATGGAACCGGATGCCGCCGCCCGATCCGGCCATCCCTTGACGGGACAACGCGGCCCGACAAACATCGCGTTTTCCGAATCCCTCGTCATATCCGCCGAGAAATCCCGGCATCGTCCCGGGAGACGCCTCGCTGCTGGAAGGGCCGGCATGGTTAAACCCACCTACGTTCTCGGTCTCAACACCTACGACCACGATGTCAGCGCCTGCCTGCTGCGCGACGGCGAGATCGCCTACGCCATCGCCAAGGAGCGGCTGACGCGGATCAAGCACGCGAGCGGCTTCTACGACGAGGTGATCGAATACTGCCTCGGTGCGGAGGGCATCACGCTCGACGACGTCGATCTCGTCGTGCGCAACTGCTACATCCTGCCCGTCGAGGAGATGGAGCGCCGGCTCGTCACTCAGGACATGCCGGGCTTTCTTGCCGAGCACGAGCGCGCCGTGGCGCGCGACAACCCGCTGTTCCTGTCCGCCTCCGGCAAGGTGGTGACGATCTCGCACCACATCGCGCATGCCTACAGCGCCTTCGCGCCCTGTCCCTTCGAGGACGGCGTGGTGATGATCGTCGACGGCGTCGGCAGCTATGCGGCCGATGCGATGGAGGACCATCCCGACGTCAAGGCGGCCGCGCCGCTCGCCCGCGAGTCGGAAAGCTACTACCGCTTCTCGGGCACGACGCTCGAAACGCTGAAGAAGGTCTGGCTGGAGCCGAGCCGCGGCTTCCTCAGCGACGAGTTCTACAACATGCCGGGCCTCGGCGCGCTCTACAGCCGCGCCTCCACCTACATCTTCGGCGACTGGAACAAGTGCGGCGAGCTGATGGGCCTGGCGCCCTACGGCCGGGCCGGCCGCATCAAGCCGATGATGACGATCCGCGACAACGAGCTTTCCGTGCCGGAGTGGACGACGGACCTCGACCGGCCCTGGCTCATCGATAGCGGCAGGAAGTGGGAGGCCAGCCCATCGATGGCGCACTGGGAGGATGTCGCCTGGCGCGTGCAGGACGACACCGAGACGGTGCTGCTGGCCCGCGCGCGCTGGCTGCGCGAAACGACGGGCGCGCGCAACCTCTGCCTCGCCGGCGGCGTGGCGCTCAACTGCGTCGCCAACGGCCGCGTCGCGCGCGAGGCGGGCTTCGACAATGTCTGGATCCAGCCGGCCGCGGGCGACGATGGCATCGCCATCGGCTGCGCCTACTACGGGCACGTCGCCCTGCAGGGCAAGGCGCGCTCGTCCGTGATGACGCATGCCTATGTCGGCGTCGACTATGCGGAGGCCGACGTGCAGGAGGCGCTGGCGCGTCCCGCGGTGCGCCTTGCCACGCGGCGCACCCGCTGCACCGACATCTGCGCGGAGACGGCCAAGGTCCTGGCGGACGGCAACGTGATCGGCTGGTTCCAGGGCCGGTCGGAGTTCGGGCCGCGCGCGCTCGGCAACCGCAGCATCCTCGCCGACCCGCGCGCGCCGGAGATGAAGGACATCCTCAACAGGCGCGTGAAGCATCGCCAGCCGTTCCGGCCGTTCGCGCCCGTCGTGCTCGCGCATCGCATGCACGAGATCTTCGAGGGCGAGGAGGATTCGCCCTTCATGCTCATCGCCAAGCGCGTGCGCGAGCCCTGGCGCGACAGGATCGCGGCCATCGTGCATGTGGACGGCACCGCGCGCGTCCAGACGGTGCGGGCCGAGACGAACGAGCGGCTCTACCGCCTGCTGGAGGCGTTCGAGGCCATCACGGGCGTGCCCGTCCTCATCAACACGTCCTTCAACGTCAAGGGCGAGCCCATCGTCGAGACGCCGCACGACGCGGTGGCCTGCTTTCTCGCCACCGGCATCGACTACCTGGCCCTGCACGACCTGCTGATCGCCAAGACGCCGGCGCACAGGGTCATTGCGCCGCTGGTCAAGTCCTACACCGACGTCGCGGTGATGGTGCGCGCGGGAACCGGCGCCGGCTGACCGCGCTTATCGTGCTGCGCTGCGACACGCTGCGGGGTTGCCGTGCGCGCGCCGGCGCGACAAGATCGGCCCAGGCGTCCGCAATGCGCTGAACCGGGGTCGCGAGCGAGGTGACCGATGTCCTGGCTAGATGGTTTCGACGCACTGTTTCTGGCGCGCGCGCAATTCGCCTTCACCATCTCGTTCCATATCATCTTCCCGGCGTTCACCATCGGGCTCGCCAGCTACCTTGCCGTGCTGGAGGGGCTGTGGCTGCTGACGGGCCGCGAGGTCTTCATCGGCGTCTTCAACTACTGGAAGAAGATCTTCGCCATCGTGTTCGGCATGGGCGTCGTGTCCGGCATCGTGCTGAGCTACCAGTTCGGCACCAACTGGAGCGTGTTCGCCGACAAGACGGGCCCCATCCTCGGTCCGCTCATGGGCTACGAGGTGCTCTCGGCGTTCTTCCTCGAGGCCGGCTTTCTCGGCGTCATGCTGTTCGGCATGCAGCGCGTCGGCAGGAACCTGCATTTCGTCGCCACGCTCATGGTGGCGCTGGGCACGCTGCTGTCGGCCCTGTGGATCCTCGCCGCCAACAGCTGGATGCAGACGCCGGCCGGATTTGCCGTCAACGAGGCCGGACAGTTCGTGCCCGTGGACTGGTGGGCGATCATCTTCAACCCGTCCTTCCCCTACCGCCTCGTGCACATGGTGCTCGCCGCCTACCTGACGACCGCCTTCGTCGTCGGCGGCGTCGGCGCGTGGCATCTGCTCGCCGACCGCACCAACGCGGCCGCGCGCGTCATGTTCTCGATGGCGATGTGGATGGCGGCCGTGGTCGCGCCCATCCAGATCGTTGCCGGCGACCTGCACGGCCTCAACACGCTCGAGCACCAGCCGGCAAAAGTCGCGGCGATGGAGGGGCACTTCGAGACGCGCAGCGGCGCGCCGCTGATCCTGTTCGGCCTGCCCGACATGGCGGCCGAGACGACGCGCTACGCGCTGGAGATTCCGAAGCTCGGCAGTCTCATCCTCACCCACTCCTGGGACGGGCAGGTGAAGGGCCTCAAGGCCTGGCCGAAGGCCGACCGGCCCAACGCGACGGTGGTGTTCTGGACCTTCCGCATCATGGTCGGCCTCGGCCTGCTGATGGTCGCCATCGGACTGTGGAGCCTGCTGGAGCGGGTGCGGGGCCGCCTTTACGACGCGCCGCTGCTGCATCGGGCCGCCGTCGTCATGGGGCCGGCGGGTTTCGTCGCCGTCCTCGCCGGCTGGTTCACGACCGAGGTCGGCCGCCAGCCCTACACCGTCTACGGGCTGCTGCGCACGTCCGAGTCCGTGTCCGCCATTGCCGCCCCGGCGGTGGGGACGTCGCTGCTGCTGTTCGTCATCGTCTATTTCCTGCTCTTCGGCGCCGGCACGGTCTATGCGCTGCGCCTGATGGCGCACACGCCCGCCGTCGCGGAGCCTGAAGCGATGCCGGAGGGGCCGATGCGCGCGGCCGGCATCATGCCGGGCGTGGCGGAAGAGAGAGGAGACGGCCGATGACGTTCGATCTCGCTTTCATCTGGGCCGGTCTCATCGCCTTCGCCGTGCTGGCCTACGTGGTCGTCGACGGCTTCGACCTCGGCATCGGCATCCTCTTCCCCGCCTTCACCGAGAAGCGCGACCGCGATGTGATGATGAACACCGTCGCCCCCGTCTGGGACGGCAACGAGACCTGGCTCGTGCTCGGCGGCGGCGGCTTGTTCGCGGTCTTTCCGCTCGCCTATGCCATCATCATGCCGGCGCTCTACGCGCCCATCATCGCCATGCTGCTGGCGCTCGTCTTCCGCGGCGTTGCCTTCGAGTTCCGCTGGAAGGTGCCGGAAGGCGCGCCGCGCAACGTCTGGGACTGGGCCTTTGCCGGCGGCTCGGCAGGCGCCGCGCTGGCGCAGGGCATCGCGCTCGGCGCCCTCGTGCAGGGCATTCCCGTCGCCAACCGCGCCTATGCGGGCGGCTGGTGGGACTGGCTGACGCCCTTCAGCCTCGTCACCGGCGTCGCGGTTCTCATCGGCTATGCGGCGCTGGGTGCGGGCTGGCTGATTCTGAAGACCACCGGCGAACTGCAGCAGCGCGCCTACCAGCTCGCCTGGACCCTGGGGCTGGCGCTGCTGGCCGCCATCGCCATCGTCAGCGCGTGGACGCCGTTCCTCGACCCCGTCTACATGCAGCGCTGGTTCGCATGGCCGGCCATGCTCTATGCGCTGCCCGTGCCGCTGCTGGTCCTCGCCTGTGCCGCCCTGCTGCTCAAGGGCGTGCAGGACCGTCAGGATGCGCTGCCGTTTCTCGCCACGGTCGGCCTGTTCGTCGTGTGCTTCATCGGCCTCGGCATCGGCTTCTATCCCTACATCGTGCCGCACTCGGTGACGATCTGGCAGGCGGCAGCGCCCGACAGCAGCCTCGGCTTCCTGCTCATCGGCGCCGCGGTCCTGATCCCGATCATCCTGGCCTACACCGCGCATGCCTACTGGGTGTTCCGCGGCAAGACCGACGAAGGTGCCGGCTACCACTGATGCAGCGCGCGCCGCAGGACCCGGCCGACCGCCCGCCGGCACCGCGGCGGACGCCGCGGCCTGCCCGTCTGCGCACGCGCGTCGCCTGGTTCATCGGCCTGTGGGTTTCGGGTGTGGTGGCGGTCGGCGCGGCCGGGCTCGTCATCCGTGCACTGCTCAAATAGGCGACCGTTGCGAAGCCCCGTTCGAACCCCGGGGGTATGGAACCGGGCTCGCTGAGGGCGCGGCGGCGATTATCCCGGACTTGTCCACAGGATTTAATGCCGTCCGCCGCGTGCGGACGACGCGTTCGATGGACAGAACGCCAGCGCAGCCCTTATACCCGAAGTTGTCATTATACGAACTATCTCGTCGGCCCTCGATCCCCCACCCGGCGACGAGATCACCAGCCCCGGCTTCGCGCCGGGGCCTTTTTTGTCGCTCTCACGTGTTGCGGCCGCCCGCTGGGTTCCCTGCGGGTTCCCGCACGCGCCACCGGCAAGCCACGTTTCCGCCGCGGTGTTGGAGAAATTCGATGCGATGCGGCGCGAACCGATTCGCTGCCGCGTGGGCGTGCCTCCTCGCACAAGGCCGGCGACGGCGTCCACGCGGAGCGGGTCTCGAAGGAGCGAAGTGGCATGGTGGAGAAGACGATCCTGGCTTTGCCCCAGGGCAAGAAGGTCTCCGTTCCGCGTGTGTTCAAGCGCGTTATCCAGGTCTCGCTTGCGGTCGTGCTGACGGCGGCCGTCATCCTGTTCGTCGTCGTCAGCAACGGCATGCTCGTCGGCCGGGCCGGATCGTTGCAGGCGGGGTTGAATGTCTGGATCGCGTTCATCAAGCGGACGGACATCCTCGCCACCATCGTCGTGACGGCGGTGGTGACGCTGCTGCTGGTCTACTGGCAGCGGGACCGCGAACGGAAGTAGCCCGATTGATGCCGGCGGCCGGGGGCGGCCGCCGGCACATCCTCTCCGGCCCTGCTGCAGCCCTCGCCTGCGGCAGGTGCGCCGGGCGTACCCGCCGTGCTATGGCTGGTAGCCGCAACCATCGATGCTGCGAGGACATATGGCCGCGAAGACTCCCGATCCGCCCGACGACATGGCCAACGGGCTCTACACCGTTCTGGAGGCGGATGGCCGGGTCAAGTTCGTCCTCGCCCGCGACCGCCGGCCGGCGGGCTACGTGACGCTGCCGCCCGGGCGCGCCAGCGAGCTTGCCGTGCGCGCGCTCGGCGGCGCCTACCACGCCTTCGAGCAGGTCAACGCCGGCACCGTGCCGAACGTCGACACGCCGCAGCCGACCACGCCCTACGTGCGCATCACCGGCCTCGGCGTCGGCGAGTGCCCCATCGAGGGGTTCACCTGCATGATCGTCATGGTCGGCGCGGCGCAGTTCGGTCTCGCCATGCCGAAGGCGCGGCTGAAGGAATTCGCGCAGTGGGTGACCGCGCAGGCCGATGCCCTTGCCGACGACAAGCCCGCGCCGCCGCCCGGCGCCTGACGGACCTGCCTCACGGCGCGATGCGGATGGCCGCCGGCGGTTGCCCGTCGCGGCGCCGCTCCGTCATGGCCGCATAGGCCGCTTCGAGAGAGCGCGTGAAGCTCGCGGTATCGAACAGCGGCGACGTCTTGCGCGCCGCGATGAGCTTCGCTTTCAGCGCCGCCACGGTTGCGCGGTCGGTTGCGAGCCGGCGCGCGGTGGCCTCGTATGCCTCGACCGACGGCGCGATCAGCTCGCCAAGCTGCAGCATGTTGAGCAGGCTGCCGGCCATGCGTGAGGGGAAGGCGCGGCCAGGGCAGGTCAGCACGGGAACGCCGGCCCACAGCGCGTCGCTCGCCGTGGCGCCTGCATTGTAGGGCCACGTGTCGAGGAACAGGTCCGCGCACTGCAGGCGGCTCATGTGCTCCGCATAAGGCAGGTGGGGCGCCAGCACGATGCGCTCGGCAGAGATGCCGCGCGCCTGCGCCTCGCGTGTCAGGTTTGCCGCGGTGCGCGCCCCGTCCTCGTCGTTCTGCCGCACCAGCCACAGCGCGCTGTCGGGAACGGCGCCCAGCACCCGCATCCAGACATCGAACACGGCGGGGTTGAGCTTGTAGGTCGCGTTGAAGCAGCAGAAGACGAACGCCGCATGGGGCAGGCCCGCGTCGCGACGCGCCGGCATCGGGCCGGGCAGGGGACGATCGCTGTCGTTGACCTGGTAGCACGCCGGCAGCGACACGATCTTCTCGCTGTAGGCGTCGGCGTACGCTGCGGGCACGACGAAGTCGTCGGCGATCAGGTAGTCGATCCACGGCGCGCCCATCGTGCCGACATAGCCGATGTAGCTCACCTGCACGGGCGCGGGCCGGCGCATGAGGATGCCGGCGCGATGCGAGCGCGTGTAGCCGTTGAGGTCGACGGCGATGTCGATCTCCCTGTCGAGCAGGAGTCGCGCCACGGCATCATCGCCCATGACATCGACGTCGATGAAGTGATCGGCCGCCGCCGCAATGTGCCGCCGCGTCGCGCTGCCGTCGTCGGCGCCCCAGGCGATGGCGTAGGTCTCGAACCGGCTCTTGTCATGGTGCGTGAAGAGCCCCGCGGTCAGCAGCCCGACCGGGTGTGTCCTCAGGTCCGACGACAGGTAGGCGACGCGGATGCGCGCGCCGCCGGGCGCAGGCGCGAACGCCGGCGGCGGGGATGGGCCGGCCAGCGATGCGGCATAGCGCCTGGCATGGGCGAGCTGGATCGCCGGATCGTCGGTCAGCGCCAGGACGACGAGCGGCTCTAAGGTGGTCTCGCCGCTGTCGGCGCCGCGCGCCACCTGCCGGGTGAGCTTGTCGTATTGCGCCCAGTCGGCGGAAAACAGCGATGCGCTTGCCAGCCCCTCGATGCTGCCCGCGCGTTTCGGCTCGATGGCGAGCGCACGCTTGTGGCTGTGGATGGCGTCGGCATAGCGCCCGAGGCGGAACTGTGCGGCGCCGAGCCCTTCCAGCGCGGAGGCCGAGCGCGGCCGTTCGGCGAGCGCCATCTCGAAATACTCGACGGCCGCGCGCGAGCGCTCGAGGTTGAGGAACACGCGCCCGAGCGCCTCGCAGATGTCGCCGCGGTCGGCGCCGCGTGCCGCCAGCGCTGCCTTGAGACCGTCGGCTGCCTCGGCGAAGCGCCGCTGCCGCTCGAGCGCTATTCCCAGCGATTTGAGGGCCGGCGCGGCATCGGGCGCGAGCGCGATGGCCCGGCGCAACGGGTCCTCGGCCTCCGCCGGCTGGCCAAGGCCGATCAGCGCCAGGCCGAGGTTGTTGAGCGCGTCATAGATGTCGGGCTTGGCGGCGAGCGCCTGCCGGAACGCGGCCGCCGCCTCGGCGTAGCGTTCGAGCTTCATCAGCGCCGTGCCGAGATTGTACTGCGCCTCGGCTGACCCCGGCGTCAGCGCCACGGCCTTGCCGCACAGCTGCGCGGCCTCGGCAAACTTGTCCTGGCGGAAGCAGATATTGGCGACGAACTGCAGCAGCGCGGGGTTGGCCGGCTGCTCGGCCAGCGCATGGCGCGCCAGCTTCTCGGCCTTGTTGAGGTTGCCGCGCTGGAAAAGCGTCAGCGCCTCGTTGAGGAGCGCCTGTCCGGTGAGAGGTTGTCGCGGCATCGGCTCGTCCGCATTTGCACCGCGTCAGCGACGGCGGGATGGCTGGGGCGCCAGGATTCGAACCTGGGAATGGTGGAATCAAAATCCACTGCCTTACCACTTGGCTACGCCCCAACGCGAGGCGACCCTGTAGCGGCCTTCGCACCGATTATCAAGGCGCGTTGCTCGCCGCGAAATGACGGTCGTTTCCCCCGGTCTGCCCCCGCCGCCCCCGGTCCGTGCGCGACGGCCGTCGGTCCATCGCGCCCGGTCGGTCGAACGCGCCGGCTCCGCCGAGCGCGGGCGGCACGCGCTCGCCGGGCATTGGGCCGATCATCAAAGAGGCGGCGAACGCGCCTGCCTGCCGGCCACAGGGGATGGGCCTTCGCCGCCGTCCTCGCCCACGCCGTCCTCGCCAAAGCGGTCGCAGGCACGGTGGCTCCCCATGTCTCGCGCGGCGCTTCCGGCCCCCCAAAGCTCGCGTTTTCCAGCGCCATGAACAGGCCGTCCGACGGCTGTTGCGTGTTTTGCTGCGCTGCGTCATATTTGTGTGCAGAGCACAAAAGCGATGTCGAACGTGAATTGCGCCTTTCCCGGCACGGCATTGAAGATCCTTGTGATCGACGAGGACCCGATCCGCTGCACGATCCTCGAAGCGGGGTTGCGCGAGGCGGGCTTCACCAACGTCGTGCGCCTGGAGACGACGCGGGGCCTGCTCGATCAGGTCTACCGGATCGACCCTGACGTCATCCTGATCGACCTGGAAAACCCCAGCCGCGACGAGCTGGAGCAGATGTTCCAGGTCTCGCGCGTCGTCCGGCGCCCCATCGCCATGTTCGTCGACCAGTCCGACCTCAGCACCACGCAGGCGGCCGTCGAAGCCGGCGTCTCCGCCTACATCGTCGGCGGCCTGCGCAAGGAGCGCGTCAAGAGCATCCTCGAGCTGTGCATCTCGCGCTTCAACGCGGTGGCGCGCCTCCAGACCGAGCTGGAGCGTGCCAAGGACGCGCTCGAAGCGCGTAAGACGATCGACCGGGCCAAGGGCATCCTCATGCAGGCCAAGGGGCTGACGGAGGAGCAGGCCTACGCCGCGCTGCGCAAGACGGCGATGAACGAGAAACGCAAGATCGCCGAGGTGGCGCAGGCGGTCGTCACAGCCTCGGAGCTCCTGAAGTGAGGACCAGCAGCAGCAAGCTGACCATCGGCTTCATTCCCCTGGTGGACGCGGCAACGCTGATCGTCGCGGTCGACAAGGGTTTCGCCGCGCGCGAGGACCTCGACGTCACCCTGGTGCGCGAGGTGTCGTGGTCCAACGTCCGCGACAAGCTGAACATCGGGCTCTTCGATGCCGCGCACCTGCTGGCGCCCGTCGCCGTCGCCTCCAGCCTCGGCATCGGCCACATCAAGGTGCCGATCATCGCGCCCTTCACGCTGGGCGTGAACGGCAACGCCATAACGGTCACGCCGGCGCTGCACGCGGCCATCGCCGATGCGGCCGGCACCGGCACGCCCGATCCGCTGGCGTCGGCGCGCGCGCTCGCCCGCGTGGTCGCGGCTCGCCAGGCGCGCGGACAGGACCCGCTGATCTTCGGCATGACGTTCCCGTTCTCCTCGCACAACTATCAGCTCCGCTTCTGGATGGCGGCCGGCGGCGTCGATCCCGACGAGGACGTGCGGCTCGTCGTGCTGCCGCCGCCCTACATGGTGGGCAGCCTCGCCGGCGGCCAGGTCGACGGGTTCTGCGTCGGCGCGCCCTGGAACTCCGTCGCCGTCGATGCCGGCACGGGCATGATCCTGCATTTCGGCTCGGACATCACCGCGCACGCAATGGAAAAGGTCCTCGCCGTGCGCGCGGGCTGGGCCGAGGACAACCGCGGGACGCTGCTGCGCCTCGTCCGCGTCTGCCAGAAAGCGGCCGAGTTCATCGAGGAGCGGCGCAACCATCCCGAGGTCGTGGAGATCCTGGCCGCGCCGCATCGCCTGGGCGTCGAGCCGGAGGTCATCCGCCGCACGCTCGAAGGCCGGCTCTCCACCGCCGCGGACGGGACGGCGCGCGAGAGCGAACGCTATCTCCTGTTCGCGCGGCACGGCGCGGCGCGGCCCAGCATCCCGCAGGCCGCCTGGCTTTATGCGCAGATGGTGCGCTGGGGCCAGTCGCCCTGGTCCGCCGAGCTGCTGGCGAAGGCGGAAAGCGTCGTGCGTCCCGACATCTATGACGCCGCCATCGGGACCGCACCTGTCGCCGCGGACGGGCCGGCCGACGGGATCGGCGCCTTTGCCGGACCGCCCTTCGATCCCGCCGACATCGCCGCACACCTGGCGGCGTGGACCGCGACGCGTCGCGACTGAGCCCGCACGACCGTCGCTGCACAACAACGCCGCAACTGCGATGAAGTTGGGCAGCGCACCGCGCGCCTGCCTGAAAAAACGCCGGCACGATCGCGCCTGAACGCCGCATCCATGCGCCGCCGCCGCATCCCGCGCGATTGGCACGCGGCTTGCGATCATCGTTACCGACGGGATGCCGCAAGGCATCTCATGGCCCAACGACGGGCCCGAGCAAAGCCGCTCACCTGGGATGGACGCCGACAGGCGCTCCCGGTGTGCGGCTTTTTTTGTCCGGGGGCGCACGGTGGGCGTCCGGCCGGTCGCGGTTCACAAGAGGCGACACGATGAGCAGGAAGACCAGGGGACGGGCCGGCGCAGCGGGGATGAACCGCCGCGATCTCGTGAAATCGGCATCCGCGACGGCGGCGACGGCGGCCCTGATGACGGCGGTGAAGGCCGCATTCCCCGCCGGCGCCTTCGCGCAGGGCGGCCCGGAGAAGGACGAGCTGAAGTTCGGCTTCATCAAGCTCACCGACATGGTGCCGTTGGCGATCGCCAAGGAGCTCGGCTACTTCGAGGACGAGGGCCTGTTCGTCACGCTCGAAGCGCAGTCCAACTGGAAGGTCCTGCTCGACCGCGTGATCTCCGGCGAGCTCGACGGCGCGCACATGCTGGCGGGCCAGCCCATCGCCTCGACGATCGGGTTCGGCACCAAGGCGCACATCATCACGCCCTTCTCGATGGACCTGAACGGCAACGCCATCACGGTGTCCAACGACATCTTCGCGCAGATGAAGCAGCACATCCCGATGCAGGACGGCAAACCCGTCCATCCGATCAAGGCCGACTATCTGCGTCCCGTCGTCCAGAGCTACAAGGCGCAGGGCAAGCCCTTCAACATGGGCGTCGTCTTCCCGGTCTCGACCCACAACTACGAGATGCGCTACTGGCTGGCGGCCGGCGGCATCCATCCGGGCTTCTATTCCAAGACCGACATCTCCGGCCAGATCATGGGCGACGTGCTCATCTCCGTGACGCCGCCGCCGCAGATGCCGGCGACGCTCGAAGCCGGCACCATCTACGGCTATTGCGTCGGCGAGCCGTGGAACCAGGCCGCGGTGTTCAAGGGCATCGGCGTGCCCGTCATCACCGATCACGACATCGAGAACTACAACCCGGAGAAAGTCTTCGGCGTCACCGCCGAGTTCGCCGACAGGAATCCGCAGACCGTGCTGGCGCTCACCAGGGCGCTCATCCGCGCCGGCATGTGGCTCGATGCCGACAACAACGCGAACCGGCCGAAGGCGGTCGAGATCATCGCCAGGCCCGAGTATGTCGGCGCCGACTACAAGGTCATCGCCAACTCGATGACCGGCACCTTCGAGTACGAGCGCGGCGACAAGCGCCCGGCGCCGGACTTCAACGTCTTCTTCCGCTACTTCGCGACCTATCCCTACTACTCGGACGCCATCTGGTACCTCACGCAGATGCGGCGCTGGGGCCAGATCGCCGAGGCGAAGGACGACGCCTGGTACATCGATGTGGCCAAGAAGGTGTACCGGCCGGACATCTACCTGCAGGCGGCCAAGCAGCTCGTCGCGGCGGGCAAGGCCGGGCAGCCCGACTTCCCGTGGGATACGGACGGCTTCCGCAAGCCGACCTCCGCCTTCATCGACGGCATCGCCTACGACGGCCGCAAGCCCAACGCCTACATCGACAGCATGGTGATCGGGCTCAAGGGCCGGCAGGCGGTCGAGGGCAACGCCATCGTCGGCGGCTGACGCGCCGCCGGCCAGCGCTTTCGTCACTCACCCGCTTGCAATGAGGCAGATCCCGGACATGACAACCACGTCGTCGGTCATCGACATCGCGGACAAGCGCCACCGGCGCCGCGAGCGCACATTCGCCCGCATCAACCGGGCGGAGGGCTATCTCGGCGTGCTGGGGCTCGGCTGGGTCGCGCCGCTGCTGAAGATGGCGGCCGGCGACAATCCGCAGCACCAGCTCAAGGAGCTGTGGCGCCAGCTCGTCGTCCCGCTGATCGGCATTGCCGTCTTCCTCGCCGCGTGGGCGCAGCTCGCCCCGCGCGTCCAGACCTCGCTCGGCGCCATCCCCGGCCCGGCGCAGGTGTGGGAGCAGGCGGCGAACCTCTATGCCGACCACGTCGCCGAGCGCGCCAGGGAGGCGGCCTTCTACGAGCGGCAGGAGGCGCGCAACGCAAGGCTCGTCGCCGAAGGCAAGGCCGATCAGGTGAAGCAGCGCGGCTATACCGGCAAGCCCACCTACGTCGACCAGATCCTGACCAGCCTGAAGACCGTGGGCCTCGGCTTCCTGATCGCCACCGCCCTTGCCGTGCCGCTCGGCATCATGTGCGGGCTCTCGAAGGGCGTGAACGGCGCGCTCAACCCGCTCATCCAGATCTTCAAGCCGGTGTCGCCGCTCGCCTGGCTGCCGATCGTGACGATGGTGGTTTCCGCGCTCTACCTCGAGCCGACGGAGGCGCTGCCCAAGTCGCTCGTCATTTCCGCGATCACGGTCATGCTGTGCTCGATGTGGCCGACGCTGATCAACACCGCGCTGGGAGTGAGCTCGATCGACCGCGATCTCGTCAACGTCGGGCGCGTGCTCAAGCTGTCCTGGACCACCAAGGTGTTCAAGGTGGTGCTGCCCTCCGCGCTGCCGCTGATCTTCACGGGCCTCAGGCTTTCGCTCGGCGTCGGCTGGATGGTGCTGATCGCGGCCGAGATGCTGGCGCAGAACCCCGGGCTCGGAAAGTTCGTCTGGGACGAGTTCCAGAACGGCTCCTCGCAGTCGCTCGCGAAGATCATGGTTGCGGTGCTCACCATCGGCATCATCGGGTTCCTGCTCGACCGGGTGATGGTGGCGCTGCAGGCGGCCTTCGCGCATGGCGCGTCGCGGTGAGGCCGGCGATGGCGATCCTGGAGATGAAGGCGGTCAGCAAGGGCTACGGCTCGGGTCCGCAGCGCAGCGAGGTATTGCGGCGCATCGACCTCGCCGTGGAGGAGGGCGAGTTTCTCGCCATCCTCGGCTTTTCCGGCACCGGCAAGACGACGCTGATCTCGCTGCTCGCCGGGCTCGCGATGCCCGATGCCGGCGAGGTTCTGTTCAAGAGCCACCCTGTCGAAGGTCCGGGGCCCGAGCGCGGCGTCGTGTTCCAGAGCTACGCGCTGATGCCGTGGCTCACGACGTGGGACAACATCGCGCTCGCGGTCAACGCGACGCACGCGGGCAGGTCGCGCGCGGAACGGCGGAAGCTGACGGCGGCCTATGTGGACATGGTCGGCCTGTCGCACGCCACCGACAGGCGGCCGGCGGAGCTGTCCGGCGGCATGCGCCAGCGCGTCGCGGTCGCCCGCGCGCTCGCCATGCAGCCCGAGGTGTTGCTGCTCGACGAGCCGCTGTCGGCGCTCGATGCGCTCACGCGCGCCAAGCTGCAGGACGAGATCGCCGTCATCCGCGCCCGCACCAAGGCGACCGTCGTCCTCATCACCAACGACGTGGACGAGGCCATCCTTCTCGCCGACCGCATCATCCCGCTCAATCCGGATGGCACGCTGGGCCCGGCCTATGCCGTCGCCATTCCGCGCCCGCGCGATCGCGTCGCGCTCAACCAGGACGCGACGTTCAAGCAGCTCCGCGCCGACATCACGCGCCACCTGATGGATGCGGGCGAGCTCAAGAAAGCCGCCGCCGAGGGCGGGCCGGACCTGCCCAACGTCGTGCCGTTCTTCGCCAAGGAGAAGGTGCCGGCGGCCTACGAGCGGGCGGCGCGCGCGGTGCACGAGGACCGCTATCTCGAATTCAGCCAGGTGGTGAAGACGTTCCCGACGGCGCGCGGGCCGCTCACCGTCGTCGACGGCTTCAACCACAAGATGCGCAAGGGCGAGTTCATCTCGCTCATCGGCCATTCCGGCTGCGGCAAGTCGACGGTGCTGTCGATGGTCGCCGGGCTGCAGGACGTCACGTCCGGCGGCATCATCCTCGACGGCAGGGAGGTTCGCGACGCCGGCCCCGACCGCGCGGTCGTGTTCCAGGCGCCCTCGCTCGTCCCCTGGCTGACGGCGGAGGAGAACGTCGCCCTCGGCGTCGACCGCGTCTATCGCGAGGCGAGCCGCGAGGAGCGCACGGACGTCGTGCACTACTATCTGAACCGCGTCGGCCTCGGCGAGGCGAAGGCGAGGCTTGCCTCCGAGCTGTCGAACGGCATGAAGCAGCGCGTCGGCCTCGCCCGCGCGTTCGCCCTGTCGCCCAAGCTGCTGCTGCTCGACGAGCCGTTCGGGATGCTGGACAGCCTGACGCGCTGGGCGCTGCAGGAGGTGCTGATGGAGGTGTGGGCGCGCACGAGCGTCACCGCCATCTGCGTGACGCACGACGTGGACGAGGCGATCCTCCTCGCCGACCGCGTGGTGATGATGACCAACGGGCCGCATGCCCGCATCGGCCGCGTCGTCGATATCGACATCCCCCGCCCGCGCACCCGCCAGGCCCTGCTCGCGCATCCGCGCTACTACGCCTATCGCGAGGCCGTCCTCGCGTTCCTCGACGAGTTCGAGCACGGCGCGCACTCAAAGCCGCAGAAGGCGCCGCCGCTGGCGGCCGCGGAGTGAGCCATGCGCACGGGGCACGCCAAGTCCGGTCGTCGCGAGAGGCTTTTGATCGTCGGCGGGGGCATGGCCGCCCTCAAGCTGACGGAAGAGCTCGTGGTTCTTGCTCCGGGCCGCTACGACATCACGATCGCGTCGAAGGAGACGCATCTGCCCTACAACCGCGTGCTGCTGTCGAGCCTGCTCGCCGGCGAGGCGCGCGAGCCGGACCTCACCCTGCGCCCTGAAGCCTGGTACGCCGCCAACGGCGTCGCGCTGCTGAGCGGCGTGGAGGTGATCTCGATCGACGGCGACCGGCGCGAGGCCGTGCTGTCCGGCGGCGCGCGGCTGCCCTACGACCGGCTCGTGCTGGCGACGGGATCGACGCCCGTGCGGCTGCCGGTGCCCGGGCATGCGCTGCCGGGCGTGCTCACGTTCCGCGATCTCGACGACGTGCGGATGCTGCAGGGCCTCGCGCCCGGCGCGCGCGCGGTGGTGATCGGCGGCGGCCTGCTCGGCATCGAGGCGGCCTACGGCCTGGCGCTCTGCGGCGTGCGCGTCACGCTGCTGCACATCATGGACCGCCTGATGGAGCGGCAGCTCGATGCCCGCGCCGCGCTGCTGTTGAAGGAGGCCGTCGCCGCCAGGGGCATTACGGTGGACCTGACGGCCGAGACCGCCGCCATCGAGGGCCGCGGCGCGGTCGAGCGCGTCGTCCTCAGGGATGGGCGCATCCTGCCGGCCGACATGGTGGTGATGGCGGCGGGCATCCGCCCCGAGACGACGCTGGCGCGCAGCATCGGGCTCGAGATCGGTCGCGGCATCAAGGTCGACGACGCGCTCGAGACCAGCAGGGCCGGCATCCACGCCATCGGCGAGTGCGCGGAGCACCGCGGCACCTGCTACGGCATCGTCGAGCCCGCCTACGAGCAGGCGCGGGCGCTCGCCGCGCACCTGTCGCGCAAGTCCGGCGGCTATGGCGGCTCCGTGCTGGCGACGAGCCTCAAGGTGTCGGGCATTCCGCTCTACTCGATGGGGGATTTCGAAGGCGAGGGCGCCGAGATCATCACGCTGGAGGACGAGGCCGCGGCGACCTACCGGCGGTTCGTCGTGCGCGAGGACCGCCTCGCCGGCGTGGTGCTGTTCGGCGATACCGCCGACGCCTTCTGGTACCGCGAGCTGATCGCCGGCGCCGCGCCGCTGGCCGACGTGCGCCCGCTGCTGGCCTTCGGCAAGGCCTACGCGGAGGCGGCCTGACCATGAGCGCACAGGACTTCACGGACGAGCAGCGCCGCTACCTCGAAGGCTTCGTCTCCGGCATCCAGGCGCGGCGCGCCGCGCAGGGGCTCAAGCCGCTCGGAACGGAGGGCGGCGGCGCCGCCGCGCCCGCGGGTCCCGACAAGGACCATCTCGCCGCCATGGCGCGCTTCGAATCGGCGGGCCGCAAGCTGTCGGCGGAGGAGAAGGCCAAGCGCGACGAGCACCCCTTCGATGCCTATGCGCGCCTCAAGGCCGAGAGCGCGCAGGGCCAGTTCCCCAAGGGCATCGACAACTTCCGCTGGCGCTTCCACGGCCTGTTCTACGTCGCGCCGACGCAGAACGCCTTCATGTGCCGGCTGCGCATTCCCAACGGCATCCTCACGCACTGGCAGTTCGCGGGCGTCGCCGACCTGGCGGAGCGCCACGGCGGCGGCTACGCGCACGTGACGACGCGCGCCAACCTGCAGATCCGCGAGATCATGCCCGAGGGCGCGATCCCCATGATCGAGGGCCTCACCGGCCTGGGCCTCTCGACCAAGGGGACGGGCGCCGACAACATCCGCAACGTCACCGGCTCGCCCACGGCCGGCATCGACGCGCAGGAGCTGATCGACACCCGTCCCTTTGCCTCGGCCTGGCACCATCACATCCTCAACGACCGCTCGCTCTACGGCCTGCCGCGCAAGTTCAACGTCGCCTTCGACGGCGGCGGCATCATCCCGGTGCTGGAGGACACCAACGATATCGCCTTCACGGCCGTGCGCGTCGACGGCGAGGGCGCGGCTCCGGGCGTGCGGTTCCGGCTCGGGCTCGGCGGCATCACCGGACACGCGGACTTCGCGAAATACGGCAGCGTCTATGTCGAGCCCGGGCACGCCATCGAGGTCGCCGACGCCGTCGTGCGCGTGTTCATCGATCACGGCGACCGCACCGACCGCAAGAAAGCGCGGCTCAAGTACCTGCTGGACGCCTGGGGCCACGACAAATTCCTCGATGAGGTGGAAAAGAAGTTCGGACGCGCGCTGACGCGGCTGCCGCAGGAGCGCGTGGCCGCGCCCAACCGCCAGAACCGGCAGGCGCACGTCGGCGTGCATCCGCAAAAGCAGCCGGGCAAGGTCTGGGCGGGCGTCGTGCTGCCGGTCGGGCGCATGAGCGTGGAGCAGATGCGCGGCATCGCGCGCATCGCGCGCGAGCTGGGCGACGGCGACATCCGCCTGACGGTCTGGCAGAACCTGCTCATCTCCGGCATCGCCGAGCAGAACGCGGCGCTCGCCGAACGCTGCCTGCGCGAGATCGGCCTGACGTCGAGCGCGACGAGCGTGCGCGCCGGCCTCATCGCCTGCACCGGCAACACGGGCTGCAAGTTCGCGCTCTCCAACACCAAGGGCACGGCGATGGCGATCGCCGAGTGGGTCGAGCCCAGGGTCGCGCTCGATACGCCCGTCAATATCCACCTCACGGGCTGCCCGCACTCCTGCGCGCAGCACTACATCGGCGACATCGGCATGCTCGCCTGCCGGGTCCCGGTCGATGCGGCCGGCGAGGAGACGGTCGAGGGCTTCCACATCTACGTCGGCGGCGGCTTCGGTTCCGATGCGGCGATCGCGCGCGAGCTTTATCGCGACGTGAAGGTCGAGGCGTGCCCGCAGGTCGTCGAGCGCCTGCTGCGGGCCTATGTCGCGAACAGGATGGGGCCGGAGGAGACCTTCCTTGTCTTCACGCGCCGGCACGACGCGGAGACGCTCAGGACCATGGCGCAAGCGGCCGGCGGCGGAGACGGACCATGACCGTCGAAGCCAGACCGCAGGCCGCGGACGCGATGATCCCGGAAAGCGCGCCCTTCTCGGTGGAGCAGCGCGCATGGCTCAACGGCTTCTTCGCCGGCCTGCTGTCGCTCGATGCGCGGGCGGGTGCCGCGGCGCTCGACGGCGCGATGCCCGATGCGGCCGCCAACGCCATCGGCGGCGAGGAGGCGGCACCCTGGCACGACGCGGCGATGCCGATCGACGAGCGCATGAAGCTCGCGGAGGGAAAGCCGCTGCCGCGCCGGCTGTTCGCGGCCATGGCGCAGCAGGACTGCGGCCAGTGCGGATACCTCTGCGAGAGCTACTCGAAGGCGATCGCCGACGGCGCCGAGACGAAGCTCAACCTGTGCGCTCCCGGCGGCAAGGAGACGAGCCGCATGCTCAAGCGTCTCCTCGGGGAGACGCCGGCGGCGAAGGGTGCCGCGCCGGCCGCGCCGGCAACGCCGCAGCCCGCCGGGGACACCGCGACCGGCACGCGCGACGCGCCGCGCGAGGCCATATTCCGTTCGGCGAGCCGTCTCAACGGCGCGGGCTCGCAGAAGGACACGCACCATGTCGTGTTCGACATCTCCGGTTCGGGTCTGAGCTACGCGCCGGGCGACAGCTTCGGCCTGTTCCCGCGCAACGATCCCGCGCTGGCCGATGCCGTGATCGCGGCCCTGTCGGCACCGCCGGATTTCCCGGTCGGGGGCAAGCCGCTGCGCGACGCGCTGATCGAGGACTACGCGCTGGGGCTGGCGCCCGACATGCTGTTCGAGCTGATGGGCTATCTCGTCGGCGGCGAGCGGCGGCGCAAGGCCAAGGCGCTGGCGCGGGGCGAGGATCCCGACCAGGACGCGGCGACGCTCGACGTGCTGGCGACGCTGGAGACGTTCGCGCCCGTCCATCCCGACCCCGAAGCCTTCCTCGAATGCCTGGAGCCGTTGCAGCCGCGGCTCTACTCCATCGCGTCGTGCCCGCTGTCGGCGCCCGGCGAGCTGCATCTCACCGTCGATGCGGTCCGCTACACGGTCGGCGGCCGGCACCGTCACGGCGTCGCCTCGACATGTCTCGCCGACCGGCTGGCGCCGGGCGCCGCGGTGAAGGCCTACATCCAGAAGGCGCATGCGTTCGCGCTGCCCGGCGATGGCGCGACGCCGATCGTCATGATCGGCCCCGGCACCGGCGTCGCGCCGTTCCGCTCCTTCCTCTGGCACCGCAGGGCGACGCAGGCATCGGGCCGCGCGTGGCTGTTCTTCGGCCACCAGCACGAGGCGACCGATTTCTACTACCGGACGGAATTCGAGCAGATGCTGGCCGACGGCGTCCTGACGCGGCTGTCGACCGCCTGGTCGCGCGACGGCGAGCGCAAGGTCTACGTGCAGGACCGCATGCGCGAGGCGGGGCCGGAGCTGTGGGCGTGGCTGAAGGCCGGCGCCCACGTCTACGTGTGCGGCGACGCCAAGCGGATGGCGCGCGACGTCGAGGCCGCGCTCGTCGAGATTTCCGGCAAGGCCGGCCAGATGAGCGAGGCCGGCGCCAGGGACTTCATCGCCGAGCTCAAGGCTGCGGGGCGCTATCAGGCGGACGTCTATTGATGACGCTGGAGCTCAAGCCGGCGCGGTGGCGAGACCCCGAGCCCGATACGGCGGTGCGCACCACCTGCCCGTATTGCGGCGTCGGCTGCGGCGTGCTGGCGACGCCCGACGGCAACGGCGGCGCCATGGTCACGGGCGATCCGAGCCATCCCGCCAACATGGGGCGGCTGTGCTCGAAGGGCTCGGCGCTCGGCGAGACGCTGGGGCTCGACACGCGGCTTCTGCATCCCGTCGTCGACGGGGCGCGGGCGACATGGCCGCACGCGCTCGACCAGGTGGCGAGGCGGCTCGCCCGCGTCAGGGACGCGCACGGCCCGCAGGCCATCGCCTTCTACCTCTCCGGCCAGCTTCTGACCGAGGACTACTACGTCGCCAACAAGCTGGCGAAGGGCTTCATCGGCACGCCGCACGTCGATACCAACTCGCGCCTGTGCATGGCCTCCTCGGTCGCCGGACACAGGCGCGCGTTCGGCGCCGACGTCGTGCCGCAGTGCTACGAGGACCTGGAGCTCGCCGACCTGATCGTGCTCGCCGGCTCGAATGCCGCCTGGTGCCATCCGGTCCTCTACCAGCGGATGCAGGCAGCGCGCGGCGAGCGCGGCGTGCGCATCGTCAACATCGATCCGCGCTGGACGCCGACCTGCGAGGGCGCCGACCTGCACCTGCCGGTCCGGCCGGGCAGCGACGGCTATCTCTGGAGCGGGCTGCTGGCCTGGCTCGCGCAGCGCGGCCGCATCGATGCCGGGTTTATCGCAGCCCACACGCGCGGATTTGCCTGGGCGCTGCGCCGAGCGCGGCGGCTGGCGCCGGGGATCGATGCCGTCGCGGCGGCGACGGGCCTCGATGCGCAGGATATCGCGCGCTTCTACGGCTGGTTCGAGGACACGCAGCGCGTCGTCTCCTGCTACAGCCAGGGCGTGAACCAGTCGGCGCAGGGCACCGACAAGGTCAACGCCATCATCAACTGTCACCTGGCGACCGGACGCATCGGCAGGCCCGGCTCCGGCCCGCTGTCCCTCACCGGCCAGCCCAACGCGATGGGCGGCCGCGAGGTGGGCGGCCTCGCCAACATGCTCGCCGCTCACATGGGCTTTTCCGACGTCGAGCGCGACCGCGTCCGGCGCTTCTGGAACGCCCCGCAGCTCGTCTCCGGCCCGGGCCTGAAAGCCGTCGAGATGTTCGATGCCGTCGCCGACGGCCGCATCCGGGCGCTGTGGGTGATGGGCACGAACCCGGCCGTCTCGCTGCCGCGCGCGGATGCCGTGCGCGCAGCACTCGGCCGGCTCGACGTGCTGATCGTGTCGGAGAACGTGTGCAGCACCGACACCACGGGGCAGGCGCATGTCCTGCTGCCGGCGGCGGCCTGGGGCGAGAAGGACGGTACGGTCACCAATTCAGAGCGCTGCATTTCGCGCCAGCGCGCGTTCCTGCCGCTGCCCGGCGCCGCGCGCCCGGACTGGTGGATCCTGTCGCAGGTGGCGCGCCGGCTTGGCTTTGCGGATGCGTTCGCGTTCAAGTCCGCGTCGGATGTCTTCAACGAGCATGCGCGGCTGTCGGCGTTCGAGAACCTGGGCACGCGCGCGTTCGACATCGGCGGCGCGGCAGGGGCGACGCGCGAGGCCTTCGACCGCCTGCCGCCGTTCCAATGGCCGCTGCGCGAGGATGGCGTCCCGGCGCGACGTCTCTTCGCCGACGGCAATTTCTTCACGCGCGACCGGAAGGCGCGCTTCGTGGCCATCGCCCGGCCGCATCTCGCGGTCGCGGCGGGCGGCGAGCTGCCGTTCGTCCTCAACACCGGGCGCGTGCGCGACCAGTGGCACACGATGACGCGCACCGGCCTGTCGCCGCGGCTTGCGACGCACATCGCCGAGCCCTACGTCGAGGTCCATCCCGACGACGCCGCGCGCCTCGGGCTGGAGCAGGGCACCCTGGCGCGCCTCGCCACGGCCCACGGCTCCGCCGTCCTGCGCGTGCTCGTGCACCGCGGGCAGCAGCCGGGCACGCTGTTCGTGCCGATCCACTGGTCGGGCGAGAACAGCTCGTCGGGCCGCGTCGGCGCCTTGGTGCAGCCAGCGACCGATCCCCAGTCCGGACAGCCGGAAGCCAAGGGCACGCCGGCGCGGATCGCGCCGCTGGCCGTTTCCCACTTCGGCTTCCTGCTGTCGCGCCGGCGGATCGTGCCGCCCGACCTCGCATACTGGGCGGTGGCGCGCACGACCTTCGGCTACCTCGTCAACTTCGCGCTCGACCGGCCGGCGCGCGGCTGGGACGCCTGGCTGCGCGCAAGCCTGCCCGAGGGCAACGCGAGCCGTCTCGATGACGCAGGCAGCGGCCGGCACCGGGTGGCGGTGCTGCGCGATGGGCGCCTCGAGGCGGTCGTCTTCATCGAGCCCGGCCCCAAGCTGCCGTCGCCGGACTGGCTGAAGTCGCTCTTCAATGCCGAAGCGCTGCCCGATGCGGAGCGCCGCTCGCTGCTGGCCGGACGGCCGGCCAGGGGTGGCGCGGACGAGGGGCCGGTCGTCTGCGTCTGCTTCCAGGTCGGCGCCCGGCGCATCGCTGCGGCCGCCGAAGACGGCTGCTGCAGCGTCGAGGCGGTCGGCCGCAAGCTCGGCGCGGGGACCAACTGCGGGTCCTGCATCCCCGAGATCAAGAGACTGCTGGCAAGCATGGAGCGCGCACGTGCATCGGGATGAGGGTTCTGCGGACGGCGTGCGGCGGCCGGTCTCCGTCCGGCCGAAGCGCATGGACCGGCTGGCGACGCTGCCGGTGTTCCTGCCGCTCGACGGGCGCCGCGCCGTCGTCGCCGGCGGCAGCGATGCGGCGGCCTGGAAGGCCGAGCTGCTCTCGGCTGCGGGCGCCGAGGTCGAGGTATTCGCGCCCGAGCCCTGCGCCGAGATGGAGGCGCTCGCCGCCGATCCGCCCGGCGGCTGCGTGCGCATCGTCAGGGAGCGCTGGTCGCGGGCCGCCTTCGCCGGCGCGGCCCTGGTCGTGGCGGTTGCCGACAGCGATGCGGAGGCCGGACGCGTGCAGGCCGCGGCGCGCGCCGCCGGCGTGCCGCTCAACGTCATCGACCGGCCCGCCTACTGCGCGTTCCAGTTCGGCGCCATCGTCAACCGCTCGCCGCTTGTCGTCGGCATCTCGACGGCGGGGGCGGCACCCGTGTTCGGCCAGGCCGTGCGCTCGCGCATCGAGG
>JBFWWW010000004.1:0-46334 GCA_050245975.1 Hyphomicrobiaceae bacterium
AAAATGGTTTAGCATTGTCCTGGTCTTTCGTTTGTCACTGGCGACTCCCCTGCGGGGAGCCGGCCGCCAGCGACGCGGCGCCTAAACAACCGTCAACGCGGCAAGTTCGGCAGCGCCGAGCGCGCGGGCGATGTAGGCAATCTCGTCGATTTCGTAGATGGAGCCGGTGCCGGGGGTGATAGCCAGGCGATCGATGGTCGGCACGGTCAGGCTGGTGTCGGCCGCGAACTGCGCGCCATTGACGTAGAACTTTGCATCGTTCGCGCGCACACTTGCTGCCAGGGCATATTCGTTGCCGAGTGTGATCGCTTGCGAAGCTGTATCGACCACAAATGAGGGATTGTCATAGACGGCCAAATCCACGCCAATAAGGGTAGTCGTTTCCCGAAACGAGATGTACTCGCTATCGCTGCTGTTCGTCGCCCGGACCTTTCCGGACGTGGAGGCTGTCTGGCTCTTAATCCGCCAGCGCACATACAGCGTGCACTCGCCGCTCGCCTGCACCGGGAAGGTGCTCGGGCCCACGACAAGGCTGTCGGCGGAACGCGTGGCGGTCGAAGACGTGGTGGCGATATAACTCGTGGGGACCGAGCCGATCTCTAGCTGCGCACCCCAGACGTAAAGGCCGGACGTGCCGTCGCCAGCGTAGGATGAAACCCCAACGGCACTGAGAATGTGCACTCGGGCCTGGATCGTTGTGTCCGACCCGCCCAGCACGCAGGAGACCCAGCACCGATACCACCCACCCGCAAAGGCTTCTATGCCCGCCGACGTCGCCGTGGCGCCGCCTGTCGTTGCCGCCGACGCAGTGCCCGCAGATAGGTCAAAGTCAGCAAACACGTTTCTTGTGAACGTCGAGCCTTCGAAAAAGCGGAGGCGGATAACGCTCCTGCTGTCCGCCTTGGCCCAAACGCTGAACACATGCTGATTGGTGTTCGTGGTCCCCGACGCGCCGAGCAGGAGATAGTGGCTGTTGGTGGCGCTGTCCTCGACGATCTTGTCGGCGGTCGTCGTGCCGTCCGGCGCTGCCGCCGCATCACTCGACACGCTGCATTGCGCTGCCGTCCAAGACCCGAATTCCGCCGACCTGATGAGCAAATTCGTCGCCGCGCCCTCGAGCAGCAGCCCTCGCGGCTGGCCGCTGAGCCGATCGTAAGCGTAGCGCAGCGCGTTGCTGGAGACGCTTTGCAACAGCCGGTCGCGACCGATGAAGGTCGCAGACGACGCACGCGTCAGCGTCGCCAGAGCCGATGGTCGGCCGGATGCCGCCAGTATATTCGTGTAGTCGTTGATCAGTGCCTCGCGAGCGCGGAAGGCGAACGCGACGCCCTCGTCGCCACCCAGGATGCGCGCCGCCTGGAACACGGGTTGCAGCTTGTCGAGCTCGTCGAAGCCGTCGAGCGCCGCAATCTTGCCCAGCACCCATTCCGCGTTCACCACCTCCTGGCCGGTGACGCCGGTCGACACGATCGCCGTCGCTGCGGTCAACAGCGCACCGACCTTCAGTGCCCGCTCGTCAATCGCGTCGCCGAGCCGGTAAAGAACGGCCTGTATTTCGTCGACGGTGATCGTTCTGGGCCCGCCGCGCACGATGTGCTGGGCGACGAGCGCGCGGGCGTCATCGATGGCGGTCATGCGAACTCCTGCGAGAATTCATGGTCGAACAGCTGCTCGGGCTGGACCGGCAGCGGCGGCGGCGTGGCGTAGTTGGCCGCGATCTCGTCCCACAGCCGCTCGAAGCGCACCGCAATGCGGTCGTTCGGGCCGCGCGTCATGACAATCTCGGCGCCGAGCCGCTCGGGCGCGAACCAGTCGACGGCGACGTCGACGCGCTCGCACAGTCCAATGTCGACGAACGGCTCGAGCGCCTCGCGGATGTAAGCCTCGGCGCGGGCGCGCGTGCTCTCGGTCTGCTTCTCGCGCACCAGCAGCCAGAGCCGCGAGCCGATCCGCCAGCCGCCGTGGATCTCGGCCGCCTCGTGGTCGCCCCACCAGCCCTTGCGATCGCCGTCGCCGGCTGGCAACGGATCGTCTGCCTCGGCTGTCGCCCACGTGAACAACGCCACGGCGACGGCGGTGACGAGCTCGCGCGTCGTGTCGAGGCCGACGCCGGCGAGCAGCCAGTCGCCCGCGAACGCCTCGGCGTCCCAGGCAACGCGAATGTCGGCCATGGAGTCAGACCTTTGCTTTCAGCACGCTCGACGGTCCCGCCTCGGTCATCACCCGGGGCAGGTCGGCGTCCTCGCCGACGCGGAAGTCTGGGCACTTGGCGACCACCTTCTTGTCGGTCTCGACCCAAATCGCATCGCGCTTGATGTGCACCTTCTGCGACTGGTCGTCGTGGATCGCCACTTCGCCCTCGGCCACTTTCAGTCGGTACCGCCGATCGGCGGTGGCGATGACGATCATGTGGTCGCGGTTGCCGCCGAGAGAGAGCGCGAGCACCTCGGCGCCGGCCTTCGGGTGTTGCACGAAGCCGTACGGGTGCCAGTGCTCGATCTTGGTCGGGCTGTAGCCCGTCTCGAGGTCGATGCGCGCCATCTCCTGCATCAGCTTGGCGTCGTCGACCGAGCGCACCACGCCGCGCGCGATCATGTGGCGGATGCGCTCGAACAGCATCTGCTCGTCCTGGCGCGAGTAGTGATCCCAGCCGGAGTCCATAGCGGATGCTCTCCCCGTGGAAGGTCTTTGGTTTGCGCCAGGCGACTCGCCGGAGGCGAGCCGGCCGCCTGGCGCGTGCTAAAAATTCAACCCGTCCGCCGAGCCGGTCATGTCCTCGGGTTCACCTTCCGGTTTCGTGTCGGCCCAGGCTTTGTCGCCGGCGTTCTGGCCCTTGCCGCCCTTCGGGTTGAGCGCCTCGACCGGCACCAGCGACAGCGCAGCGAGCGTTCCTCGCTCGGAGAGCGTGAACACGACGCCCTCGAGCGCCAGCGTCCGGTTCACGGCCAGCATCGGCGACGTCACCTGCACGATCATGCCCGGTTGCCACAGCTGCCCCGGCGCGTAGCACCAGTCGAACACCTTGACCTCGACCCGCGTCGATTCGCCGGCGCGGCGCGCCGCCTCCCAGGCCCCGCGGCTGCGAGAAGCCTTGCGGCTGGTCTTCGTCTCGTTGAGCAGCACCAGCGGCCGGTGCCGCTTGACCGCGCCGTCGCGCACCCGCGAGCGCCGCTGCGCCACCGGCTTGCCGTACTCAGCGTCGGTGCCGCGGTCCTGTCCCAGCACGTTGTATTCCGAGTGCCGGGTGTCGCCGCGCAGCATGGCCGACGCCTCGAGGATGTTGACGCCCTCGACCAGCGACGCCGCGGGGCCGGCGTCCTCGACTTGCAGCAGACGCAGGTTGCCCTGCTCGTCATCGGTGAGCGACACCGCCCCTGGCCGCGCGTACCGATCGAGGAAGCGGTGCACGGTCTCGCCGGGCCAGACCGAGACGCGGTCGAACGGCTCGAGGTCCTGAGCCTCGTTCTTCAGGCCGATGCCGTACTTGTCGATCGCGCGGCGCGCCACCTGGTCGAGGCCGACGTTGTTCATTTCCCCGTTCGGGATGATCGCCGAGCTGTCGCACAGGTCGCCGGTTTTCGAGCGGCCCTGGATCGTCACTGTGTGGCTGGTCGCGGCGTAGCGCGGATTGTAGGCGTCGACGTGGCCGGTGATCACCGGCAAGCCGAGATAGAACACCTGGCACGGATCGCCGGGCCTGATCCGCCACTCTAGCAGAGAGGCCGGGCCACCGCCGCCGGCGCCGCCCGTCCAGCGCTCCTCGACGACCAGGGTGAATTCGCCAGCCATACGCTTGACCGACCGGCGCACCTCGACCGACGTCCAGCCCGTGTAGAGCATGCCGCCGACCAGCAGCGTCACCGTTCCCGGCGCATAGGGCAGAGATGCCAGCGCCGCCATCGACGACGCGCCGAAGCTGAGGGACATGGTGCGGTCCAGCCTGCGGCTCAGGCCGCTCGGCGCGGCTTGGCCAGGCCCAGCGCCTCGGCAATGTCGATAACGGTGATCGCGCCGCCCGTATGCGTGCAAAGCTCGGCCGCAATCTGCACCGCACGCTCCGGGCTCGCGCCAGCGGCCATGGCGCCCATCGCGTAGTCCATGCCCGCGCCAAAGGCAATCGGCGTCGGGAGCGTTTCCGGGTAGGGGCAGCTGTCGGAATACTTGGTGACGGTACCGCTCGAGTCGACGACGATGAGCGCTCCCCACTCCGCGTCGGAGCCCATCTTTGGCAGATCGTCCACCGGAGCCCCTCGGCGATGCCAAGCAATCATTGGCTCGAACATGGGCGCGAGGCCGGTCAGGGCGTAGATGTAGTTATCTCGGACGACGATTTTCTGGTGTGCGTCGCCGGCAATCTGCCCGCCGTTCCACAGACGCCGCCCATCCGCGGCGATCGTCGTTCCATCCGTTGCGATCGTCGTCATCGTCAGACCCTCCTTGGCGCCCCCGCGCCATCCTCCACGCCTCAGCTACGGCGCGGGCGGCCGGCTCCCCGCAGGGGAGTCGCCCGCGCCCACGAACTACCGACTCAACGCGCGCCCGCTCATCGGCATGAATGCCGGATGATCGTGCGCCGGATTCTGCGCAACCAGCTCGGCCACGCGGCCGGCGTCCTGGTAGAGCTTGTGCGCCAGCACCAGCGCCGGCAGCGGCACGGGCGTCTCATAGGTGACGATGCGTGCCAGCGGCCGGCCGCGCTCGATCAGGTCGCGCGCCGCCCAGCCGCCGGCGTCGCGCAGGGCGCGCACCAGCAGGGTCTCCTCGGCGTCCGCAGCCCGTTCGACGGCGAGGTCGATGAGGCGGCGCACGCGGGCGCGCAATGTCTCGGCCTGCTCGTAGCTTTCGACCCGCACGTCGGCGATGGCCCGGACGATTCCGGCAGCTGCCAGCGCCTCGAGCAGGATGCAAAACCGCGTCTCGACCTGGGCGCGACGGGCGCGTACGGCGTTGGACGCAGGGGTCGACTGAAACGCGCGCACGGCCACCACCACGGCCTCCAGGCCAACGATAACGGCCGTGGGGTCGTCAGAGGCGGCACGATAGCCGTCGACGATCTCGGCCAGGTCCTGCGCCAGGGTCGCCGATCGCGCCGCCGCGCGGGGATCGGCGGCCAGCGTGCGAAAGCGCCGGCGATAGCCGGCAAACAGCGTCTCGTCGTCGATCGCACCTGGCGTCCGCGCCAGCAGCGGCAGGACCGCGCTCAACACGGCCGTGACGCCGTCCAGAACGTAATCGGGGGTGAAGGCCATGCTTTTCCTTTGCGCCCGGCGACTCGCCGGAGGCGAGCCGTCCGCCCGGCGCGTGCTTAGCTTACGCGCGCACCGGCCGGCTCCCCGCAGGGGAGTCGGTGCGCGCCACTAACGCTGCTGCACCTTGCCGAGCCACACCGTCGCGCCGTCGACGCCGCGCGCCTGGGTGCGATCGGATCCGAGTGACGCCGTCGCCTCGCCGAGTTCGCCGAGCCGGCGCGGGTCGATCAGTTGCGCCACCACGGCGGTCGATGCGAACGACGCCAACGCGGCACCCGACAGTGCGGCCGCGGCGCCGATCGCCTGGGCGGCCGCCGAGGCGATGCCGAGCGCCGAGGGTTGCGAGCCGGCAGCGATGAATTTGATCGCGAACTTGCAATAGCGGCCGTCGTGCTCGGTCTCGACGAGCGTGATGGTTTCGCACACGGCCGATTGAGAGCCGCGCCAGCGGTCGGAGTAGGTGCCGGGACCCTGGCGCTCGCAGACGGCGAGCAGCCGGTCGCGCTGCGCCATGTAGTCCTCGCCGATGACGTAGGCGTTGACGCTCCACGTGCGCGTCTTGCGGCCCATGTCCTCGGCGAAGTTGGCGTCGCGCTTCGGGTACTCGTGGTTGTGGATGCGCCGACCGGTCTCGTGGCTGCGGTCGTCCATGTGAAACGCCGCGCCGCGGAACGACGCGGGTCGCAGAGAGTCTTTCCAGCTCATGTTCGCAGCGCCTTCGGATGCCCACTGCGCATCCGGCGCGTGGTGTCATTTCGCCGGCGCGGGCGGCCGGCTCCCCGCAGGGGAGTCGCCCGCGCCACTAACGCGCCCCACTCATCGTCGGCCCGGTGTTGAGGTTGACGCGGCCGGCGCCGGCGGCCGAGGCCGCGCGCGAGCGGATGCCGGCCACGGCCTCGTCCATGGCGCCGATCACGCCGGCCGTGCCGGCGCGGATGCCGGCCTCGAGTGTCGACATGATGCGCTGGCCTTCGCTGGTCAGGTCGACGCCGGCGAGCTCGGCGCGCATCGCGGCCAAGCTCTGGCGCAGCGCGCCGGCGGGACCGCCGTCGGCGGGCGGCTGCGTGGCCATGGCGTCGGCCGGATTCGGGATGCCAGAGACTTGACCACTGCCTTTACTCTCTGACGCATCCGCAGGCCCGAAGCCGAGCGCGCCCCAGATTGCACCGCCGACGCCATCCTTCTTGTAGCCGTCATAGGCACCATAAGCCGCGGCGCCGAGTGCGATAATACCGAGCCCCGGAATCAGGAACCGGCCCGCGCCCAGTGCGACGGCACGCAGCTTGCCCAGCAATCCGATGCGCCGCGCCACCGTGGCTGTGGTGAGGCCGGCCATTCCCGCGGCGCCCATTGCCCCGAGATTCCCGCCGAGCGGCAGGCCGACACCCGCGGTCGCAGGCAGAAGACCGGACTTGGTCGCCATCCATGCGCCCGCCGACCGGATCGCGGCCAGCGCCGGGCCTATACCGGTCAGCGACGCCAGAATGCGGGCGAGACCTGGCCCCCACCTCACGACCGCCATCAGCCCGACTGCGAGCACGGAAAGGCCCGAGGCAATGCCGGACAGTGCAAAGCCCAGCGGCGCCGCGACGCCGGCGGCAAGGATGGCGTAGGTGCCCCACTCGAGCAGCTTCGGGTTGGTTTGTGCCAGCGCGCCAATGAAACCGGTTAGTTTCTGAATGACGCCCGTCACGGTGTCGAGCACGCCTGTTTCTGACAGGCGATCGAGGAAGGCGTCCCACGCGCTCGACATGCGATACACGTCGCCGACGAAGCCCTGCATCATGATGCCGGCGAAGCGCTTGGTCGCACCGTCCGTCTTCATGCTGAGGTCGAGCGATTTCTCGTCGAATGCCCCGGACCGGAAGCCGGAGATGAGCGCGGCCGCCTTGGCCGCGTGGTACTTGCCGATGACCTCGTTCAGGAACGGCAGAGACTTGTCGACATCCTTTCTCGCGAACTCGCGGAAAACGCCGACGACGTCGATCTGCGAAAACGAGCCACGCACGTAGCGCGAAATCGCGTCGTTGATTTTGGCGCGGCTCTCTGCGTCGCCAGCGGCCGTGCCGAGACCATCCATGATCACCGAGCCGAGCGCCTGGCTCAGGTTCTGGGCGTTGCGCGTCAGGTTCTTGTCCTTGAGCAGGCCCGCGATCCGATCGGCGAACGGGCTGGCGTCGAGGCCCAGTTCCTCGCTCAGCATGTCGACCAGCGGCGCGGCGCCGATGTTGGCGAACCGCCCGGTATTCTGTTGGAACTTGGTCAGGTCGATGCCGAACTTGGCCAGTTCGCCGCGCGCCTTCTTGGTCGGCGCGCCAAGCCGCAGCATCGTCGAGCCGAGCGCAATGCCGCCCCTCTCGGCCTTGAAGTTGGCGTCGGCCAGGGTCCCGAGCATTGCGGCGGTATCGTGCAGACTGACGCCGGCGGCGCGCGCGATCGGGCCCGCCCGGCCGAGGCCGCTCAACACGCCCTCGTAGTTCTGGTTGTAGGTCGTCGCCGAAGCGGCGAGCTTGTCGTTGACGATGCGGAACGAGTCGGCCTGCTCGGCCGCCGTCTTGAACGGCATGGCCATCGACATGACGATGTCGGTGACGCCGCCTGCGACCTTGGCGATCGACTCTCCCGACGCCATCGAGCCCTGGATCGTGCCCTCGAGCACGCCGATGATGGTCGGCATTTTCATGCCGGCCTCGGCCAGGTCCGAGGCCCCCTTGGCGATCTCCGTGCGCATCGCCGGATAGGCCTCGGCCAGACGAACGATCTCGTCGCGCAAAGGCCGGAACGCCGACTTCTCGGTGACGTTGAGGATGGCCTGCGTGCGGTTCAACGCTTTCTCGAAGTCGAATTGCTGCTTCAGGAAGTAGGCGCCGGCAAAGGACGCACCGAGCCCGCCCATGCCGCCGGCCTTGTGCGCCAGGCCACCGGCGGCGGCAGACGCCGCGCCGAGGTGCCGCTGTAGCGACGTCACGGCGTTCATGGGCTGGTGCGCAACGCCACCAAGCGCCGCGAGCGAGCCCTTGATGCGATTGAGCGTGCCCGTCGCGCCGGCGTCGACGATGACGACGCGGCCACGCAGGTCGAGCGGTCCGGCCATGGTGAGAAACTCCTATCGGCGGTGCCGCTTGAGCGCGCGCTGCGCCGGGTCGATCATCACGACCAGGTCGGCGATCGGCTTGGCGAGGAACGTGTCGGGGTCCTGCTTGAAGATCAACGCCATGTCGTAGGCGAGATCGACAAGGTCGCGTGCGTCGTCCTCGTTCAGCCCAAAAAATACGTGCAGATCACCTGAGCGCAGGCCGTGAAATCCTCGAGCGTCATCTGGTCCACGGTCGACGGCGGCAACGGCGGATCGGAGAGCGTCGGAATGTATTTCGCGATCGCGTCTGGCTTCATCTCTAGCGACTCGACCCGGCCCGTATCGGAGTTGATGATCTGGCGCACCGGATAGCCGCAGCGCACGAGATCGCGCGTCGTCGGCCGCCGAAACCGGACATGGCGGACTTGCACGTCGTGCGCCTGGTAGGCCCGGGAGAGCTCGACGAGACCGTCTTCTGGCTCGCTCGGCGCGCCGTTGGCCGCGCTGACCGCATTGACCGAGGCGTCTGATTGGGGCACCGCAGGACGTTGTCCGGCGCGCAGGCCGGCAAAGTGCTGTTCGATGGCCGGCGTCAGCCCTTCGGCGCCGATGTGGCGGCCCCCGCCGCCGTTGTTCGAGTGCATGATAGTCTCTCCCTCTCTAAACCGCGCTCGCCGGCCGGCTCCCCGCAGGGGTGTCGGCGAGCGCAACGAAAAAATCACCTCAGCTCTTCGCCGGACAGGCCCTCGAACTTGACCGGGAACGAGCCCTCCTCGGTGTCTAGCTCGCTCTCGTCGGACCACCAGGCGTTACGCAGCACGTGCGTGGCACCATTGGCGAGCTCGAGCGTGATGGTCGCGTCGCGGATGTTCTGCAGCGCCTCGACCGAGACTTCCTCGGTGTAGGAGATGTCACCCTGCAGCGTTGGCACGCGCGGCATCTCCTTGTAGCCGTGCACGCCGTCCTGGCCGGCGATGCCCTCGCGCTTGAAGGGCAGGATGTTCGACTTCCACTTGCCGCGCAGCGGGAACTGCGCCCCGTCGACCTTGATGTAGGCGACGCCGGCGATGCGTTGATTGGCCATCTCAGTATCCTCTTTGGATGCGAACGCCGTCTCACCACGGCTCAGCTACGCGCCCACCGGCCGGCTGCCCGCGAGGGCAGTCGGTGGGCGCCACTAATTAGGCAATCGGTAGCGCCTGATCCGGCAGCTCGGACGGATACTGCAGGCGGAACTGCGCCAGCACGGCGAACACGTCGAGCTGGTTCACGAGATCCGGCGGATAGAGGACGTCGAGCCGGTCGGGGTTGTCGGCGTTGCGCTCGACGATCAGGTTGGCCTTGAACGCCTCGGCGTTCTCGACCAGGCCGCGGTACTCGAGCTCGCGGTAGTGCGCCACGATCTCGGCCCGTGCCACCTTAGGCGTGACGATCGCCTGCCCGGGGCCATACCGCGTGCCGTCGTTGGCGAGCTTGTGGCGCGGGAATTTCTGCACGATGCGGTAGCGCAGCGAGCGCAGGACGTAGGCCAGCGTCGCCAGGGTCTGCACCTTGAGGAAGGCGTTGTCGTCGAGCCCGAGGGCGTTTTTCTGGTACATCGAGAACGACGTCTTGATGATCAGGCCGCCGTCTGCCGTTTCATCGGCGACCGAGATACCGTCGTAGGCCAGCGAATTCTGCTCGCCCTTGGTGAAGCGCAGTTCCGACACCGCCGGCAGGATGTCGTCGAGCGGCAACGTGTGCAGCGGCCGTGCGGGGTCGTTGAGCAGCGCGCGATGGGCGCGGGCCCCGTAGGCCGCGGCGCGTCGCCAGAACGGAGACGGCGAGCCGTTATAGCCCCACGAGGTCACGTGCGCGCCATTGCGGGCGGCGCCGTAGGTCTGCAGGTCGCCGACGGTGCCGTCCTTGGCCACGTAGCAATGCCCGAAGATCTGTCGCATCCACGACCAGCGGCCGGCGTCGCCCGCGTGCGCCCACTCGGCGTCGAGCGCATTGAGCGTCGTGGTGTCGTTCCAGGCGGCGACGACCGTGTCGAACTCCTGGTCGCCGAGGGCGGCGATGGCGTCGTCGAGGTCGGGCACGCCGGCGCCTGAGTCCATGGCGGTGATGGTCAGCGTGATCCCGGCCGGCATCACCTCGCCGCCGAGCGCACCGAAATAGTTCGTGCGGATGTCGATGCTCGAACCGCAGATGCCCTTCCATTTGGCGGTCAGCGTCACCGTGGCGGTATCGACGGCGGCCGCCACCGGTAGGTCGAGCTCGGCGTCGATCGCTGCCTCGATGGCCGTGGCCACGGCGGCGGCCGCGTCGCCGACGGTCACGCCGACGCTGATTTTGCGGCCCGCGATGTAGAGCGCGATGACGCCCGACGCGGTAGCCGTGCCCGAGGCGACGATGGTGCCCGAGGCCGCCGTGCCAGCCGAGGGCTCGGCGATCGGCATCGCCCAGACCTCGTCGAAGCGGTTGTTCCGGAACCACGTGTCGAACATGCCCGCGAGTTGCGAGCCGCGCCCGAACAACGCGCGCGCCTGGTCGTAGGACGATACGCGCACCAGGGTGTCGGCTGCGGCCGACCCGCCGCTCGTCTTGTAGCCGGCGAGCAGCGCGCGCTGGTAATTGGCGAAGGTACCGGCCTTCGATGGGTCGACCTCGGCCCAGAACAGCGGCAGGCGCAGCGATGACGGGATGTCGGTGAAGCTGACGGGCATGGTTTCTCCTTTGCGCCCGGCGACTCGCCGGAGGCGAGCCGGCCGCCGGGCGCGTTCCTGAGGCGAGGTTGACGGATGTACCTACGCGCGCACCGGCCGGCTCAGCGCACGCGCGGGTGCTGGTCGGCACCCGAAGCGCGGGCAAAAGAGGAGTCGGGGCGCGCCACGAAAAAAGACCTACTTTCTTTCGGCTGGCCTGGTGCTCGAGGCGCTCGCGCGCGCCGCCGGCTTCTCCTTGGCGATGATCACGTCGCCGGCCTTGGCCAGGCGGCGCCAGGCCGAGCCGTCTTCGACGTATTGCCCCTCGGGCGGCAGGTGGCCGCGCTCGGGATGCAGGGGATCGCGCACCGAGAGCCCGGCTCTCGGCGTGACGTGGATGCGCATGGTCGGTGCTCCGTTGCTAAGACTGTGGCGGGGTGATCGTGGCGCCGATGCCGGTGCTGCCCACGTCGACCGAGACCTCGGCCAGCTCCGGCAGGGCCGCGACGTCCTCGGTCCAGACCGAGCGCCACAGGATGTCGATCTGGATCAGCGCCCGGCCCTCGGTCTCGCCGGCCTCGGGCGGCGTCACGTAGGTAAATCGCGCGCCGCCGCACCCCTCGGCCTCGGCCGCCCACAGCCAGAACGTCGGCAGCAGCGTGTCGTAGACCTTCTGCACATGGCCGCGCAGCTTGACGCGCAGGGCGGCGCCATCGTTGTCGTGGTCGCGGATCTCGATGGCGAGCTTCGCGGTGTGACGCATGGCGACGGGTCCGGTGACGCCGCCGCCGGTCGCCTGGCCCTCGTCCTCGGTGACGAAGACGTCGGCCGTCGGCAGGGCGTCATCACGGCTCGGCGTCTCGCGGTTGCGCGTGACGCTGCCGCCGCAGAGGCCGGCCGCGACCAGGCGCGCGGCCGCGGTGTCGGCCCAGGTTTCCAGCGCCAGCATCCGGTCACACCCTCAGTTTCAGGATCAGGTCGAGCCAGCCGTCGCCGTCCGGCTGGATGTCCCACACGGCGTAGACCTTGCCCGCGTGGGGACCGCTAGTGATGGTCAGCCGGTCGCCCTGCTTCGGCGCGAGGCCGAGCTCGGACGGGCGCACGCCGAGCACCGGCCCCGTGGTCGAGTGACCGGCGGCGTCATATTCCGAGTTGGCCACCTGCGTCAGCACCATCTCGTGGTCGGCATCGAAAATGCCGCGCGCCGCGAAGGCGGGCGCACCAGGCGACGCCACACGCGGATCGTAGCTCACCTCGACGGCGAATTCGTCGAGCACGGCGGCGTTGACGAGCGTGTCGATGTCGAGCGCCATGCTCAGGCCTGCGCGGCCCGCGCCGCGCGCCGGCGGGTGCGGGTGGCTGGCGTAGCGACATCCGTCGGCTGCACGGTTGAGGCCTCGTTGGCATCACCTCCGCCGTCCACGCGCCCACCGGCCGGATCTGCGTCAGCAGAGTCGGTGGGCGCCACGGACGAGACCGGCTCCGCGTCAGCGGAGTCGCCGGGCGCCATTGGCGAGACCGGCTCTACGGCAGCAGAGTCGGTGGGCGCTACGAACAAGCCCGCCGCCGAAGACTTCGCGAACCCCTTGTCGATCATCTCGCGCGCAATGCTCTCGTCGAGCGCGCCGCGCCAGCCTTTCGGGTAGGTCTTGGTCGAGACGGGAGAGACGTAGACCGGCGCATCGATCAGGATCTCGACGGGGATCTTTGCCATGTCACTTGCCTTTCGGGGGCGGCACGCGGCCGGGCATCGGCCGCAGCTGGGGACGGGAGCGCACGCCGAAGTCGGCGGGCGCCGGCGGCACGTCGGAGGCGCGCGGCGCCTGGTCCGGCCGCGCCATCGGCTCGCCGAGCCGAGGGTCGAGGTCGGTCGGCGGATTGATGAACTTCATGGTTTGTCTTCTCCCTCTCTCGGCCGCGCCCATGCCGCCCGAAAGCGACATGAGCGAAGGCGATAGAGCCGAACCTACTCACAACGCACCCGGCGGCCGGCTCCCCGCAGGGGAGTCGCCGGGTGCCACGAATTAGTTGCTGCTGTACCCGCGCAGCACGAGGCGGGGCTTCTGCACCAGGAACAACGGCGCTGATTCCGTGTGGATCTCGATGCCGCGGCCGTGGTCGAGCTCCTTCATCGAGACGTACATGGCCTGGCCCGGCAAGTTGACCGTGTCCATCATCTCGCCCGGCGCGAAGTAGGACCGGAACACCTGCCGCGTGCCGAGCGGGATGCCGATCGCCTCGTTGGCGGGGATGAAGCTGTGCGTCACCGTCGTGCCGTCGTCCGCCTTGTAGGTGGCGGTGCCGTTGTGCTCCATGAAGAAGTTGCCGCCGACGTGGAAGCCGCTCGCGGCAACGTCGTCGAAGAACGGATGCGGGCGGAGCTGCTGGTTGTCGTAGTAGGTCTTGTAGTAGGGGTGGTGGATCACCTTGTCGATGAACGTCGCCGAGCAGAGCCAGACGATGCCGCTGATCGGCTCGCCGAGGGCGTTGGTCTCCATGTAGCGCCGGCCTGCGGTGGTCGCCTTGAGCGGCCCGTTTTCCGCGGTCGTGCCGAACTTGAAGTCGATCGACTGCTGGCTTTCGCCCATCTCGGTGTAGCAGTTGTAGAGCACCGTCGTGCCGTCGGCGTCGTAAACGTTGCCGCGCAGCGCGCCCCACTTCATGTACTCGTGCGTCTGCCGGTAGTAGGCCTGGATCTGCTGCGAGCGCTCGGCCAGCAGCATGTCGAACGACTCGAAGAACTGGGGCGTGCCGAATGCGGGCAGGTTCTGCAGGTCCGACGGCCTGAGATAGTCGTCGAGCTGCATGAACAGCGTGCGCAGCGCCCTGAGGCTCCGCCCGCCGTGCCGCATCTGCGGGGCCGGCGCGCCGCGCTGCGAGGTCGGGATGATGTTGAGCTCGCCGTTCTTGATCTCGATTTCGACGTAGGTGGTGCGGATGCCAACGTCCGGGAACAGCCCCATCTGCGTCAGCAGTGAGTACTCGTTCGGGATGTTGATGATAGCGTCGGAGAGGTTCCGCACCGAGTAGCGCGGGTCGCTCAGGTAGTCGAGCTGCATGGTGGTCGTCCTTGATGATGGGTCGAGGCTCGGTGCGGAGCCGGGGTGTCAGCGATCGGCGCCTCAGTAGGCGCGGACGGTCTTGATGTTCAGCGCCGCGAGTTGGGCCAGCGCCGCCGCCTTCTTGTTGGCGTCGTCGAAGGACGCGTCCCAGGTCAGGTACTCGGCCGCGACGCGCGCATCGGCGATCACGGCAACGCCCTTGACGTCGTCCTCGCCCGACGCATCCCGCCCGTCGAGCAGGATGCCGGCCGCGACGCCCGAGCCGTCGACGGCGCCGTACTCGCACGGCACCCATTTGGCGGACCCGTCGTCGATGGTCACATCGAAGCCGTCGCCGACCGCGAAGTCGGTGCCGCTGTCGGCCAGCACGAACTTGATCTGGTCGGCGAAGGTAGCGCCGACGGCGACGTTGCCGATCACGAACCCGTCCGGGTCCTCGACCGAGAATTCGCCGCCATCGGTCACGCTTGCGATGCAGCGCACCTTGTAGACACCGGGGCTGGCGCCGGCGAGGATCGGCGTCGTGACGTCGAGCGTCAGCGTGCCGCCGCCGGTGTTGCCGCCGGCCTTGGCCGCCGAACTGGCATCGCCCTTGGTGATGCGGCCGAGCACGGTGCCGGTTTTCAGGTCGCCGGCCTCGGCCGCGATGACGATTTCCTCGCGACCGAGATCCGGGTCGGTCTCGTGCTTCAGCCACTCCATGGAGAGGCGCGGGTAGGTGGCCAGGAGGCCCATGGTGTCGTCTCCGTTTTCTCTTGCCGCCCGGCGACTGCCGTTCTGGCATCACCTCACGCGCCCGGCGGCCGACTCCCCACAGGGGAGTCGCCGGGCGCCACGAATTACTTTCTTCCCGGGATGCGCGCCGGCTTGAACCGGTCGGCGAACACCGCCGCCAGCGACGGCCTGGAGCCGGCAGCGCTGGCGCCGGTCGGGGAAGCGCCGGCATCCGGCTTGACGCCGGCGGAGCTGCCCGGCGCCTGCATCGCCGTTCGCAGCGCGTGCTCGAAGCCGGGCGTCGTGGCGCCAGCCGCGGTCGGCTTCGGCAGGTCGGCGAGAAACGCCTTGATTTGCTCGACCGACATCGAGGTCTCGTGCGCCAGCTTGAGCGCCCGGGTCTCGTGCCCGGACGCCTCGGCCAGCGACAGGATCGTGGCGGTGCGTTCGCGGTCGGCCGTGACGGCACGCGTCGCCGCCTCGGTGGCGAGCGCTTCGGCTTCGGCGCGGGTCAGCCGGTCGTCGGCCGGCTGCTGCTGGCCGGTACCGGCCTGGGTTTCGCCGCGCATGGCGGCGATGGTGGCGGAAATGGCGGTGGCGAGGTCAGGTCCGGCGTCTGTGCCGGCGGCCGCCTGGCCCGGTTTCAGGGTCATGGGGGTCTCTCGTTTCTGGGAACGGGCGGGGGCCGGCGGGCCGGCGCGAGACGCGGGAACGCGACGCGGTACGCGAATGTGGTCGATCAGCTCCTCGATCGAGAGCATGCCGTCGGCGAGGCCGAGGTCGACGGCGTCGGCCGCGCCATAGACACGGGCTTCGGTGGCGCGCACCGCCGCCGCGTCGAGGCCGCGGTGCTCGGCCACGTGGTCGACGAACTGCGCGTAGGCTTCGTCGATGCCGGCCTGGATGTAGGCCCGCACCTCCGGCGTCAGCTCTTCCACGCCCGAGCCCGCCGTCTTGAAGGCGCCGGCCTTGAACAGGGTGACGCGATAGCCCCACTTGGCCATGGCGCCGCTGGTGTCGACATGCTGGCGCACGACGCCGATCGAGCCGGTAGTCGACGAGCGGTTGACGTAGAGCTCGCCGGCGGCGCAGGCGATGGCATAGGCGGCCGAGCAGGCCCAGGCGTTGGCGATCGCCGTGACGGGCTTTTTCGCGCGCGCCGCAGCGATGGTCGGCATCAGGTCCCAGATGCCGGCTACCATGCCGCCGCCGGAATCGACGTCGAGCACGATGTGGCGCACGTCGGGATCGGCGGCGCAGCGGCGCATCTGCTCGGCGAGCCCCTCGTAGGAGGTCATGCCCCAGATCGAGCCGAGCCAGCCGCCGCGGTTGACCAGCAGGCCGCGCACGCCGACGATGGCGATGCCGTCGTCGGTGACAGTCAGGCGCGAGCGCCCGTCGTAGCGGCCGAGGAAGACGCCCATGGCGGCCTCGGACTCGTCGGGCCCCGGGCCGAGCTGGCCGCCGCGATCGATCACCGCGCAGACGCTGTCGAGAAATGCCTCCTCGATCAGCATCGGGCCGGCGGCGATGTGCGCGCGCAGCATGCCGAGGTCGGGTGGTGTCATCGTGCGCCCCGGGCGCGCGAGTAGCCCTTGACCTGGGTGCCGTCGGCGCGGGTGTACCCGGGGATTTCGACCGGGCCCGACCCTGTCGGAGTGTCGGCAGCGCGCCGCGACGACCCGGTCAGGCTGGGTTGGGTGAAGCTTCGCGTGGTTGCTTTCTCACGGGCGGCGGCGTCGATGTAGGCGCCGGGCGCTGCACCGGAGGCCTGCGCCCCCTTCGGTGAGCCGATCGGTTTGGGGATGGCGGGGCCCGCGCTCGTGCCGGCCATGATCGGCGCGCGCCCGAACATGGCCCCGGACCGGGTCTGGCCGGTGATCAGCGTGTCCATGGCCTTGGCGCGGACCTGGCTTTTCGAGGCGTCCGAGATCCCCTTGGCACCCAATCCCACCGCGTTGGCGCCGAATATCACGGCCGCGGCCCTGCCGATGCGCGTGCTCGCCGCAAACGAGCCTGCCAGCAGTCCGAGACCCGCGACGATGCTGAACGTGCCGGCGACCGACCGCAGGTCGCTCGACGAGTCGGTCCGCTCGCCGATCTTGGTCCGGGCCACGTACGGCTGGACCCGATTGGTGCGCTTGTCGGCCATGAGCAGCCCCCTTAGCGTCTGATGTTGACGATTTCGGTGGTGCCGGCCTTCGGGCCGGAGGTGTAGGTGCGCTGGAACGAGCCGCCCTGGACGCCCGCCGGCGCCGACGTCGGCACACGCCGCGGCGCGCGCGGCTTCGTGACGGCCTGGGCGGCCTTGACGTGCTCCGCCGGCTTCAAACCCTCGCGGATGAGACGCATGCGGCCCGCCTCGATGCTGGTGATGGCCTGCGACGACGGCCGCATGGCCGAGGCCCTCGCCGCGAGTAGCGACTTGGCGCCGACCAGGCCCGCGAAGATCGCGGCCGTCCCCTCGGCGCGCAGGCCCATGGCCAGCGACTTGTCCTCGACCTGGGTCGAGGCGTAGACGGTGCCCGCGCCGTGCACGACGTTGACCGCCGGCAGCGCGTAGGCCGACGCATCCGGCTTGCCGAGCTTGCCGAACAGCTCCGCCGCCTTCGGCGGCGCCTGGTACCCGGGCGATGCGAACGGCGTCTTCACTTTACCGAGCGCATAGGTGTCGTTGACGATCGCCGCCAGCTTGTCGCCCTTGGCGGTGCCGGCGATCGCCCCTTTCGCGGTCGTGAGCTTGGCGGCCTGCGTACCGAGCGATTCCACGCTCTTGATCGTCGTGGTCGCCAGCTCGGCCGCTTTCTTGACACCGGCGAGACCGAGCTTGCGGCCGATGAAGGCGCCGATCGCCGCCGCGGCCACCGTGAGGCCGACCGAGATCGCGGTTTTCTGCGCCGACCCCTGCTTCGCCTCGAAGTCGCGTTGCTCTTTCGCTGCTGCCGCGTCGTCGGCCCGCTTCCTCGCCTCGGCATCGAGGCGCGCCTGCTCGCGCGCCGCCGCGATGCGCTCCTGCTCCGCCCGCGCCGCGGCTTCGGCCGTGCGCGCCTTGGCGTCGGCTTCTGCGCGCTTGGCTTCCGCGGCCGCCTTGTCCGCCTCGGCCGCGGCTGCCGCGGCCTTCGACCGCGCGGCGGCCGCGTTGGCACGCGCGACGTCGCGCCGGCTGCGCCTGTCGGCCATCAGCGGTCCTCCTTGCGGTCGGTCTCGTCGTCCTTGGGGTCGGCGGTATCGGCGACGTCGGGCGGCAGCATCGGCAGCATGCCGGGCAGGTTGATGCCGAGCTCGGTCGCGACGGCGTTCTCGCGCGCGATCTGCTCGAGATTGTCCTCCCAGGACTCGCCCTCCTCACCGCAAATTTGCTCGAGCGTCTCGACGCCGATGACGCGGCCCTGGAATTGCGCCGCGCGCTCCTTCTGCGGATCGAGCAGAGCCCGCGAGGCGGTGATGAACGTGCCGCGGCAGAGCGCGTCGCGGGCGGCGTAGAACTGGTCGGGCCGCAGCCCCTTGGGCATCGCGACGGCGCCTTTGGCAATGGCTTCTTCGAGCCACGCCGCGAACATCGGCATGCCGACCATGCGCACCAGGCGCGCACGCCGGGTCTCGGCCGCCCGCCCGTTGTGCGCGAAGCTCATCTTGTTCGAGGCGTAGTTGGCTTTGGAGTAGTCCTGCGAGAGCGCGATCGGGTCGACGCCCAGGCCCGCAGCCACGGCGTTGATCTGGTTGCGCACGAACTCGGTGTAACCCGAGGTCGGGTGCTTCGAGCCTACGATGTCGAGCTTGTCGCCCGGCGCGAGTTTCGGGATTTTCGCGCCGTTGAAGCGCATGTCGAGCTCGTTGTAGTACTCGATCGACTCCTCGAGCGCGCGAGCCGCCGATGTGATGATTTCGCCGGTCTCCGGATCGACGGTCTCTCCGTCGCCGACCATGCTGAGCGCCTCACCGAGGTTGGCTGCCGTCGTCAGCACCGCCGCAATCGAGGCCTGCGCCGTCGCCGTCGCCAGCTCCATCTCCTGGTACTCGTGGCCCATGCGGAGCGCGACGATCGAGGCCGCGAATTCCGAAACGCCGCGTGTCTGGCCGGCGCGGACGCGTTGCAGCGAGTGCATCATCACCGGCCGGCGCCAGGCGGTCTCGCGCGGCACGCGTGTCCACGTGAAGGTCGCCGACGGATTGCGCACCGACACCGTCCGATCAGCCGGGTGGGCGTTGCGCACGTGGTAGGCGATGGGCGCCCCGAGGCGGTCCATCTCGACGCCACCCTTGAGGGCATCGGTCTCGGGCGCACCGTCCGGATTCGACAGCCGGTCGATGTCGATCACCTGAAAACAGGTGGACCACGGCCGCGTTTCGTCCCACTCCACGGCGACCAGCGTCTCGCCGGACACGAAATCCTCGTCGTGGATGAGGTTCATCATGTCCGTAAACGAAAGGCCGCGGCCGGCATCGAGCCAGAACGAGGGCCCGTGCGCGTACTGGTCCCAGGCCCGCTCGGTTTCGCGCGCCCAGGCCACGGCGTCGACGTGATCGAGGCCGAGAAAGCGCCAGTCGGGGCGCAGCGCGAGGCGCAAATGGGCGCCGACGCAGGCGATTCGAGAAATGCGCACGGCGTGCGCGGCATAGGGGTTGTTGCGCACCAGGTCCCTGGCGCGGGCGCGGATCGTCGGTGCATCGCGCAGCACTTCGGCGTCAACCGAGCGCAGCGGCGGCCGCCAGAAAGCGATATTCGAGGCGCGCGAGGTGTCGGCGCCAGCGTAGGCGGTGCGCAGCCCCGGCGCCGACAGGCGGGCGCCGGCGATGGGGCGCCCGCGCGCCAGCACGGACGGGCGCGGCACGAGGTCGGTCATCGCAGGATGTTCCTCACTCGGATCTGGCCGCGCTGCGCGGTGGAGGCGTCGAGCTCGTCGAGCAGCGGCAGGCCGGAGTCCTTGCCGCACTGACGCCAAAGCTGGCGGTAAAGCTTGATCATCTCGCCGAGCGGAACGTTGGCGTAGCTCACCTGGCGCGATTTGGCACCGGCCTGTTGTACGGCCTTGCCCGTCGTGCGCGCCATGATCGCCTCGTAGAGCGCCGCAAGATCGGTGCTGCAGGTCATCGCATTTGCATCCGGGCAAGCCTGGCCATGCGGCCCTGCGGTTTCGAGAGCTTCGGCATCGGCACGGGCGCCGGAATGAGCCGCGGTTCGGTCAGGGCCGGCTGGTCGCGAGACAGCGGCGACGGAAGAGTCTCGTCCACGCCGTCATCGTCGTCCAGCAGGGCAACGGCGGGCTCCGGCGGCGCGGCCTGCGCCGTTGGCCGGCCATGATCGAGCTTGATCGGCACGGCGTGCCGCGCGGCAAGTGCGTAGACGAACGTGTCGAGGGCCTCGTTGCGCGCCCCTTGTCGCACCGGCACCCAGGCCCGGACCGGGCGGCCCTCGCGAAACCGCGTCACCACCTGCTCGGAGGTGAGCTGCGCAAAATACTCGGGCCCGAAGCTGTCGTCGTCGGGCGAGGCCAGCGGAAAATGGATGTACCCGGGAGAGGGCTGCCCCGCGTCGCGCCGCCGGATCTTCAGGCGGCCATAGATGGTGTCTTTCGCAGTGTCGACGCCGACGAGATAAACCAATTGGTTCGTCTTCGTGCGGCTCGCGCGCTTCGGAAAGATGACGTTCGGCCCGGCGCGCCCCTTGATGGCGAAGATGCGGCGCGCGAATTTCGGGCCGCAGAACTGGTGCACTTGGTGCCCGTGGTGGCCGCCGGTATCGACGCAGGCCGCCTGGATGCGCACCGGCCGCCCGGACCGCGTTTGCATGCGACGTCGCAACAGTGCGTCGAGATCGGCCCACACCTGCGGCTGCGCCGGATCGCCAAGCAGCACGTCGTAGCGGATGGCCCAGGCCTCCTCTGCCCAGCCCCAGCCCACTGTCTGCATTTCCAGGCGATCGGCCTGCACATCCACCCCGGCCGTGGCGAACAGAACGCCGTCCGGCAGATCGTCAGGCCCGTAAGGCTCGCCGCGGTTCGTCAGCTGCGAGGCCTCGACGCTCTCGCCCGCTTCCTCCCAGCACTCGGCGAGCACCGTGTTGGTCCACGTAATCTGCTTCGTCACGTCCGGATGCGTGCCCGGCAGGCGGCCATAGGCCTCGAGGAACTCTGTCACGATCTGCTCGAGGCGCCGAACCGGCGAATAGAACTGCGGCAGGAAGAAGCCGGCGATTCCGCGAAACGGTGCCGTGGCGCGCCACTCCGGGTCCCGGATCGCGGCCCACCGGTCCGAGTCGTCCCACGCTTCTCCGCACGCCTCGCAAATGTAGACGGCCGTATGCGGCCGGTGCTCGACGGTCTCGCCCTTGTCGTTCTTGACCTTGTCCCACCGCACCTGCTCCCAGCGAAGCGTCTGGCGGTTGCCGCAGTGCGGGCAGGGCACATAGCACATGCGTTTGTCCGAGGCCTCGTGGTCGCGATCGATCTTCGACCGGCCCTTCACCGTGGGCGACGAGCCCTTGATGGTTTTGGCGTTCCAGAACCACGCTTGGCGGGCGCGGGATAGGGCCGACGGATCACCTTCGGCGCCGGCCGACTGGGCGAAGCGGTCGTTTTCGTCTTCGATCACGACCCGGATCGGCCGCGAGGCGAGTTGCGACGGCGCGTGCGAGCCGACCAGCGACAGGCGCCCGCCCGGGAATTGCTTTGTTGCGATCGTGTTCGAGCTATCGCGCGACCGCGGCGGCTTCACCTTCTCCGCGATTTTCGCGGTATCGCGCAGCATATGCGCGAGGCGGTTCTTGGAAATCTCGTCGACGGCGCCCTGGTCCGGCAGCAGCCACAGGATCGAGCAGGGCTCGACGTCGATACAGTAGCCGATGACGTTCAGTAGTACCTCGGTGTAGGCGATCTGCGTGCCCTTTTTAACGACGATCTCGCGCACGCGCGGGTCGTTGAAGGCATCCATGATGCCGCGCGTGTAGGCGACACGGTCGGTGCGCCAGCGGCCGGGCTCGGCCGAGGACTCGGGCGACAACATGCGGTTTTCGTCAGCCCATTGACTGACGGTGAGGTCGGGCGGCGGCGCACAAAGCGTGAACGCATCGGCGACGATGCGGGCGAGCGTCGGGTGCACCCCTCGGCAGTCAAGCTCAAGCCGCTGCGACCGCGCCGCATTGGATGACGTTGACTTTCGAGAGCTCTTCGAGCGCCTCGTCGATCGCGACACGGATCACCTTCTCGGCGAGCGCGATGTCCCTCGCGCCAAGTTGCGGCGCCACTTTCGTCGGCACGCCGCGCACTCTCGTTTTCATGATCAGCACGGCCGCGTTGACCACGTCGGCGATCTGGTCGGCCGGGATCAGCAGCCCGCGCATCTCGGCGGTGTCCATCTCGGCCTTGTCGGCCAGTGCCGCGGCCCGCCGCGTCTCGTGCTTGGCCTTGTCGGCGAGAACCTCGTTGGCGCGCAGGCGATCGAGCTCGCCCTGCAGCCGGGCCGCCTCGGCCTTTGTGCTCGCAATCATGCCGGACTGGTGCTCGATGTACTGGCGAGCCACCGCCTCGAAGTCGAAGGCACCGCGCGGCGCCGAATTGATGGCCCCGTCGTCGATCAGCTTCCGCAACCAGCGGTCCGAGATGCCAAGCTTTTCGGCGATTTCTTGCTGCGTTGCCATGGCTCAACCGGAATCGGAATCAAAGAAGCCGAAAAAACGCAGTCTCTACCCCCCCTTCGCGGGCGGGCGTGACCCGCGGAGGGCGGGGGCGGGGAGGAAGGACCCGTGAGCTGCATGGGCACAGAACGACGAGGGCAGCCAGCATGTCAGCACCACCCACGTCAGCGACGGAAGGACGAACGGATCGCAGCCTGGATGTGGCGCGGAAAGAATTGCGCGAGGCCGAGACGTGCCTTGGCCGCAAACGCTTCGTAGAAGCGGAAGCGTTTATCGAGGCGCGCCGAGCCCTTGAACGCATAGACCATGTGCAGCCTGCCGCCCTCACCGACGAAGACGCCCTTGGGCAGCACGCGCAGCGCGCGCTGGGGCGTGCGCTTGATGACGGCGCTTGCCCAGGGGCGCTTGCCTCGGGCCGTCAACGCGACGCGCGACGGAACTGGGATGTCGAGCACCCGGCGTCGGGGCGTCTTCGTGCCGCCAACGGCGTGCTTCTGCAGGTCGGCCTTGCCGAGAGCATCGAACACACCCGCCGAGAGCTTGCCCTTGGTCGATGTCTCGACGCGCATGGCCGCACGCGGCAGGCCGCGATTGCGCACGGTGAATGCTTGCGACCAGGTGGGGCCGATGATGTCCGGCCGCACGACCTTGAACATGGTATCGTTGAGCGAGCGCGAAATGGCGTAGGGCAGCTGGTCGTTGGCGAAGATCCCCATCTCGCGCGCCTTGCGCGAAAACTCGCGCATGTCGATGTGCAGCATCGGCATGGATGGCACGTCCTGAGCTGAGGGCGGAAATGGGAATTCGCTGGTCGTTCGCGCCGGCCCGAGCTGGGCAGGGCTATCGATCGAAACGCCTGACGCCTGGCACGCTCACATGACGTCGCTCCTGGGTGCGGGTTGATTTGGAAAAAGCAAAGCCCGGCGCGGCTGAAGCCGTCCGGGCGCTCGTATTCCAACTCTAGTGAGTCGAATGCCTGAAACCTCGATTCGTGTCTAGGAATAATTGGCGCCCATCGCGATTCCGCCGCTCATCCGCCCAACTGTTGCCACAAAACCACAAATTTAACTGTTTCCGAGCCGAGTGCGGTCATCAGCGCGTGAGGAACGGAAACAGCCATTCGAGCAGCAGCAACACACCGGTGCCGAGCAGGAGCGTGTCCCACGGCATGCGATCGACCAGGGCGGCCAGCGAGGGCCACTGACGCGCGGGCGGCGCCGAGCTGAGGCCGGAAATGGGCGCATTGTCGTTCATACTGTGCGAGACCTTTCACGAACGGGAGAATAGCACTGAGGCGGGCGTCAACTGCCGGTAAAGGGTAGCGCACCTTAGACCAGCTTCGGGCCAGAACCCAAAATGCATCCTTTGGCTACTGAAGCGTCCTTCACCCACCCCGATCCGGCTCCTGGGGGACCTGAATGCCGTACTTTCGTACCCGCATGGCATTCAGGGGTGACGTTGTTGCAATCCGCTGGAGTGCCTCTCGCGCATTGTTGGTGATCGCCTGCATGGCCGGGGTGGCATTGCCGATGCGGGCAAATTGCAGCGCCGATGATAAGGCCGCTCGCAGCCGCTCGCCTGTGCTTTCCATGAAAATGCGCTCGTAGTCATCCGCCGATAGCGCTGCCAAAAGGTTGAGGTCGCGGTCGGTCCAGCTGTTGCTTCCACGGATATTGACCAGGACATCGGTTGGGTTAACCGGCCCCTGCGCAAATGTCGCCTGCTTGGCGGCAAATGCCTCGATCATGTCAGCATCGGTGAAGTTGCGAAAGTGAAGTTGCTGATCCAAATCCCAGAAGTCGCTCCCCTCGTTGCGCTCCGCGACATAGAGTGCCAGAAGCTCGCGCGCGCGATCAGCCTGGCCGATACCTTTCAACACCTCAATGGTCGCATGCAGGTTACTCGGCGTGACGGTGGCGTAATTGACCTTGAACGAGTCATAGAGCGCTTGCCCAACCTCGTCGGCATTGTTGGCGAAGCTGTCGTGATATGAACTCCACGCTTCGGTAAAGGCGCCATCTTGGTCTTGCCGCACTCGCTCGCGATGCACTTTCTCCGCTTCCGCCTTAACCCGATCGGGATCAAAATATCCGATCTCGATCCCGTCCAGAATGGCCGCGTCGAAATCATCGATCACGCCGAAATCGCAAAGCTGCAACAGCGCATTCCAGGATGCTTCTTCCGCATTCGGCTCGTCGCGGTTGCCTAGTCCTGCGAAATCACCGCCTCTTTTGGCCTTGAGAAAATCGAGCGGCGGGGCCACCTCCGGCTGATATTTGCTCCAGGCGAACAGACAAAGTGATTGCAGGGCTTGGTGTATCGCACGCTCATGAAGTCCCGCCAAGAGCGGCATCAGCTGCCGCGCGTGGCGTTCGATCTTCTTAATGACGCGGATATTGGCAATGCCGAGCCGCGTGCAATTGGTTTTCATCTGGTCGTAGACGTCACCCGGGCCGATCAGCGCGATTGCCACCGACTCCGCCGCGGTGGGCGAGAAGGCGAGCTTGACGTCGATCACCTTCTCAAGATTGCCGTTGAATTCGGTGCGTCCCTTCTCGTCGAGTTCGTCCTCGTTGAGCAGAAGCGCCACCTTGCAGCGGCGTTGCTCTTTTAGGAAACTGATCAGTCCCAGCACATCTCTGACTGCCAGTCCCGAGCCGCGCCGCTCCAGATCGTCGATGCACACAATCTGGTCGCGGACGGCAGAGAAGAACAGCGCACCGCCGCTCTTGATCAGCTTACCGATCAGCGGAAGCTCGCCGGCCATCGGTGTTGATTTGCGCGTCCAAGCGAACAGCCGGTTGCCTAAATCCTTCGCCTTGGCGGTAGTGGTTGCATCCTGCTTCAACAGGAAATCCGAATTTTCGAAGATCGTCAGCTTCAGTTCTTCTAGGCTGTTGATGCCGAAGAGCGAGACATAGGCATAGCGCTTGAGTCCCACCTTTTTGTCATTTGTCGCCTTCTGAAGAATGGTCTGCCAGGTATAAGTCTTTCCGACACCCCATTGGCCGCTGAAGCACAACGTCTCTGCATCCTCGGTCGACAGAAACCGTATGATCTCGGCCTGGGCACGGCAGGTGGGCGTCACGGCATGTCCTTATTGCAGAAGTTTGCGCCTTGATAGCCCGGCAGCGTGTCCGTTTTGGGTCAATCGCGTTGCCGACATTGCCCAAGCGCCATGTCCGTTTTCATCGGTTGGCCTTGCGCTCCTCGCGTTTCACGTACTGCTCCAGCGCGATGGTTGCCTCGTCGGTGATAGACCGCGCGTTTGCCTCTGCTAGCCGCACCAGGCGCTCGCGCAGTTCCTCCGGAACACGAAGGCCGATGGTGGCCGTCGCGCCCTTCTCCTGTCCTTTTCTCGGTCTCGCCATGCGCGCACCATGGCGCGGTTCGCAACAATTGTAAAACGTTTTCCAATAACTGCTTGTGGATTAGGCGCGAACCACTTATAAACGAATAACGTTTATCGTAAACAGCGGACCGAGGCGGCTTGCGACCCCGCCTCGGCCCTAGGCCCATCCCCTGGTACGAACAGGAGGCAGACCATGCTTTCCACTACCACCACGATTCGTTCGTGGCCAGCGCTGCTGCTGGCCGGCTTCTTCGCCGCGGTGACCGGCCGCGTGCTGCTCGACGACGTGATCGCCGGCGCGCCGTTCACAGTCACGCACCTGTCGTCGATCGCGGCCCTAGTGGCGGCCATCGGCGCCCTGCACTACACGCTGCCGGCGTTGCGCGCGGGCGCGATTGTCGCCGGCGTGCTGCTCGGCGTGTCGGGCTTCGCGGCCCTCGGCTACGTCGTCGTCGCCTCGGGCATGCGCAATGCGGAGACCGCCGGCGCCAAGGCAGCGTCGGCCGAGCACGTCAACGCGCAGCGCGCCGGCGTGCTCAAGATGCTGGCCGAGGCCGAGTACATGCTGGCCCCCTGCCCGGCCGGCGCGGCCAGGGCCGACTTCGGCAACCGCTGCGGCCTGCGCGCGGCGATGGCCGCCGAATGCGGCTCGGGCAAAGGCAAGCGCTGCGACGGCAAGGCCTACTCGGTGCGCACGTACGAGGCCGCGATCGGCGGCTACACGGCCGAGCTCGCCCGCCTCGGGCCCGAGCGCAAGCCCTTCACCGGCACCCAGCGGTCGGCCGAGTTTCTGGCCGCGCTGCCCTTCGTCACCGCCTCGGCCGAGACCATGCGTGCCTCGCTCGACCGGCTGATGCCCTACGCCCCGGTGGTCGTGGTCGAGCTAGTCGGGCTCGGGTTCGCGCTGTTCGCGTTCGGAAGTCGCGCCGCTGGCGGCCGGCTGCCCGCAGGGCACTCGCCAGCGGCCACGAAAGAGTCCGGCCGCGGGCGACGGGTGGCCGAGGTCGGACCGTCCGATTTGCGTACTTGCGCAATTTCGCAAACCCGGACTACGGCGCGGGCCGCCGGCGCGCGCAGCGTGTCGCCCGCGCCGACGAGAAACACAACGAACGTCATTTCATTTGCCGGCAAGCGTTCGTTTTCCGGCGGCAAGCATCCGGTGATTGCCGCGCTGGAAAACGTGGGGGGGACGGTTGCCAGCAATCGTGATCTGGCGCGACTGATGGGCGTCACCGACGGTGAGGCCAGCAAACGTGTGGCCGAAGTTGCCCAGTTGCTGGAAACCGAAAGGGTTGGAAAATATCTGCGCATCTCGTTGCGGCAATCGAGAGCAACGGCGTAGCGACTGCAGCTGACTTGCGATGATTCTGCAACACGACGGGACAATTACAAGCCGCATCGACTCGTATATTTTGCGGCGTGGTAAATGTCTCGTGCGCCGATTCGTCGGGGCAAATGGAGCGGCCCGCTCGTTGGAGCGAGCGGGCCGAAAGTAGAAACCGCCGGGTGGCGATTTGGTGTGATCACGATAGGACCATGTGTCCACAGTACGTGGTGTGTCAAGCGCTACCCGGCATGATCGACAGAAAGTACGATCATGTCACATGAACACCGCAGGCCGAGTTACCGGCTGACGTTCGAAGACGCAGTCAGCGTGTGGCTTCGCCACTGGGATGGCGAGTTCCAGAACCGCATTGCGGCCGACTTCGACGTCAATCCGGGCCGTGTGAACGAGGTGTTGAAAGAAAAACGGCACGTCGGGAGCAGGGATCTTGCTCGCCTGAAGCGCAAGAAGCCCCATTGATACAACGACACGCCCGGACGGTCTCCGTCCGGGCTCAAATATCCTATGAATGATTCAGACAGCTTTATCCCGCCACAGCAGGCGGGACCGGCTCATCCAACCCATAAATCGGCGGCTTTCTAGAGGAGGCATACCATGCCAGCTACAATGAACGGGTCGTTTCCGTTCAATGACATATTAGCCCTCCAGGGTGCCTTTGTTGTCTTGAGCGACGCCTTAAATTTTGCGTTGGCTCGGCTCCGAGAGGATCACGGAAACGCAATAGGCGCGTGGTTTGACGAAATCGAGACGGAAATGATTAAACGAGCCAAAGGCTTCACGACGGAAGATATGAGCATCGACGCCGAAGCTCAACGGATGAAGCCTGCAGTAGAATTCCTCATGCAGCTTATTGACTTGCATCGACGCAGTCTCGACGGTCCTCGTGGTGGAAAATAGCGATTACTCCAGCGGCAATCCGGCAATCAGAGCAAGCTCCATTCTTTCTTCGCTTCCGACGGCTCCGATGGCGCCTGGCGCGCCAGCATCCACTTCGCCGGAGCGTCGGGCCGGCCGAAGTTTGGCGACCAAGGGAACATGCCGAGCTGGCCGGCAGCACCGATGAACGGCACCGGCTGCGGATCGCTGAGCACCAGCGCGCGCGGGCCGAAGAACCACGGCGAGGCATGCTCTTTCACCACGGCATCGACCCGCACATGGCCGACGATGCCGCCGCGCTCGAGGTCCGCCGGCGCCGGGCACGTAACGCCGAGAGAGGCCATGAAGCGCACCGCGCTGTCGTATTCACCCCGCGTCATACCCTTGGACGCATGGATGGCGATGCGCTTGCCGATCATGTCGCGCATGCCGTGCCGGACGGCGGCCTCGGTGCGGTTCTCGACCGGCTTGCCGGCGTGGATGATGGCCCAGGCCCAAGGCTGACGGACAGAGAGCGCTCCGACGGGCACGCCTTCAGGACGGCCCAGCGCGTCGCCGATCACCGGCTCGGCATCGGCCGCGAGCCGCAAGAGCACGTCGGCATGGCACGGCGAGTCGGGCGGGCACCAGCAGGCGAGGTCCTTGCCATGCAGGCAGCCGATTGACGCAAGGATCGCCTCGCGACGCTTGGGCTCGACCGCGGCCAGGGCCGGGTGCCCAGCGAGCCACCTGTCGAAGGCATCGGCGGCCGTGACCGCGCCAGACGCGCGAACCTCGGGCGTGGGCCGGTCGGCCTGGAACGGATTACCCCAGACCGTGTCACGGTCGACGCGCACGGCGCCGGGGTAAGCGAAGATCGTCTGTATCTGGACGCGTTTGGGCATCATCGCCTAACTCCGGTCGACTGGCCGTTGGCGGTGTGGGGCGATACCGATGCCAGCGGCCGTTCCGGCACCTGCAGCGCCTTGGGCAACTCGATCTCGACGACGATGTGCTTCTTTTCATCGGTCATCTCGTCGAACTCGCACTCGGCTTTAATCACCCGGATGTGCCCGAGCCCCGGCAACTTGCCGATGATGATCGTGGCGCTGTCGCCCTTCAGCGTGCGCACCTTGAACGGCCCTGCCGGGTCGACCACCAGGCGCACGACTCGAGGGCTAGCCTCGAGGTCGGCAAGCACGCGCAGGCGCGTGTCGGCGCCGATCTTGTTGCGGCGTGCGACAGCGGCACTCATGCCGACGATCAGGTTGCCGCCCCGCAATTGCGAGAGCGTGATGCGCTCGATGCCTTCCTTCCCCGGCTTCAATTCGATCCATGGCATGACGTTAGCCCCTCCCCTATTATGGCGTTCAGATGTGGCCTCCACGCGCCCACTGCCTCTTGCCCGGCGGTGGCACGCTTCGGCGCTTGATATGTTCCGACGCGATGATCCGACCGGACGAACCGAGCCAACTGAGAACCCGGTCGAGCCTCCGAACGATGCGTGCCGGCGGCATGCGGTCATCGAAAAGACGCGGCAGCGACGCGAGGTCCATCAAGCGCCCCGTCACCAGCACGATCGTCCGCGTGTCGAGGGTCATCGCGTCCGCTCCATCAAATCGAGCCCCAGTTGTGGCTGGCTTTTCGTGGCCGCCGGCACTTTCGTGGCGGCCACCGACTCCCCTGCGGGGAGCCGGCCGGTGGCCGCGCTATCCTTCAAATACCGCTCCGCCAGGTCGCGGATCCGGGTCACGTCGGACTGCTGGTCCTTGGGCGCGGCGAGCGGGTCGACGATGCCCGCGCTCTGGCTCGACTTGAGGCCGAGCACGCCCATCACGGCCGGGTCGCTGCCGTCCTCGGACACGAGAAAGATCTGGTCGACTTGGGAGCCCTGGCCCGGCCGGTCGAGCCGCGCCGTGCATTGCTCGTGCACCTTGGGCGACCAGTCGAGCTCGCCGTAGACGATGGTGCGGCAGCGGTGCTGCAGGCCGTCGAGGCCGGCACCCGAACGCAGCGACATGATCATCAGGTTCGTGGCACCGGACGTGAACAACTCGACCGTGCGGCGCTTCTTGGCCGGGCTCTCGCTGCCCGTGTAGAGCACCGGCTTGTGCGCGGCGAGGTCGGCCATCCAGATATCGTAGACGTCGCGGTGCCAGCCGCAGAGCAGCACGGGCTGGCCGGCCTCGAGCAGCAGCCGCACGAACGCCGCCACGTGCCGCGCCTTGGCGACGCCGGTGGCGTGCCGAAGCCGCATGTCGAGCTCGCGTGCCGCCTGGCCGCGCTCGACGAACGAGCCGCCGATCACCTGCCGGGCCAAAGTCGCCATGAACTCGGCCTCGTTCTCGAGCGGCTCGGTATCGGTGTCGATGGTGTGAATGATTGTGTTCGGGAACTGCCGCTCGTGGCCGACGTCGGTGCGCGTGCGCCTGAGCGCTAGGTGCTGCTCGCGCAAATACGTGCCCAGCGCCGGCGGATCGGCGACGACCCATTTGCCGCCGGGGCCCGGCTTGCACCACTCGCGCACGAAGTCCCACCAGTCGCCGAGGCAACCCTCCTCGAGGAAATCGCAGATGCGCCAGATCTCCTCGCCGTAGTTGTAGATCGGCGTGCCCGAGAGGCCGAGGACAAGGGTGGCCGCTTGGGCGAAGGCCTTGGCCGCGGCGCCCTTGGCCGTGCCCGCCCCTGACCGCAGCTCCTGCACCTCGTCGAAGATCACGCTCTTGAAGCCGGCGGTGTCGGCATAGTCGATCCAGCCCGCCAGTTTCGAGTAGGGGCAGATGACGATGTCGGCCGGCGGCAGTGGGTAGGGCTTGGTCTGCTTGACGATGTGCGTGCGCAATTCCGTGAACTCGGCGATCTTCTCGGCCCATTGACCGGGGAGGTGCGTCTGCGGCACGACGAGCGCCGGCAGATAGTCGGGCTCGACCACCGCGGCAATCGCCGAGACCGTCTTGCCGAGGCCCATCTCGTCCATCAGCAGCAGCCGGCCGGTGCGGCGTGCCAGCTCGGCCGCCTGCACCTGGTAGTCGTAGGGTCGCTGGTTGCCGCGGAAGCCGCCCACGGCCGGGGGTCGCCATGTGGGCGACAGGATGTAGCTGATCTCCGCCTGCCCGAGGTCGAACAGCGTGCGGCGCTCGGCCATGGCGGTGGCATGCTCGGCCGCAATGCGCATGGGATACCGCGAAAGAAACCATTGCAGGTCGGCGTCGAGGCCGGGCCCACCGGTCAGCGTGAACGGCGGGCGGCCGGTTTTCGGAATGCGTGGGAACACCTGCTTCAGGCGGATCGCGACGTGCGGCTCGATGTCGGTGATCGTCCAGGTGTTGTGCTGGTGCCCAGCGCCGGCGGCGGTGAGCTCGATGGTGCCATAGGTGCGGCTATGGGCGAGGAGCGAGGGAGTCATGGTTTCAACCTCACGCCGGCCTGCCAGTCCGCCTCTGTCAGCAGCACGCCTTCCTCGCGCAGCCCCGGCGGCGGGTTGCGCCGCAGCGCCGTGAAAGGCGCCCCGCACTGCGTGCACGTGCCGAAGGGCTCGCCGACGCGCAGGATGAGGCCGGGCTGCATCTCGCCGAGGTCGTCGGGAAAGATCGCCGCGCCAAGCATGATGTCGCGCACAGCAGTCGCCACTTGGTGGCCCTCATTGCACACGAACCGCGTGCCGATCGGATGGACGATGCGGAGCCAGGTCATCGGATCTCGTCCCAGCGCAGCGTGTCGATCATTTCGCGATAGGCCGGCCGCGTCGTGCTGGCGGCCGTGATCTCGGCACAGCCGACAACGTACATGGCCGACATCACGTCTTCCGCCGTCACGACGCGCGTCCAGCCCCCACTGGTGCGGATCACGAACTGCTGCATTCCCCGTTCCCCCGTTTGCGCGCACGCAGATCGGCGATCGTCGCGAGCATCTTGTCGTGACCCTTGCGTCTCGCCTCGTGCTCAGTCGGGCCGTACTTGTCCGTGAGCACGGCGCCGGCGGCGATGGCCTTGGCCTTCATGCCGAGCGAGATGTCGAAGTGCACCCACGAGGCGTTCCGGTGCTTGCCGAACGAAAGCGTCGGGTGGCCCTGGATCCACTTGCGCTGCACGCCGATGCGGTCGGCCATCGCGAGCAGCTCGTCGAGCGTATCGGCCCACATGTGGCACATGACCATCCGGCCGAAGGCGTGGCGCACGTCGTCGACGTAGACGGTCATCGGCCGGCCTCCCCGCACACCTGCGTGCCGTCGCGGCGCTTTCGTGGCGTCACGCCGCCGAAGATCGTGCGCAAATACTCGCAGCCGGTCAGCGCATCGACGGACACGACCAAGCCGCAGCTGCGCCCGGATGGGCCGTCGCAGTCGTCTCGCGCGGACGTCAGTGCGCCCGCCAACCAGAGAATGATCGATGCAGCCAAGACGATATCGACAGCTCGGCTCACAGCCAGGCCCTCCCGAGAAACACGAAAGCAACCCGCTTGCCGCCGATCAGCGACGGCATGAGCAGCGGCTTGGCGGTGACCAGCACAAACGAAGCGATGCGTGGCTCTTCGGCGTAGCGCTCGAGTTGGCGGCGCGCGTCCTTGGCGGTGCCGCCGATCTTGACCTCTATTCCGATTTCGCCCGGCGACTCGCCGGAGGCGAGCCGGCCTCCGGGCGCGGTAATCAGAAAGTCAATGACGCCGCCGTCGACAACCACCTCGCGTTCAAACACCAGACCGGCGGCGGCAAAGCGCTCGGCCATGTCGGCCTGCAGGCGCTTTTCGGTCTCGGTCGAGAGCCGGGCGCGTGACAGCAGCGCGACGATGCCGTGCACCGTCGCGACGTGTTGCTCGTCCGCCCAGCGCGGCGTGACGTTTGTAGTGTTTGTCATGCGGCTTGACCCCTTGCCGCTTCCGACTGGCTTGCTCGTGGCGCCCGCGACTCCGCTCGCGCGAAGCCGGCCGCGGGCGCTTTGGTGCGTTCCCTCTCCCGGTAATCCTTGAGCCACCGCGCACGCTCGCCTGCGGCCATGGCCTCGAGCAACGTGGGCCAGGATTTTTCCGATGTGCGGCCGTCGAGCGTGGCGCGATAGACATGCACCTCGCGCCGCCCGCCCTTGACCGGGTCGTCCTCGAAACGGCGGCTTTCGCACCAGGCGACGAGGCGGCCGTCGGCCGTGGTCCATTCGTAATGGAAGTCTTGCGTGGCGCCCGTCGACTCCCCTTGCGGGGAGCCGGCCGCCGGGCGGGTAACCCACTCACGCCGCCAGGCCACACCGGTGCGTGTGGTGAAGATCTCGCCGCTCATGGCACCGCTCTCGCCAGCGCGGCGATCGGCGCGATGCGGACCGTGCCTTTCGAGGTGCGCACGACGAACGACGTGCCGCGGCGCGCCGGCCGGCCGTCGCTGCCCATGATCAGCGACCGAACCTCCCCAGCGTCGACATCGGCCGACATCGCGTAGGCTTGGCGCACGCCGTCGAGATAGACGGCATGCTGGCGGAGCCACGGCCCCTTCGGATGGTCGGGGTCGCCACGCGCCTGGACGATGGCGCTGCCGCGCCTCGAGACCCGGTCCGCCATCACTCCCGCCTCCCGCCTTTGGTCCAGCCGGCGACGATGGTTTTGGCTGCGGCCTCGATCTCGGCGGCGTCGCGGTCGATCCGGCGGAAGAGGTCGGCATCGTCCCAGGTTGGCGTGATGCCGAGGCGTCGGGCGAGTTCATGGCACTCGGCCTCGAAGATCGGCAGATCCGTGTTCGGACCGAAGTCGAGCCAGGCGCCGTGCAACTGGTCGACGCGGTCCTTGATCAGGCCCTCGATGCCGGCGATCAGCCGCCGCTCGGCGCCGCTACCGGGTGTCCAGACCCGGAACAGCACGCCGCGCGACCGGTGCGGCGAGAAGCGGTCCATCTGCGGGGTGATGGTGTCGCGCCAGGTGCGCGTCACGCCGAGCAGGATCGGCCAGGCGCCCATGTTGTCGCCGAAGAAGCGCGGCTCGGGCCCGTCGTTGCCGGCCACGTAGACCGCCGCCGGCGACAGCGCGGCGAAGGCCTGCTGGTGGTACTCGGTCCAGCTTTTCGTGGGCGCCTCCGACTCTCCTGCGGGGAGCCGGCCGTCGGCGCCGTGGGTTCCCGCAATACGGTCGGCGGTGGTCATGCCGAAGCGTTCGGCTAACTGCACGATGTCGGTTTGCGCGGTGCTCATGCGCGGTGCTCCGTGGGAATGAGTTCGGCGGGCGTGGCGCGGGCGATGACGGTGAGCTTGTCGACCGCGCGCAGATAGTTGCCGCGCACGGTGTCCTTGCTGCCGCCGACGCGCTCGGCGATCTGGCGCCACGAGAACGGCGGGTTGGCCGCCCGGAAGCGGAACAACTGCCGCTCGAACGCGGTGAGCTGGCGCCACCAGTCGAGCGCGTAGTGCCAGTCGCCGTTGTCACGGCGCGACGGCGTCCAGGCCGAGCGCACGGCGCCGATCTCGGCCGTGACGGGCAGACCGCGGCGGCGGGCTTCGGCGGCGTCCTCGGCCTGCTGGTGGCGGCGCATCAGGTGGTAGAACTCGCGCGGGATGTCGCTGGCGTAGGCGAGCGTGCGCAGGCCGGGGTTCGGCTCCATCTCCATGCGCCGCAGGCCGCGCAACACGCGCGCCTCGGCCTCGCGCTCGCAGACGGGCGGCACGCGCTCGCCGAGGCGCAGGCCGGGATACGGCCAGTCGTCGGTTTCCGGCAGCGGCGGCGGGTCTGGCTCGGGGCCGGGCTCGGGCTCGCGGTAGATGGGGCCGATCAAAGCCTCGGGCAACGGCTCCGGCCATGCCTCCCACTCGACCGGGCGCCAGGCGGTAGGCTCGCGGCGGTGGCGCAGAGCGCCGTCGGGCACGATGCGGAACGGCGTCAGCAGCAGGTACTGGCCGAGCCCCGCGTGCCATTCCATCCACGCCCAGAGCCGGCTGGCCGGATCGAGCGAGAGCCGGCCCACCACCTCCCAGCCCTGGCCGGCCAGGTGCACGGTCCTGTCCGCGTGGGCGAGCGTCAGATAGCCGATCGGATACCAGAGCGCGCCGGGCGGCCGCATGTAGCTGGTCGGCGGGCTGCTCACTGGCCGACCTCGTCATCGTTGTCGCCAAGCGCATCGCCGGAGGCGATCCGGCCGCCGGACGCGCCGCGCTTCTTTGCCTCGGGTACGGCCTCGGCCGCCTCCTGGGCCCACTTCTGCGCCGTCTCGATGTCGACCGGCAGGCCGGCAGCCTTGCGATAGACGTCGATCTCGGCCTCGAGCAGGATGCGGCGGAGCACCTTCTCCGCGTCGGCGCGGCGCAGTTTCACCGCGTCGGCGATGGCAGCCTCGGTAAACCCGTCGGCTTTGTCTTCGGCCCTGTACTCCTTGAGCTGGCCCTGCAGCTCGGCCACCTCGTCGAGCAGGTCCACGCGGCGGTCGATGCGGCGCTTCAGCTCGGCCTCGGCGTTGGAGCCTATGTTCGTGGCGGCCACCGACTCCCCTGCGGGGAGCCGGCCGGTGGCCGCGTGCGTGTCATTCATGGCTGATCTCCGTCGAGGCTCTTCACGTGAGGCAACGTGATTCCCGGGGCGGGCACCGCGGTCCGGCTGCCGTCAGCGGCGCGGCGCACGTCGTCCTCGACAACCTGGGGCCGACCCTTCGCGTGCGCTTCGGCGCGATTGCGAAGCCATAGCCGCACGGCGTCTTGCGGCAGCTTGGCGATGGTGGCGATGGTGGCGGCGCCGTAGCCGGCCACCAGCAGGCTCTCGAGCTCGGACACCTGCGCTGGCGTGAAGCGCACCGGCGCAGGCTTGCGGATCGGCTTGCGGGATTCCTGATCGCCGTGGCGGACCTGGGAGCGGCTCATGGAAGATGCCTCCAGGGCTCGAGCGGCAGCACCGGTGCGAGCGGCCGGCTCCGCGCAGCGGAGTCGCTCGCGCCCACAAAACGAGCCGGACGTTCGCCGGCGGGCACGATGTCGGCGGCGATCATCAGCAGCAGCGTGGCGGCGAGCGCGAGCACGAGCTGCGCCGCGATGCGTTTGAGGCGGACGGTCATGGGATTTGCTCCTTCGTGGCGCCTTCCGACTCGCGTTCCGCGAGCCGGCCGGAAGGCGCGTCTGACGGCGCTTGCGGCCGGCCGCCCGCAGGGGAGTCGGAAGCGCCCACGCAAAACCTTGCGACGTCGTCCGCCCGCGTCAGCCGCTTCCGGCAGCCCGGCGGAATCCAAATGAAGCTCGTCGAAGTCGGGCCGCCCTGGTGCCAGACCACCCACGCATAACTGGTCGCGGTCGACGCGAGCGGATCCCAGCGGCCCTTGACCATCGGCACGCGCTCGGCGAATTGCGCGACGATCGCCGGTGGCCGCGGCCGGAATAGCCGCTCGTAACGCTCGCTTCCCTCGAGCCAGGCGCTCCGCACCAGGAGCGCCACGCCAATGCGGGCCTCGTCGAGCGCGCGTTCGGCAAACTCGATGGCGAGACGAAACGGCGGATTGGTGATCACCCAATCGGCGGCCGGCCACTCCGGGTTCGGCGACGTGATGACATCTGCGCCGCTTCCGACGAAGGACCCGACGCGGCCGCAGCCGTAGTCGTGCACGTCCGAGGCGTAGACGACGCCGAAGCGCTCGCGCAGCACCTCGGCCATGTGGCCTTCGCCGCAGGCCGGCTCCCAGCAGGTGTCGCGCTGGTGCAATTCGCCGATGACGTGGTGCATCAGCGCCCGCGTCGCCCACGGCGGCGTCGGAAAATAGTCGAGGCTGTCGGGCGCCTCGACGCGGTTTTGCATGACGGCCAGCCCGCCTGACGGAAGCATGGTCATGCCACGGCCTCGGCGCCACCGAGCGCTCGAATGGCGCGTCCGAGGTCGTCGCTGGCGTTGCGGAGGTAGGCCCAGCGCCGGTCGTCAGAGACCGCGGCAATGGCGCCGAACACGTGAAACAACGCCGTGCGAGCCGCGCCTTCGAGGCGGAACACGTCGGCGACGCGCGCCTGCATGTCGATCGCCATCACCGGCTGCCGCTCGGGAAGGCCTTTTTTGGCGAGCAGCCGGTCGATGTACCACTTAGCTTTGGCCAGATCCTCGGCCGGGCGGCCCTTGGCCTGGTGCCGCAAGATGTACTTCATGGCGGTCGGCAAGTGCATCTCGAGGCCGGTGACGGCTTCGATGACGTCGATCGCCTCCAGGCCACTCTCTGACTGATAGTGCACTGGATGGTTCACTGCATCGTGCGTCATCGGCTTGCTCCTTGGATTTGCTCGGGCGAAGGACCCGGCTCAGCTAACGGCGCCGGCGGCCGGCTCGCCCCCGGCGAGTCGCCGGCGCCAACGCAAGACTCGTCCAAGGGAAACGCCACCGCCTCGCGCACCTCGATCGCGACCTTGATCGCGGCCATGGCCTCGGCGATCTGCGCGACGGCATCGTCGCGCGTGGTGGCGCGGGCGGCGTGGAGAATTGTGCGCAGCGCGTTGCTGAGCCCGAAGGTCAAGCTCAGCGCTGTCGCCGCATCCTCAGCGGACGGCGCGAGCGGCCGGCTCCGCGAAGCGGAGTCGCTCGCGCCCACGAAAATGCCGGGCAGCACACCGCATTTCGCCTCGATCTGAGCGCGTATGAGGTGGCGCCACGCCCGCTTCAGGGCCCGGGCCTGCAGGTAGGCCTCGCGCTGGCCGGTCGCGATCGGCGCGGCTTCCGCCATTTCCGCGACCGCGTCGCGAAGGGGAGCGCCGAGGCCCCAAGCGGCGACCAGGTCGGCGACGGCGGACAACGGGAGATCCGGAGCGCGCGATTGTTTTTTCGTGGCGGCCACCGACTCCCCTGCGGGGATCCGGCCGGTGGCCGCGTGGGCGAGATTACTTCCCATGGTTTTGCTCCAATCTGGCGGCGGATTCGGCGGCCGCGGCGTCGTAGATCCGTTCGGTGGCGTTGCTGATCAGCTCGTCGATGGCGTCGGGCCCGAGGTGCGTCAGGCAGCCGATGGCGACGCCGAGCGCATCGGCGAGCGCCACGATCGCGAGACCGCTGCGCTGATCGTTGTGCGTGCGCTCGGCGGCCATGCACTCGGCCCTGGTGAGCATCGACACATCCTCGGAAAAGCGGGTGTTGCTCGAGCTCATGGGGTTTCTTTCGTGGCGCCGGCCGCCCGACGCGTTGAGCCGCCCCATCTCCATCACCAGCCACGCCTTGAGGCGGGCGATGGCCGCGTGCTGGGCGCCGCGCAGCTTGAAGGCCTCGAGGTCACGGCAAACGGTGAGCACGGCGGCAAGATCGAGCGGCGTATACGCCTCGGGAACCGGGGCCGGCGGCCGGCTCCCCGCAGGGGAGTCGCCGGCCCCCACGAAAAACCCGTCCGCGCCCGGCGCCGGCAACAACCTCGCCAGCCGCGCGCGCAGCGGCGCCTCGAGCCCGAGGTCGATCGCCATCTCGACGTTGGCCTCGATCAGGTCGAGCACGCGGTCGAGCGGGTCGTCGCGCTCGGCGGGGAGGGCGCGGGCGACCATCATGACGCTGGCCTCCGCCCGCCGAGCGCTGGCGGCGCGTCGAACACACCGACCCCCTGCACGAACTCGACCTCCGCGTCGGGACCGACGGCGGCCCGGACGGCGGCGGTGGCCCAGCTGGCGGCGTGCATTTCCAGGAGTGCCGCGCGCTCCGGCGCGACCAGCGTCACGCGGCGGCGGCCGGGTCCGAAGTCGTCGATCGCCGCGATGCCGGCGTCGTCGAGACACGGCCACCACGCCGCCAGGTGGTCGGCCGGCGCCATGCGGCGGAGGGCCGTGCGGAAATCGACGGTCGCCACGGGCAGCACCACGCGGCGCGGCAGGGCGGCGCGGCGGCGGTAGGCCTCCGCCAAGCGCCGCTCGATGCGCTCGGCGTTGTCGATGGCGGCCTCGACGTCGGACGGTTTGACGGTGGCCCTGCGCGTCTCGAGCAGTTGCCCGCAGGCCTCGGCCAGGGCCGCCTCGCCGAGCCCCCTGCCTGCCGCCCGCCCGGCCAGGGCGACGATCGCCAGCGGCTTGTCCTCGGCATCCAGCTTGCGCACCGCGAGCACCGGGCCGAGCAGATGGTCGACCAGCAGAGACTGGTCGATGCCGAGTGCCCTGGCCTTGTCCAGGCCTTCCCAAATTTCACTTCCCGCCCGCTTGCTGCCTCTCGGCTCGGCCCCGGGGGCGGAAGGGGGAGAGTCTTCCTTTGATGGTTCTATTGATGGTTTGGCTCCCGCTGTGGGAGGGGTACCCTCCCGCTCTGGGAGGGGTGGGCTCCCGCTCTGGGAGGGGCGGTCGTTTGTCGCCCCTCCCACAGCGGGAGGGGCAGGCGCCGGCTTCGGTTCGGGGTGCCCCTCCCGCTGTGGGAGGGGTGGGTAGTCGGAGGCGATGTCGTCGGTGCGCTCGACGACGGCCCAGCGCTTGCGGTTGCCGTCGGGCCGCTCGACCAGCACGTGCGTCCAGCGGCACAACTCCATCGACAGGCGGCCAACGGCGCCGCGGTGGCGCACATCGACGGCCGACAACGCGGGCAACAGCGCCACCTTACACCGGCGGATGACGGGCGAGCGCAGCCAGCGGTTGCCGCTCGCCTCCTCGATCACGTCGAGTAGGCCTGCCTCCTCGAACGCGGCAAGGCAGCGGCGCACGGTCGAGGCCCCGAGGCGCGTTTCGCGCTCGATGCGGCCGACCGACGGGTAGACGTTCTCGCCGTCGTCGTTGGCGCAGTCGGCAAGCTTCACGGCCACCGACGACATGGCGGCGCTCGGAAACTCGATCCGCCAGCAGAGGCGCTGCAGGTCGACGGACATGGGGATGGTCTCTCTCGTGGTGCCCGGCGACTCCGCTCGCGCGGAGCCGGCCGCCGGGCACGTGGCGAATCTGGCAAAGCTTTCCCGTTCGCGGAGAGCGGGCTCCGCGGCGGGCAGGATCGAACTCTGGAAACGGCGCCGGCGGCCGCCTCGCGACGGCGCGGATGCTGTGTGGGCATCCGAAGCGCCAAGGGAAGTCAGTCGCCGGCGCCGACGAAGGCCCTAGCCCTGGCCGGTCAGGGCTAGGCGGCGGTGGCCGCCGCCGTGGCCGTCACCTCCGGCGGGACCTCGTCGGGCACGTCGATGCTGGCCGCAACGGGCAGAAGCACCTCGGGCGGCCGAACTTTGATCTCGATCACGAAGTCGCGGTACGGCGCCTCGCCATCGTGGTCGTCGTCGAGCGTTATGCCGCCATCGATCTGATCCGACGTGACGCAATTGAGCGTGCCCTCGTGCGTGAGGCGGCAGTGGATTTCTTTGGTGACTGGATCGTTCATGGGTCTCTCCCCCGGATTGCGTTCTACGCCCCACGCAACACGAACAGCACTCAAAGCAATGCGCGCACCGACTCCGACGCGGCGACCATGGCGTCGGCCAGCGCCTCGGAAATATCGTCGAGGCCGCCGGCCTCGGTGACGTCGACAAAGCCGCCGGCTGCTAGCTCCCCGATGAAGCCGTCGAGCGTGATCTCGACGGCGGCCTTGCCGGCACCTTGGTCGACCAGTTGGCCGATCAGGCCGTTGAGGCAGCCGACGGCGCCGAGCAGCACCAGCAGATGGCGCGGGTCGATGGCGATCGTCGCCGGCATCGGCGGCAGACCGGGCAATTCGGGAGGGGGCGGCGCTGGCGGCGTCGGCGCGCCGAACACGGTCTCGCTCATGATGTTTGCCTTCCCACTGCGCCTTCCGGATGGTTTTCGCGTGCGCCGGGCGACTGCCCTGCGGGGAGCCGGCCGCCGGGCGCGTGAGACACCATCATGCGCATCTGATGATCGCGGTCGGGCAGGCCCAGCGCCTGGCGGACGCGATGCGCCTCGGCCAGCGTGACGCCGGCTTGGTCGGCGATTGTCTCGAGCGGCCGGCCCATGATCCAGCCCTCCTGCACCATCTGCCCGAGCCAGACCGGAACCGGCCGTTGCGCTTGCGGAGGCACGGGCGGCGGCGATGTCGCGTCGACGGGCATCACGCGGCCTCCCGAATGGCGATCTCGATCGGCGTATCCGGCAACGGCGCGGCCGGCCGGTTGCGCACGCGCGGCGCGGCCCTTGCCGACGAACGTTCGTGCGCCGGCACGGCGCGGGCCTCGGCCAGCTCGCGCGCCGCCTCGGCCATCTCCCAGTCGGTGGCGATGCGGTAGACGATGGCGCGTTCGGATCGCGCGCGGCTGCGGGCATGGGCGAACTGCGGCTCACCGAGGCGGTGGCGGCCATGCCGCACGCCCGGCACGCGCTTCAGCGCGTCGAGCAGCACGTTGGACGGGATCGGCTCGACACGCTCCCAGGCGCACCAGTGCTCGAAGCTTTCGACGATGTCCTGCACCCACTCCCACTCGCCGGCGGCGACGCCCTCGTCGCGAATCCAGCCGACGAAGGCGCTGGCCGCCTCGAACGGGGCGAGAACGTGACGCGGTCCCTCCGGCGGGCAGAGCAGGATGCGGCCCTTGGCGTCGGTGTACGTGCGCCCAGACGTAGTGCCGAGTTTCGCGACAGCTTCGATCTGTTGGAAGAAGACGGCCATCGGCACAGGGGTCCATTCGCCGTTATCGCCCACGACCGCAGGATCGAACGACAGCACGGGCGACCCGGTCAGATACGTGTCTTGCGGAGCGTCTCTGCGCCCACCGGCCGGCTCCGCGCCAGCGGAGTCGGTGGACGCCACGTAGATCTCCCCGTCGACGGCGGAAGGCTTGGCACCGTCGACGGGGATGCCAGGACCGCCCCTGGCCGGCCGGCTTGCCGGGGTTAGATCCCCGAGAGGGCTCCTGTCCGATGCCCTCTCTTCCCCGGGTCCGCTTGGGATCTCATTCGTGGCAGCCACCGACGGCCCTGCTGGCCGGCGGCGGGCGGCCGCGGCGGCCGCGCGCGATGGCGCCAGGAAGAATTCAGCCATGCGCCCTACTGCAGCGAGCAGCCCGCGGGCCGGCGCAATGTGAAGGGTGACTTGCATAGCGCGTACACTCCGTTGAGCGCCGGCGCGGCCGGCGCGTGTGGTCGTCTTCCGCCGGGACGCCGGCGGTAAGGCTGAAACTGACGCAACATGACCGGATTGCACTCGGACGCGGGCCGACGAGGCCTTAAGATGGAACGCGCACTCGACAGGACGCAGATGATGCCCAGCGCCTACTCGTTCACGACGCGACGCGGCACGGCTTACATTCACCAGCGGCACGACGGCCGGTGTTGGTCCTGAGCCGTGCCGAAAAAACCGGGGACGCGAGACAAGCCCCGTGAGTCCGGGAGGTTTCGCCAAGTCGGCCTTGGCGGCGCGTGAGAGAACGCACCGCCGAGACTGGTACCGGGTAGGGTCGGCACCGTGAGGGGGACGAGGAGCGGCCGCAGCAAAAGGCCCTCTGCCACGGCCGCCTGACGCTGGCTTTTGGCTTGCGTCAGAACCGGCGAACCCATCCCCCTCACGCTACCGACTTACAGCCTTCGGCGCGCCCGGCGGCCGGCTCCGCGAAAGCGGAGTCGCCGGGCGCAACGTGAAAAGCGGCCCACGCAAGAACGGTCGTCACGAGCTGCGCCACTCTCGAGTCTCCCAACCGTGCGAGCAGCGTGGCCCGTGACGACCGAACTGGAATGGCAGTCGCGCCTGCGGATCGGCCCATCCTCATGGCGCCGTTGAAGAAATTGCAGCCGCGTTGGGGAACAGGATGCCCGCGGGCCCCGTTCGACCTTATGCGACACCCCGCAGCGAGGAGACGAAGCATTGCAGATTTGGAGTTTGCACGATGAAGAGTTGGAGCGAGCCAACCGGCACCACGCTCGCGCAAGGCCCCGCTGAGCCGAGCCGGTTGGAATTGATCGACCAGGTGATGCGCCTCGAGAGAAAGGTCGACTGGCTGATCTCGACGCTGCACTCGGTTGCCCGTCACCACGAGATCGATGCCGTCGCCCGGCCGCCGGTGGCCACCGGCGCGTGGGACAGCGAGATCAAAGATCCGACAAAGTAAATGTGGAGCGCCACGTCGGGCGCGGCCGTAACCGGCGCCGCGGCACGTTTCATCGGCTTGCGGGCATGGTAACCCGCGTGGTTGAGTGGCGGTCTGCTGCGAGCGAGCGCCGCGATGAGACACACTTCCCGACCCCTCATGACGCCGATCGTGACCCTTGCGCTTTGCGTGGGTCCCGCGCTTGCCGATTCCCAGCGCGTTCCGCCGGCCCCGGCGAAGTCCAATGACGCCGCGATTATGGCTGCCATTATTGCCGCATCGATTGCCGCGTACCGCGCCGGGGCCAAAGGTCCGTGCGCCTGTCCCGATGACGTCGATCGAGCAGGACGCCGGTGCGGGCGCCGCAGCGCGCACAGTCGCGCCGGTGGCTGGACGGTGCTCTGCTCGCCGAGCGACGTGACGCCGGCCATGATTGCCGACTGGCGCTCGAAGCATGGCGGGCGCTAGAATCACGACCGCACCTCCGCGCCTTCCATCGACAGATCGGACGCGCCACCCATGAAATCGTTGGCGGTGACCTGACCGCCGGTCTCGCATGCAATCTTGATTATGGCGTCACGACGCGGAATGCTCTCTCCAGAGAGCCACCGCCCTACAGTCGATCTATCAACGCCAACCTGCTCGGCAAACTCTGCCGAGGTGATCCGTTTGCTGGCCAAATAATCGACGAGTTGCATAAGGGACCTGTTCTTGTGGATGAATACGAGTTGCAAATTCCGCAACAATTGTCAATATCGAGTTGCAAAAAACGGAACTGCGCAGATCGATGTGGTGCATTTAATGACCACATGGCGAGCCATCGAATCAAAGAACTGCGCGACCTCAGAGGTTGGAGCCAAGACCGGCTGGCGACCGCCATCGGGCGTTCGAAATCCGTCGTCTCCAGGTTGGAATCAGGGGAAACCGGTTTGGATCTCGACACTGCTCACAAAATCGCGACGGCCCTGGATGTCCCTTTGCAAGACGTTCTAGGGATCGAAGTGGCCTCTCGAGGGCTCACTGAAGAAACGGCGCCGTATCAAGCTGCGCCCAACGATCCGATGCTGTCCTTTGTCAACGAGCATCGCTTCCTCTACGTGGCGACGAGCGAATCGTTAGATCTGGCGGGGGTCACCGTCGGGGATATTCTGGTGATCAACGACGCAGCCGAAGCATGCAAAAATGTGCGCCCGTTGCAGATCGTCAGCGTTCTCTATCATGCGTCGTCCAACGGCAAGGCGTTGCATTTGCTACGGCAATTCGTACCGCCGCGGCTGCTCATTACCAACTCGTCGAAACGCAACGATCCATCGATAGATATGGAAACCGAGCAGGCGACAATCGTTGGCGTTGTCGAAAGCATCCATCGCCGCTTTGGCATGCCTCCTAGCGGCCGAACCCAATAAAATACAGGCACAGGCCGACGAACAGAGCGGCGGGAAAAGCGCCTATCGCGTAGCCGAAGCTGGCCCACGCTGCGTGGGACGAACTCCGGTAACCGAAGCGCGCCGGGCTGAACGTTGCGACCGCCGCTACGACACCTGAAAGCAGAAACAGAGCGAATATTATCGTCATCACCAAGATTGCGAAATTGTCGGCCACGTAGACGAACCCAATGTTGATCGCGGCCCACAACGCTTTTGCCTGTGCGGACACATATGCCGCCATGTCAGGCAACGCCTCCCACACTGGCCACGGTTTTCCCGCCCACCATCGGAGAAGTTGGTTGGGCAGGATGATGAAAATTCCGAGCGCCGCAAACAAGCGTAGGGTCCACCGCCCTGCCGCCCAAAACCACACCCGAAGAGACATCGGCAACCCCCGAACGGAAGAGTCTGGAGCACTAATATCGCATGCGACACTTCATCTTCCGTTGCAAAAACTGCACCTTATGATTGACGTTTGTTGCATATTTTGCAACAAACGCTCCAGCATGGCCGCCGCTGAGTGGGGCGCCGCTCATGACACGAGCAAATCGAAACGGGGGCTCTCATGGCATTGCGAGGATACGAAACGGGACTTTCAACCAATCTCGCCCGCATGGGCGACGGCGCGCTGATGACGGCGTTGCGCGAGACGTTGGCCGAGGCTCGGCGCCGCAATGGCCTGAAGGCCACGCTGCGGCAGTACCTGGCCGAGGAAGTCGACGAGCTTCAGATGGAGATGATCGCGGGCTCCACGCTGGAGCCGGAAGCGATCGTCGAATTGTGCTCCCGGCACCCGATCGCCGCCAAGTGCGACGCGGCAGAGGCCGCCAGCGCCCGCATCGCGGGCACCGGGGTTGTGGCCCTGCTCGATCGACCCGGCGAGCTCCGTGCCCACGGCGCCGGCGGCCGGGTCGCGTCCGGCGAGTCGCCGGTGCCCACCAACATCGAAAGCGTGGAGGCCCGGTCATGAGTGGCGCCGAGCAGATCCGGCTTTCCTTCGCCGGCGGCCGCATCCCGATGCTGGCTCCGAGCGACGTCGACCCCGGCATGTCGGCCCGTCTGCCGAGCGTGCGCACGGGCTACGCCACGCGCCTCGTCAGCCGGAAATCCGGGACTGGACCGAGTCCACTATGGCGCCGAGCACGCGCCGTCCTTCTTGCGATGTGTGCGCTTCGAGAACCGGATTGCTCGACGCGTCGAGAAGCTGAGCGAACCATCGGCGGACATCCTCTTGCGCCATCTTCGCCGCGCCCTCGGATCCGAGCCCGCCGGCGCCGGCGCGGCGCACGTACATGTCGGCGACTGCCATGACGGTGAGGGCTTCGAGAATGTTCAAGCGCGCAATCAGGGCTGCTCTATCGGCAACATCCATCGGATGTTCCTTTCTTGGGTTGAGGAACATTCGCGCCGGGACGGGCTGCTTTCCCGTCCCGGCACCTTTCGACGCTGGCCGAGTCGCGACTTCCGAGCAAGCCGCGGGAGGCCGCCGATGACCGTCCGCCGAGACTCGACCGCCGATGCCGCCGAGGCGTTGGCGCGTGAGATGCGCCCCAGCCCGCCGCCCCCCGCCAAGCGCGACCGGGCGTGGGAGACGCTGAAGTTCGCCAAGGCGCGCGACCAGTTCGCCGCCGACCTCGACGAGGCGGTCACGCTGATCGGCCTGCTCACCGACGCTCGCACCAAGCCGCGGCAGCGCTCGATGGCCGCCGCCGTGTCGCGGCGCCTCGCCGCGCGCGCGGCGCAACTGCGCGGGGAGGCCTGAGCCATGGCCGATCCCACCTACGTCGGCGACCACCCCGGCCCCTGGCCGCTGCTGGACGGTTTCCGCGCGGGCAAATCGGACCGCGCGTCCGGCCGGCTGCCCGCAGGGCTGTCGGACGCGCGACGAAAAGCCCGGCCGGACGCGCGGTCTGACGCTCAGGAGAAAGACTACCTCCGGGGATGGCATCTCGGCCAGCGCACCGGGCGGCCGGCTCGCGGAGAGCGAGGCGCCCGGTGCCACCAAAAAGCGCCCGCCAGGGCGCGCACCCAACGCTGG
>JBFWWW010000005.1:0-44757 GCA_050245975.1 Hyphomicrobiaceae bacterium
AGGGCGGACGCCGCGGCAGGCCCCGCAAAACCGGGCGCCCCGGCGCCTGAAGGCCCACCCCGTTCACGGCGTGGTCTTGTCTCCGACAAATTTCCAATGGCTATGCCCCGCGAGCGCGCTACCCTGTCGCCAACGAAAATAAGAGAGGGAGCAGAGCCGTGAAAGCCCGCGACCATCTCATCCTGCTGGCGGGCTATGCGGCCTGGGCCGCCGGCGACCTCGACGCTATGCTGACGACGTTTTCGGAGGACGTGCTCTTCATCGTCCACCTGCCGCGGGACGTCGTCCCCTTCGCCGGCGAGCATCGCGGCAAGGCGACGCTACGCGCGATCCTGCGCCAGATCCTTGAAACGTTCGAAATCGTCTATTACAGCGCCGCGCAGATCGCGCCCGAAAGCGACCGCCGGCACTCGCAGGTCGATTTCCTCTACCGGCACCGGGCGACCGGCCTCGAGTACGAGGGCAGCACGCGCCACATCTGGCGCGTGGAGCGGCACCAGATCGTGTACTTCGAGGAGTACCACGACACCGAGCGCATGCGTTCGTACTTCAACCTGCTGGCGACGCACCCGGCAAGCTGACCGGGACCCGGCGGTCAGGCTTCAAGCAGCTCCTCGAAGGGTATGATCGTGGACTTCACGGTCCGCATCGCCATGGCCTCCGCCACCGCCCGGCCGATCCCGTCGAGCGTGAACGGAAACAGCGTCTGCATCCGGCGCCACGGATATTTGTCGCGCGCCTTGTAGAGCATGTCGACGCCGAGCGGCAGATCGTTGGCGGTGAAGGCCCACGAGCCGAGCACGTTGATGTCCTTCGTGCAGATGCGGTGCCAGCTCGTCGCGATCGTGCCGGCATCCGTGAACTGTCCCATCTCGACGTAGGTGCCGCCGTCGCGCAGGAATTCGATCCCCTCAGGCCCGGCGGTGGGGTGCCCGGAGCAATCCATCACCAGGTCGGCGCCGTAGCCGCCGACGATGTCGCGCACGGCAGCGATCCGCGCCTCCGGCGTCGTGTGCGTCCCGATATCGACCGTCGCTTCGGCCCCGAAGGCCCGCGCCAGCTCCAGCCGGGGGTTTTCCGGCGCGCCGACGGCGATGACGCGTCCGGCGCCCATTTCCTGCGCGGCGGCGATGGCGAGAATGCCGATCGGTCCCGTCCCCTGGATGACGACCGTATCGTTCCACTTGAATCCGCCGGCCCGGACGGCGCGGTTGAACGCGCGGATGCACGAGGTGAGCGGCTCCGAAAGCGAACCCAGCAGCAGCGACATGTCGTCGGGCAGCTTGTAGATCTTCGTCCCCGGCAGCTCGCCGAGATCGACGTACACGTACTCGGCCCAGCCGCCCCACAGGTGCGGCGGCTTGTCGAAGCCGAGATAGCGGCCGTAGTAGACGGGCGTGAGGCACTTGTTGGCCGTCTCGGGGTAGTGCTTGCACCAGTCGCAGAACCCGCACGGCATCAGCGGCGGCAGCATGACCTTCGAGCCGACGCGCAGAGGCTTGCCCATGAAATCGGTTGTCAGCTCCGAACCGATCTCGACGATCACGCCCGCGAGTTCATGTCCGAGCGTGAACGGCCACGGCAGCGGCTTCGGCCAGTGCCCCTTCAGGATGTGCTGGTCCGTACCGCAGACCCCGCAGGCGCCGATCTGGATCAGTGCGCCCTTGGGCGGTATGTGTGGCCAGGAAACCTCATGCATCTTCGGCTCGCTACCCGGTCCCGAGTAGGTAGAAACCCGAATCTTACGGGATTTTCCGGAACTCACATCCTTCTCCTTCGTGCCAAAAGTTCGCTAGTGCCTGTTCCAAGTCGGGATATACTCGCGGCGCTTGGGTTCTCTTCGAGGGGTGGATTATGTTGAAACGACTCACCAGGGTTTCACTGTTCGTTGCGCCGGTGGCGCTGTTCGCGTTGCCGCTGAGCGCAGCCATGCTGCCGGGCGCCAAAACGGAAAAATCTCAATCTGCCGGGACGCTCGTCGAGCAGGTTGCGACCAAGAAGCGGCGGCCGCCGCCGGGACCGGATGCCTGCGCCAGGGAATCCGTTTCCGAGACGGGGGCGCAGCGTCCGACGATCAATCTCGCGCGTGCTTCTGCCGAACGCAACTGGCGTCAGAAGGTCCGCTTCAAGCACGGCGAGCTCTATATCGACGTCGCCAATGCGAAGGACGTGACCTGGCGCTGCTCGAAGAGCTCGATCGCCATCGGTTTGAAGCGCTGCGAGCTGATCGCCCGCCCCTGCCGCGCGCCCTCGAGCTGAGGCGCGCCGCAGCACCGGCCAATATCACCGCGGCGGGACCTGTTCCGCCGCGGTTTTTCTTTCGCCGACACGAGCCGCGCCATGCCTGACACCGAAGCCGGCCCCACCTCCCGCATCTTCTTCTCGCAGCGCCTGCGGCTCCACTACGTCGACTGGGGTAATCCCACCGCGCCGCCGCTGGTGCTGCTGCACGGCGGCCGCGATCACTGCCGCAACTGGGACTGGGTCGCGCAGCGCCTGCGCCGCGACTGGCACATCATCGCGCCCGATCTGCGCGGACACGGCGACAGCGCGTGGTCGCAGGACGGCACGTATCTGATGGCCGGCTACATCTATGACCTGGCGCAGCTCATCCACCAGCAGCAGCTTGCGCCCGTGACGCTGCTCGCGCATTCGCTGGGCGGCACCATCGCGCTGCGCTACACCGGCCTCTATCCGGAGAACGTCGCGCGCATCGTCGCCATCGAGGGACTGGGGCTGTCGCCCAAGGCCATCGCCGAGCGGTCCGCAAAACCGTTCGCCGAGCGCATGCGCGGCTGGATCGACGAGCAGCGCAAGCTCTCCGGGCGCGTCGCCCGCCGCTATCCGTCGATCGAGGAAGCATGGGCGCGCATGTGCGAGGAGAACAAGCACCTGTCGCCGGCTCAGGCGCGCCACCTCACGCAGTACGGCGTGAACCAGAACGAGGACGGCACCTACAGCTGGAAATTCGACAACTATGTGCGCTCGTGGCCGCCCTACGACATGACGCAGGCCGACATCGACAGCCTGTGGCAGCGCATCACCTGCCCGACCCTTCTTGTCTACGGGAGCGAGAGCTGGGCCTCGAATCCCGAGACCGACGGGCGCGCCGCCCATTTCCGCAATGCCCGGGTGGTTACCGTCCAGGGGGCGGGCCACTGGGTCCACCATGACCGCCTGGAGGCCTTTCTGGGCCTGCTGGAGCCTTTTCTGGCGGGCGCGGGGAACCGGTAACCGGTTTCAATGGAACAAGGAATTCCGCCCCGTCTTGCTTTTGCCATCTGGGCAGGCCATAACCGGCGCGCCGGTGCGATCCAAACTGGACCGCTCCCTCAAGATTTGGGCTTAAGACTGCGCGACCGACACCGGCCGTTTCTTTCCCGACATCTGAGATCTCTGGGCCGAGCGTGCGGCCCACGACTGGCTTCAACTCACACGCTACGGGAAAGACCCCATGAGCCGCATCGCAGGCACCGTCAAGTTCTTCAACACCGCCAAGGGCTTCGGCTTCATTCAGCCGGAGACGGGTGGCAAGGACGTGTTCGTCCACGCCACCGCGCTTGAGCGCGCCGGCATCCGCTCCCTCAACGAGGGTGACCGGGTGACGTTCGTCCTCGAGGACGACCGCAAGGGCCGCGGCAAGCAGGCTGGCTCGATCGAACTTGCCTGAGCCTCGCGTCGCGCATTGCGACCGACAGGGACGCCGCCGGAACCCTCCGGCGGCGTCTTTCGTTTTTCTACCGTCCGTTGCCTGTTGTATTCCAGTGCGGCGATCCATAATTGTACGGTGTCCAACCGACTGCTGACATCGCCCGCCAGGGCGGATGTGTTAGCTTCGGCAGGCGCCGGGAGATGCAAGGGAGAATGGCGGTGCTCAAGACTGGAACGCGTACGGGGATCATCGCGCTGACGCTGGCGATGCTGTCGGCTTCGGCCGTGTCCGCGCGCGGCGGATCCTTCGAGGGTCTCAACGGATCATGGTCCGGCCAGGGTCAGATTCGGCTCGAGAACGGCAAATCCGAAAACCTGAAATGCCGCGCCTACTACGTGCCCAAGGACGGCGACGCCGCGCTCGGGCTCGCCATTCGCTGCGCCAGCCCGTCCAACAAAGTGGAGCTGCGCGCCAACCTGATCGCCAAGGGGCACAATCTCTCGGGCACCTGGGAGGAGCGGGTCTTCAACGCGTCCGGCGACGTGACCGGCGAGATCAACGGCAACAAGGTGGAGATCTCCATCGCCGGCGGCGGCTTTTCCGGCACGATGAACGTGACGACCAGCGGCGCCAGCCAGCAGGTGTCGATCAACACCCAGGGCATAGCGCTCAAGGGCGTGAACATCGGTCTGCGCCGCGACTGACGGCTTAGCAGGGCGTCAGGCCGAACGCGTCACCTACCCGGCGATGAACGGATTGGTTGCGCGTTCGTCGCCGATGGTGCTCATCGGCCCGTGCCCGCAGATGAATACGAAGTCGTCGCCCAGCGGCAGCAGCTTGGTCTTGATGGCCGCGATCAGTGCGGCGTGATCGCCGTAGGGAAAATCGGTGCGGCCAATGGAGCCGCGGAACAGCACATCGCCCACGAGGGCGAACCGCTGCGCGGCATTCACCAGCACCACCGAGCCCGGCGAGTGACCCGGGCAGTGCAGGACCGAGAACGTCGCCCCCGCGGCATCGACCGTATTGCCTTCCTCCAGCCAGCGATCGGGCGTCACGGCGCGCACGTCCGCCATGCCCATCGCCAGCCCCTGCTGCGGCAGGTGGTCGAGCAGGAACTTGTCGGCCTTGTGCGGTCCCTCGATCGGGATGCCGCCCAGCTTCGCCTTCAGCTCGGACGCTCCGCCCGCATGGTCGATGTGGCCGTGCGTCAGCAGGATCTTCTCGATCCTGAGGCCGATCTTCTGCGCGGCGGCATCGATCCGGTCGAGGTCTCCGCCCGGATCGATGATGGCGCCCGACATCGTTCCTTCGTCCCACAGCAGCGTGCAGTTCTGCTGAAAGGGTGTCACGGGCACAATCGCAGCCTTGAGCGCCATGTCGCGGGTCTCCCGGTTCGAGCGGCACGGCCGCACGCCTGTTTAGGATGCTTGCCGGCCAAGGGCCAGCCCCGACAGCGGGCTGCTATCGGACGAGGCCGAAGTTCGTCGACAGCGTGCGCTTGCAGGTGTCGCGCCATTCGGCCTTGCTCATATGGGTGGCAGGCTCCCACACCGCCATGCAGTCCTTGAGCGTGCTGCCGGCCGCGCCGCCCTGGCTGCCCAGATCGACGCCGGTCGTGCCGCCGGACTGTTCCGGGGCTGTCGAGACGGTCAGTGCCGTCGACGATGGCGACGTTCCCGCGGGGTACGTGCCTGTTTGTCCTGTCGTCGCACTGCCGGGTTGTGTCCTTGTTCCCGGAACCGTGGGCTGCAGCGCCGAAGGCCCGGGTGCCACCAGCGTCGTTCCGCCGGCGGGGCCCGTTGCCGGCGGCACCGCCTGCACCGGTGCGGGGAGCGGCGACGGTGTCGCCGATCCGCTCAATCCGGTCGATGTCGACGTCCCAGAGGTGCGCCCGGTCGTGGTGGAACCGGCGCGACCGGTGGTGCCCTGGACGAGGTGGATGCTGGGATCGAGATGCAGCATCCGGCCATGATGAAATCTCGCGGACGCGTGCAACGACGTATGCGCCGCGGCATTCGCGTCCGACGCAGCGAGGGTGGAGAGTGCCAGGGTGGTGGTGCAGGCCAACAGCACAGGCGCGAAGGAAAGGCGCATGGGGACCTCCTGAAGATAGGCCCCCTTGCGCCAAACGTCCGGCCGGTCACGCGGTTCCCACGTAACGCCCTTACCGCGCCAGCTGCTCCTTCACCTTGGCCGCGAGCTGCGGCAGCGTGAAGGGCTTGGGGAGGAACGCGAACTCCTCGTTCTCGTCCAGGCTGCGCTTGAACGCGTCGTCCGGATAGCCCGAGACGAAGATGAACTTGAGCGCCGGGTTGGTCTTGCGCAGCTCCTTGAGCAGCGTCGGCCCATCCATTTCGGGCATGACGACGTCCGACACCACGATGTCGACCTTGCCGTGCTCGCGCTCCATGACCTCGATGGCTTCCATGCCCGTCGCCGCTTCGAGGACGACATAGCCCTGGCGCGTGAGGGCGCGGGCCGCGAAGTTGCGCACGGCGTCCTCGTCCTCGACCAGCAGCACGCGTCCCGTGCCGGTCAGGTCCGTCGGCTTGGCCTGCGTCGGGCGCGGAGAGGGCACCTCCTCGCCGTCCGGGATGTGGCGCGGCAGGTAGACGCGGAACGTCGTGCCCTTCCCGATCTCGCTCTCGGGGAAGACGTAGCCGCCGGTCTGGCGCACGATGCCATAGACCGTGGACAGGCCGAGACCGGTGCCTTTGCCGACTTCCTTGGTGGAGAAGAACGGCTCGAAGATTTTCGCCATCACCTCCGGCGACATGCCGGTTCCGGTGTCCTCCACCTCCACCACCACGTACTCGCCCGGCAGCACGCTCATGCTGCCGAGCCTGAGGCTCTCGCGCTCCGTCAGGTTGCGCGTGCGGATCGTCAGGCGGCCGCCGTCGGGCATGGCGTCGCGCGCGTTGACGGCAAGGTTGATGATGACCTGCTCGAACTGGCTCTTGTCCGCCTTCACGTACCAGAGGTCGCGGCCGGACAGGATCTTCAGCTCGATCTTTTCGCCGATGGCCCGGTTCAGCAGCGCGTGGAGATCGGTGATCACCTCGCCGAGCTGCAGCACTTCCGCCTGCAGCGTCTGTCGGCGGGAGAAGGCGAGCAGCTGGCGGACGAGGCCGGCCGCGCGGTTGGCGCTGTGCTTGATGTTGAGGATATCGCGATGCGCCGGATCCGTCGGACGATGCGTCTGCAGCAGCAGATCGGAGAAGCCGATGATCGCCGTCAGCACGTTGTTGAAGTCGTGCGCGATGCCGCCCGCCAGCTTGCCCACGGCCTCCATCTTCTGGCTCTGGGCGAACTTGAGCTCGAGCGCCTTCTGCTCCGTGGCATCGATCACGTAGAGGATCGCGACGTTGTCGCTGCTGCCGGCAAGCGGCATCATGTAGACGCGGCGCGTGTACTGCCGCTCCGGTCCGAACGATATCTCGACCGGTCCCGCCGCCGGCCGCCCGGCAGCAACCCGCTCGAAGGCCGCCGTCAGCTCGCGCTGCGCCTCCTCGTTGCCGGCAATGGCGGCGAGTTCGGCAAGGCTTGCCGGCGTCGCATGGCCCTGGATGAAGAACATGCGGGCGAAGGCTGCATTGGTCGGGCCGATCCGCCCGTCGGCATCCACGGTGGCGATGCCGAACGGCGCCGACTGCACGAGCCGCGAGGGTTGCACCGTGCCGGCGCTGCGCGCCTCTTCCGCCGCAAGCGCCCGGCGATCCTGCACGAGAACCGAGGTGATACTGCCGCCATCCGCCGGCCGCACCGTGATCGAAGCCGGGAACGCGGTGCCGTCCTCGCGCAGGAAATCGACATCGCGCGTTGCGGGCTCCGTCTCGTCCCCGCCGGCCGCCGACTGGATCATCGCCGCCGCGTCGGGAGACACGATCTCGCTCAGCGTCGCACCGCGCTCGACGAGCGCCGGACCGGGCACGCCGAGCCAATTGCCGAGCGTCGCACTCACGTGGACGAGGCGGCCGTCGCCGCCGACCGCGAACACCCCGATCGGCAGCGCGTCGTAGATGGCAAGCGTCGCGTCGATACCGGCGATCGCCTCCAGCTCGCGCATGCGCTCCTGGGTGACGTCGAACACCTGCCACAGCGTCAGCCAGCTTTCATGTTTGCCGGCGGCCGGCCCAAGGACGGGGCGGACACCGACGCGATACCAGCGCGCCTGGCGCGTCCCGCGACCCGCGGCGCGCAGACGGAATTCCTCGATGCGCTGCTCGCGCCGTTCCGCCGCGCGGTTGAGACGGAACAGCGCCTCGGCGCCCTGCGGCTCCGAGCCCAGCGCCTGCTCCAGCGAGCCGTCGTGGCCGCGGCCGGAAGCCGCGAGAATGTGCTCCAGCGTCCGGTTCGTGTAGACGGGCGTGCCGTCCTCGCTCGCGATGAGGACACCGCCGTCGAGATCATCGGCGGCCGATTTGACGAGCTCCGCCTCCGCGCTTCGCTCGCCGACGCGCACGAACCCCGACAGCAATCCGAACAGGAAGAACACGCCGACGACGGCGAGCAGCGCCAGGACACCCAGGACGATGGGCTCGCCCGCTCCCGTGGCCATCAGCGCCAGTGCGCCGAGCGTGCCGGCGACGATCACGCCGAGAATGACGAGCACGCTGCCGCTGGCCGGCGTGGCCGCCCAGGCAGCCGACACCGGGTCCGCGTCTTGGCGTGCCCCGATTTGTCTCATAAATCGGGAGTTTAGCTGATTCTGCCAAAGCGCTGCATTGAGCGCCACAAGAGCACGCGCACTGGAACGCATGAACAGGTACACCTCAGTGGTCTTGCCGGCCGGCGATGGCCGCTTTTGAGACACTCACAAATCGATCATCAGCGTTAAAATGCCGTGAAGCGCGCGGCGATCCGCGCTATAGGTCGCCGCAGACGAATCATCCGGGGCGTGACGAGTTCCTGCTTCGGAGGTGCGACGGTGGGCCGGATGCGCGGCACCGCGCGCCATTCTTATGACCGACGCGGGGGGAAGGATGTGGGACATGCTGTTCTGGCTGCTCCTGTTCATTTTCATCGCGGCTGTGGCCGTGGCCGGCGGTTGGCTGGTGCGCAGCTATCTTGCGGGCGGCGGCATGCCGTCCCTGCCGTTCTTCAGCCCGAAGCCCGAGAAGCGACTCGCGATCATGGAGCAGGCCGCGCTTGACGGCCGCCGCCGCCTCGTGCTGATCCGCCGCGACGATGTCGAGCATCTCATCATGACGGGAGGCCCCGTCGACGTGGTGATCGAAACCGGCATCGGTCCGCCGGCGCACGTGCCCGCACTGCCGGAGACACGTGAACGGTCGGACCCTGTCTTCACGCGCCAGCCCCGTCCTCTGGGGCAGGCCGTCAACGAGTAAGTCGCCGCCCAGTCTTCGCTGCCGGTCTCTGTCGCCAGTTTCCGCTGCCAGTCTTCACCGTCAAAATGCATCCTGCGGCCAACTGCGCGCCGCGCGTTCACGATGGCGCCTCATTGTTGCGGGAGCAGGCCCCGATGTTCCAGAAGCTCAGAAACCTGCAGCGCCTGTGGTACGCCTGGGCCCTCGCCGCGGCCCTGCTTGCTGCGTGCGTCGCCCCCGCGGTTGCCCAGACGCCTGCCCCGGCCCAGAAACAGACCGCTCCGGCGCCGGCGCAACCCGCGGCCCCGGCAGCCCAGCCGCAGCAGCCTGCGGCGGCCCCCGACAAGACGGATGCGCCGCCCATTCCCGAGCGCATCTCCCAGTCGCTGGACACCATGGTCAAGTCCGTCGACACGGTCGAGAAGACCCTCCAGAAGATCAAGGATTTCGACGAGGACCTGGGGCGCCTGAGAAATCAGGTCGACGACGTCCTCTCGCACACGACGGACCTGGCGGACCGGCTGCGACCGCAGCTGGCCGCGGTAAAGGATCAGATCGCCAAGATCGGCCCCGCGCCTGCAAAGGATGCGCCGCCTGAGGCCCCCGCCATCACGCAGGAGCGCAAGCGCCTGACGGATCAGGCGGCAGCCCTTGATGGGGCCATCAAGACCGCCGAGCTGACGTGGGTGCGGGCGCGCCAGCTCGTCGAGCGCATCACGGACCTGCGGCATTCCTTGTTCGCAAGGAACCTGATGGAGCGGCTGCCGAGCCCGCTCCTGCCGCCGCTCTGGACCAATGCGCGCCAGGAATGGCCGAACCTTTCGCACTACATCCACTACGTCGTCACCGACTGGTGGGGCACGGCGCAACAGCGCATGGGCGAGCTGGCCGGTCTGCTCGCTCTCGCCGTCGCCGTCTATGCCATCACCCGCTATATCGCCCGCCGGCTGGTCATCTGGCGCAGGGCATGGCTCTCGCAGCGCATCTCGACGACACCGTCGTTCTTTGCTCGCGCTGCCGCCGTGGCGTGGAGCGCCCCGCTGCGACTGCTGCCGGCAACGCTTGCGGCCCTCACGATCTATGCCGGCCTCGATGCGTTGAACCTGCTGTCCTTCCCGAGCGATTCCATTGCGGCCTCCATTTTCTGGGGGGTGCTTATTTTCGTGGCCGTCGCCTCGCTCGTGCGGGCCGTGCTCGCGCCCGAAAATCCGACCTGGCGTCTCGTCCCGCTTTCGAGCCGCAGCGCGCGCACCATCTGCCGGCTCCTGCAGGGCATTGCCGCCGTCTATGCCGTGGATATGGCGCTGTCGGGCATCAATCGCGCGCTGGTCGTGCCGCTTTCGATCACGGTCGTGCAGGCCTTCCTCACCACGGCAGTGTTCTCTCTGCTTCTCATCGGCCTGCTGGTGACGCCGTTCGAACCCAGCGACCACACGCCCGGCGAGCACATCCGCCGCAGCGCGCCGGTCTGGGTGAAGCTGCCGCTGTGGGCCGTGGCCATCGGCATCCTCGCCGCGACCTGCACCGGGTACGTGGCGCTCGGCCGCTTCGCCGCCCAGCAGATCGTTTTGACCGGCGTCGTCCTGCTGGTGACCGGACTTCTCTATCTCGCCATCCGCGCGTTCACGCGCGAGCCGGCCGACACGGCCTACCCCGTCGGCGACCTGCTGCAGACCCGGTTCGGCCTTGACGAGCCGCGCCGCCACCAGCTTGCAACGCTCACCGAATTCGCGCTGACGCTGGTGCTGCTGATCGTCGCGGTTCCGGTCCTGCTGCTGCAATGGGGCTTTTCGTGGCCGGATATCCGCGACTGGCTCACCGCCGCGCTGTTCGGCTTCGAGATCGGCCAGTTCCGGATTTCACTTGCGCGCATCCTGATCGGGCTCGTGCTCTTCACCGCCCTCCTGTTCCTGACGCGCCTCTTCCAGCGCTGGCTGCGCGATACGGTGCTGCAGCCGCCGCGCGTCGATGCGGGCATCGCCAATTCGATCGACACCACGGTCGGTTACGCCGGCATCGTCGTCGCCGCGCTGCTGGCTGTGTCCTATGCCGGCGTCGACATCACCAACCTCGCCATCGTCGCCGGCGCCCTCTCGGTCGGCATCGGCTTCGGCCTGCAGTCGATCGTCAACAACTTCGTCTCCGGCCTCATCCTGCTGGTGGAGCGGCCGGTCAAGGTCGGCGACATCGTCGCCATCGGCAACGACAGCGGCACCATCCGCCGCATCAGCGTGCGGGCGACCGAGATCGAGACGCCGGACCGGTCGAGCCTGATCGTCCCCAACTCCGAGCTGATCACGGCGCGCGTGCTCAACAAGACGCATCGCAACAGCCTCGGCCGCGCGGTGATCAAGATCGGCGTCGGCTATGACGCCGATCCGGAGAAAGTGACGGCGCTGCTGCTCGGCATCGCCAACGAGCACCCGCTGGTCCTGGCCGCGCCGCCCCCCAGCGCGCTGTTCGAGAATTTCGGCAACAGCGCGCTCGAGTTCACGCTCATCGCGCAGGTGTCCGATCTGACGCAGCTCGGCAACGTCCAGTCGGAACTGCGGATCGCGGTCCTGAAGGCCATGCGGGCGGAGGGGATCGAGATCCCGTTTCCGCAGGTGGACGTGACGATGCGCGACCTCGACGCGGTCAAGCGCCTGCTGGCGCAGGCCGAGCAGCAGCGGCGTCAGGCGGCGTCACGGCCGGTGAATGCCGACGGGAACGGGCAACCCAAGCCGTCGGACTAGACCGCGGGCGTCAGTCCTCGCGGAAGACGCGCTCGCGGCGCTCATGGCGCTCCTGCGCTTCCAGCGACAGGGTCGCGATCGGGCGGGCATCGAGCCGCTTGAGGCCGATCGGCTCGCCCGTCTCCTCGCAATAGCCGTAGCTGCCGTCCTCGATGCGCGCGATGGCGGCATCGATCTTCGCGATCAGCTTGCGCTGGCGGTCGCGGGCCCGCAGCTCCAGCGCCCGATCGGTCTCCGACGTCGCGCGGTCGGCGAGATCGGCATGCTGGGCGGTGTCCTCGTGCAGAACCTGCAGCGTCTCGCGGTTCTGGCGGATGATCTCTTCCTTCCACGCGAGCAGCTTGGCGCGGAAGTACGCGCGCTGCTTGTCGCTCATGAACGGCTCGGTTTCCGAGGGATGGTACCCGGCCGGCAGCACGATGCTGCTCACGTTGGCGCGCAGCTTTGCAGGTTTGGGACGCGCCGCCGCCATGGCGCGCTCGCGGACCGGTTCAGCCTTCCGCTCCACGCTTTTCGTCACCGCGCGCGTCAGGCTCGCCGGAAGGCTCTTTGCCGGTTTCGCCGTTGTCTTCCCGAGCGGCTTCGCCGGCGCCTTGGCCATCTTGGCTCGCGCGTTCTTGGTCACCGCTTTCATCGGCTTTTTCGTCGTCTTGCCGGCAGTGGGTCGGCGTTGGGATTTTGCCATGATCGAGCCTCCTCCGAGGCGAAGCGCGGGTCGCAGTCCAGACTCACGCGCACGCAAAGGTGCCCGTATTTAAGTCGCTGTAATTTCGAGTCAAGCACGACCGATGCGGCAGCGCACAAACCGCCATTCCATCGCACCCCGAGCCGCAGATTGGCGCGTGCGTATATCGCATCCTGCAATCTGTGCGTGCTGCCCAACGCGCCCGCCGCAGGCCCGATCCGGCGTCGCCGGGGGCGCAACCGCCTGCGCCTTCGATCGCCAGCCTGATCCCGGCGTGCGCATCTCTTCGCAAAACCGGTTCCCACTTTTCGGGAAGCGCTCTAATCTCCGCCCGCTTCAATCCCGCACCGCGAGAGGTCCATGAAGTTTCTCGGCACGACGACCTATGTCACCACGGAGGACCTCAAGGTCGCCGTCAACGCCGCCGTGACCCTCGAGCGGCCGCTGCTGGTGAAGGGCGAGCCGGGGACAGGCAAGACGGTGCTGGCCATCGAGGTCGCCAAGGCCCTGAAGGCCCCGCTGATCGAGTGGCATATCAAATCGACGACCAAGGCGCAGCAGGGGCTTTACGAGTACGACGCCGTCAGCCGCCTGCGCGACAGCCAGCTCGGCGACGAGCGGGTGCACGACATCCGCAACTACATCCGCAAGGGCAAGCTGTGGGAGGCCTTCACCCACGGCAGCCGCCCGGTGCTGCTGATCGACGAGATCGACAAGGCCGACATCGAGTTCCCGAACGACCTCCTGCAGGAGCTCGACCGGATGGAGTTCTACGTCTACGAGACGGCCGAGACCATCAAGGCCGCCCACCGGCCCATCGTCATCATCACCTCCAACAACGAGAAGGAGCTGCCGGACGCCTTCCTGCGCCGCTGCTTCTTCCACTACATCAAGTTTCCCGACGCCGACACGATGCGTCAGATCGTGTCGGTCCACTTCCCGGACCTGAAGGGCCGGCTCGTCGCCGAGGCCCTGCGTGTCTTCTACGAGATGCGCGACGTGCCGGGCGTGAAGAAGAAGCCGACGACGTCGGAGCTTCTCGACTGGATCAAGCTGCTTCTGAACGAGGATATCAGCGCCGAGACGCTGCGCGAGACCGATCCGCGCAAGCTGATCCCGCCCCTGCATGGCGCGCTGCTCAAGAACGAGCAGGACGTGCACCTCTTCGAGCGTCTTGCGTTCATGGCCCGCCGCCAGCAGGGCACCTCCTAGGTCGTTTCGCGGCGCCTGTGGCCAAAGTGTCGCGACGGTGACGCGCGGAAGCGCCGGATTCGCGGCTTTCCCGGCGCCTGCCGCGATCAAGGTGAATGCAGTCTGAACGCTGGCTTTAAGGTGTATTCAGGTCCCTCTGTCATAGTGCTCGACACCGGAGCTGCTCCGGCATCTGTGTCCTGGAACGCACACAATGGTCGAGTTCATGCGCACCGCAGCATTCCTCCTGATGGCCGCCGTCGTCATCGCTGGAACCGTCGCGACCCTGCTGCTGAGCTGACCGCACGCCCTGTCTGGCGCGCGGCGGCAAAACGGGGCTGCACCGGCAGCACGTACGTCTTCGGCCTGCGCCGCCTCCGCCCGCAAGGGCTATCCACACAGACCACTCCTGCTCTAGGTAGGGCCGAGCAAGGCGGTCCAACTTGAAGCTTTCCGACCTCACCGACCAGACGGTCGAGGCGTTCCGCAACGCCGGCGCCTTCGTGACCGACATCGCCACGCCCACCGTCCGGCTGGGCGTGACCGGCTTTGCCCGCGCCGGCAAGACCGTGTTCATCACCGCGCTGGTGCGCAACCTGACCGAGGGCGGCCGCCTGCCGTTCTTCGGCGCCATGGCGGAAGGGCGCATCGCGCGCGCCTATCTGGAGCCGCAGCCCGACGACGACATCCCCCGCTTCGCCTATGAGGATCACCTCGCCCGGCTCGCCGCCGATCCGCCGGAGTGGCCCGAGAGCACGCGCAGCATCAGCCAGCTTCGCGTCACCGTCGAATACCGGTCCCGCAGCGCGCTGCACCGGTTCATCGGCCATGGCCGCCTGCACATCGACATTGTCGACTATCCAGGCGAATGGCTCATCGACCTGGCCCTGCTCGACACGACCTTCGCGGACTGGTCGCGCACGGCCATCGCCCATGCCCGGCGATCACAGCTCAGGACAGCGGCCGAGCCGTTCCTGACGTTTCTCTCCTCGCTCGATCCCGGCGCGCCCCAGGACGAGCGGACGGCCATCGACGGCGCACGCCTGTTCACGGACTACCTGCGTGCGGCCCGCGCAATGGCGAGCGGCATTGCGCTCCTCGGACCGGGGCGCTTCCTGATGCCCGGCGACCTGGAAGGTTCGCCGCTGCTCACCTTCTTCCCCTTTCCGCCCGGGGCAGCGCCGTTCCGCCGCGACAGTCTCGGCGCACTGCTGGAGCGCCGGTTCGAGAGCTACCGCAGCCACGTGGTGATGCCGTTCTTCCGCAACCACTTCAGCCGCCTCGACCGCCAGATCGTCCTCGTCGACGCGCTCAGCGCCATCGACCTGGGCCCCGAGGCCATCTCCGACCTGGAGGCGGCGCTGACCGGCGTGCTGCGGTGCTTCCGGCCGGGCGCCAACACGTGGCTGTCGCGCATCCTGGCCCGCCGCATCGACCGCCTGCTCATCGCCGCCACCAAGGCCGACCACCTGCACCACAAGAGCCACGACCGTCTGGAAGCCATCGTCGGCCGCATCACGGAGCAGGCCATCGCGCGCGCGACCTTTGCCGGTGCCAGCGTCCGCACCGTGGCGCTCGCCGCCCTGCGGGCCACCCAGGAGGCGCAGGCGACGAGCAACGGCGAGCGTCTCGACTGCATCCTCGGCACGCCCATGCCCGGCGAGCGGATCGGCGACACGGTGTTCGACGGCTCAACCAAAGCGGCGATCTTTCCGGGCGACCTGCCGGCCGACCCGGCCCTCGTCCTGAGCGGCCAGGAGACCGTCGATCCGCGGGCAGCGGCCATGCGCGTCCTCAAGTTCCGGCCGCCCCCGCAGCCGGGCCTCCTGTCCGGCCCCGCGCAGCCGATGCCGCACATCCGGCTCGACCGCGCCATGGACTTCCTCTTCGGAGACCGGCTCGCATGACCACCGGCAACGGCCCGCGACGGCCCCGCTCCTTCAGCCTCGATGATCCCGCGCTCGTCCTGCCCCCGAAGGAAGAACCGCCTCCGCCTTCCGGTTCCGAGCCCGTCTCGCCGCCGGCCATCGCCCCGCCTGCGCCGCAGGAGCCGACGATGGCGCGCCTGCGCAACGGCATCCGCTGGGGCGCCGTGCTCATCTCCGCGCTCGGCGGGCTTGTCTCGCTCGCCGCGGGCCTGTGGTTCGCGCGCTTCGTATCGGTGGCGCTGCAGCGGGACGACTGGATCGGCTGGGTCGCGCTCGCCCTGCTGGCACTGGCAGCTCTTGCCGCGCTTGCCATCGTGCTGCGCGAGATGATCGGCATTCTGCGCCTGCGCCGCCTGCGGCGGCTGAGGACGGCGGTCGCCGACGCCATCGCCGGCGGCAGCAGCGACGCGGAGCGGGCGGCCGCATCGGAGGTGATCGCGCTCTATGCCGGTCGCGCCGACCTGGCCTGGCCGCTCGACCGCTTTCGCGAGCACTCTGCCGACATCCACGACCCCGGCGAGCTGCTCGCGCTGGCCGACCGCGAGATCGTGGCGCGGCTCGATGCCGATGCCCGGCGCGCGATCACCCGGGTCGCCAAGCGTGTGGCGACGATGACCGCCTTCAGCCCCTTTGCGCTGATCTCGGTCGGCTACGTCCTGATCGAGAACATGCGCCTGCTGCGCAGTCTCGCCACCCAGTACGGCGGCCGGCCCGGTGTTCTCGGCGGATTGAAGCTCGCGCGGCTCGTGCTGGGCCACCTCATCGCGACCGGGGGCGTCGCGCTCACCGACGACATGCTCGGCCAGTTCCTGGGCCAGGACATCCTGCACCGCCTGTCGCGCCGGCTCGGCGAAGGCGCCGTCAACGGCGCGCTCACCGCGCGCGTCGGCATCGCCGCGACGCAGGTCCTGCGCCCCCTGCCCTATCTCGCGGCGCGGCCGCTGCGGGTGCGCGACATCCTGAGCGAGGTCTTTCGCACACCGTCGACAGGGGACCGGCAGTCCCCGCAGTGACGCCTCAGCGCCAGATGCGCAGGAGAGGGCCCGCGCGGCCGTATACCGGGTCCGTCTCCGGCAGAGGCACGCGCGCGATGTTGGGGAGCGCTATCGCCCTGTCGGCCGGTGTGGCGCGTCTCAGATCCCAGTCGCATCCGTCGGGATAGGCGCCCACCACCACGAGACCCGCATCATCCGACAGCCGGCAGTGGCCCGCGCCGGCGGGAATGACCACGACGTCGCCCGCCGCGAGGGGGAGCTTCGGCCCGGCCGGACCGCCGAACTGCACGACGGCAGACCCCGCCGCGAGCGCCAGTACCTCGTGCGAGGTCGAGTGGTAGTGGTGGAAGGGATAGATTCCGTTCACCCAGCCGCCGGTCCAGCCGCATCCGGCAAAGCGCTGCAGGATCGCATCCGGGTCGCGGGCGAGCCCGGACGCCGCATCGGACGCGAACGCGGCCCGGTAGACGAGCAGCGGCAGCGCGCTGTTGGGCACGATGGCATCGTCGGCCAGCACGACGGCTTCGGGTTCGACCATCATGGCCGGATCCTGCTCATGGCTTTGTATACGCTAATACACGCATCAGTTGGCAATCTTTCATTATGCAACTTGAACCGCAATGTTTGCGCCTGTCCCCTACCAAGACGATCCTTCCCGCTTATTGTTCCGATATTGGCCCAGCCGTCCCGGGCGCTAAGCGTTTTTGCAGCATGGCTCGGTCCGACGACGTCACTCCCCGCGAAAGCGAGATTCTGGGCTGGGTCGCGGCTGGAAAGTCCGATTGGGAGATCGGCCGCATCCTGCAAATCTCGCCCAAAACCGTGAACTACCACGTCGAGAACGCGAAACGTAAGCTCGGGGTCTCGACCCGCACGCAGGCGGTTGTCGAAGCCACAAGCCAGGGCCTTCTGCGCGCAGGCCGGAAGTGACGCCAGTCGGGGCCTCGGGTATCCTGGCCGCCTCCACCGGCATCGAGGCCCATCTGCATGTTCGTCACGTTCTTCCACGAGCTCAAGGCCGCCAAAATCCCGGTGACGCTGAAGGAATACCTGACCCTCATGCAGGGCCTGCAGGCCGATCTCGCCGACAGGAAGGTCGAGGATTTCTACTATCTCGCGCGCGCCTGCCTCGTGAAGGACGAGCGCCATCTCGACAAGTTCGACCAGGTCTTCGGCCACGTCTTCAAGGGCCTCGAGCTCATGCAGGAGGCGGCCAACGCGCAGATCCCCGACGAATGGCTTCGTCTCGTCTCCGAGCTCTATCTGTCGGAGGAGGACAAGAAGAAGATCGAGGCGCTCGGCGGCTGGGAAAAGATCATGGAGGAGCTGCAGAAGCGGCTCGCCGAGCAGAAGGGCCGCCACCAGGGCGGCTCGAAATGGATCGGCACGGGCGGCACCTCGCCCTACGGCGCCTATGGCTACAATCCCGCGGGCGTCCGCATCGGCCAGAAGGAGAACCGCCAGGGCCGCGCCATCAAGGTCTGGGACCAGCGCATGTTCAAGGACCTCGACGACACCGTCGAGCTGGGCACGCGCAACATCAAGGTCGCCCTGCGCCGCCTGCGCCGGTGGGCGCGCGAGGGAGCGCCCGACGAGCTCGATCTCGACGGCACGATCAAGGACACCGCGCGCAAGGGCTACCTCGACATCCGCATGCGGCCCGAGCGTCGCAACACGGTGAAGGTGCTGATGCTGCTCGACATCGGCGGCTCGATGGACTGGCACATCAAGATCGCCGAGGAGCTGTTTTCCGCCGCGCGTGCCGAGTTCAAGCACCTCGAGCACTTCTACTTCCACAACTGCCTCTACGAGTTCGTGTGGAAGGACAACATGCGCCGCTGGACCGAGCGCACGCCGACCTGGGAGGTGCTGCACAAGTATCCGGCGGACTACAAGGTGGTGATGGTCGGCGACGCCTCGATGAGCCCTTATGAGATCACCGTGCCGGGCGGCTCCGTCGAGCACATGAACGAGGAGGCCGGCGCGCTGTGGATGCGCCGCGTCACCGACATCTACGAGCATGTGGTGTGGCTCAATCCGGTGCCGGAGGCGCACTGGAGCTGGACGCCGTCGATCAAGATCATGCGCGACCTCGTCGGTGGCCGCATGTTCCCCCTAACGCTGGAGGGGCTCGACGGAGCGATGAAGGAATTGATGCGCTAGTCGGCGCCGCTCCACCGCAGCTCGGGAACACAACGTCCATGACCGTCACGGCCGCATCCGGTCAGCCGCCGCTCAATCCTCTGCTGTCGTCGGCGATCCTGCCGACGCTGGTGCGGCTGTCGTGGCCCAACATCGTCGCGCTGAGCGCCACGTCGCTCGTCGCCATCGCGGAAACGTCCTACATCGGCATCCTCGGCACCGAGCCGCTGGCCGCCATGGCCTTCGTGTTTCCGATGATCATGATGACGCAGATGATGTCGTCGGGCGCCATGGGCGGCGGCGTGTCATCGGCCATCTCGCGCGCGCTCGGCGCCGGCGACGACGTGCGCGCCCGCGCGCTGGCCATGCACGCCCTGATGATCGGCATCGCCGGCGGCCTGCTGTTCACGGTGGTGTTCCTGTCTCTCGGGCCTGCGCTCTATCGCCTGCTCGGCGGCCGCGACGGCGTGCTGCAGCAGGCGCTCCTCTACTCGAACACCTTCTTCACCGGCGTCATCGTCATCTGGCTGCTGAACACGCTCGCCTCCATCGTGCGCGGCACCGGCAACATGAAGGTGCCCTCGCTCACCTATGTCGGCATCGCCGCGGCGCAGATCGCCGTCGGCGGCGCGCTCTCGCTGGGGCTCGGCCCCGTCCCGCGCTTCGGCATTGCCGGCGTCGCCTTCGGACAGCTCGCGGCCTTCGGGCTTGGGGCCCTGTTCCTGTTCTGGTTGCTGACGAGCCGCAGCCGCCTCAGGATCGGCTTCGACGGCGTGAGGTTCAAATGGGAGATGTTCCGCGACATCCTGAAGGTCGGGGCGCTCGCCTGCCTTTCGGCCCTGCTGTCGGTGGTGACGATCCTCACGCTGGCGCGCTTTGTCGCCCGCTTCGGCACCGATGCACTCGCCGGCTACGGAATCGGCGCGCGGCTCGAATTCCTCCTGGTGCCGGTCGCCTTCGGCGTCGGCGTGGCCTGTGTGCCGATGGTCGGCATGGCGATCGGCGCCGGCGATATCGCGCGGGCAAGGCGCGTCGCCTGGACCGGATCGGCCCTGTCCGCCGGCGTCATCCTCATACTCACGGTCATCATCACGATTTTCCCCGATCTGTGGGTGGCCCTCTTTACCGACAGCCGCGGGGTCAGGGCGTCCACCTACGCCTATCTCAAGCTGGCCGCCCCCGGCTTCCCGTTCTTCGGCCTCGGGCTGTGCCTCTACTTCGCCTCGCAGGGCTCCGGTGACGTGCGCGGGCCGGTGCTGGCCGCCGTGTTGCGCTTTCTGGTGGTCGTGTCCGGGGCAGTGGTCCTGGGCCAGCTGGGGACGCCGGTCGAGGCCCTGTTCGCCCTCGTGGGCCTGGCGATGGTCGTCTATGGCGCCACGGCCGCGACCACCGTCCACAGGGCCAAATGGGGGTGATCGTCCGGTCTGACCGCGATTCAGCCATTTTCTGAGCACAGAATCGCCGATGCATTGACGGGAATGCCGTTCTCGGCAAACTGGCGCCGCGAAACGGGGGATGTCCATGGAACGATTCGGATCGCTCGCGACTGCGGCGCTGGTCCTTGCCGCCGGCCTTGTCGGCGGCTGCAGCGGCGGCGGCAGCGGCTTGACCACCGGCAGCCTGTTCGGCGGCCCGTCAAAGCCGCAGGTCGATCCCGTCGTCGGCATCACCAACGAAGACCCCATGGCGCGGCCGGTGCAGGTCGCCTGGACGGCGGCGCGCGCCACCAAGTGCGGCTTCAATTTCGATGCCGCCAAGCTGAAGATGAACTACCTCGCCTACGAGCGCTCGCAGGGCACGCCCGCGGACCAGATGGCCCGCATCGAGACGACCTACGACACCTCCTACCGGACGATCTGGAGCAAGATCGCGCCCGATCCCAACTTCTGCACGGACAGCAAGTCGACCAAGATCAAGGAAGACCTGCAGCGTCACCTGGCCGGCAACTACACACCCGATCTGCCGAAGCCCAAGGTGGTCGCTTCCGGCGGCCTATTCGACACGGACGGACAGATCTCGGAGAAGCCCTTCGAGGGCAAGGATTTCTGGCAGAAGCAGCGCGACAACGGCACGGGCCGCTGAGCGGACGCCAACACTTCAGGGCTCAGCGCACGCCCAGCTTCTTCTGCAGGCTCGACGACGACGTCGTGTACTGGAAGAGCAGCTTTTTGTCGGGATAGATGATCTTGTGCGCGGCCTGCGCCATGAGCGCGGCCTCGTGGAAGCCCGACAGGATCAGCTTCAGCTTGCCCGGATACCAGTTGATGTCGCCGATGGCGAACACGCCCGGGATGCTGGTCTCGAACCTCTCGGTGTCGACCGGGATCAGGTTCTCATGCAGGTTAAGGCCCCAGTCGGCGACCGGGCCAAGTTTCATCGTCAGGCCGAAGAACGGCAGCATGCGGTTGCAGGCAACGCGCACCTCGCCGTCCTTGGTGCGCACCGTCACGCCATCGAGCGCTCCATCCGCGCCGTGCAGCTGCGTCACCTGCCCGATCAGCAGACGCACCTTCTCCTCCGACACGAGGCCGCGCATTTTCTCCACCGAGTGCGGCGCCCCGCGGAAGTCGTCGCGCCGGTGCAGCAGGGTCACGCTGCGCGCCACCTGGTATAGATTGAGCGTCCAGTCGAGCGCCGAATCTCCCCCGCCGACGATCAGCACGTCGGCGTCGCGGAAGTCGTCCATGCGCCGCACGGCGTAGAACACGGACTTGCCCTCATAGCCCTCGATGCCTTCGAGCGGGGGCCGCTTCGGTGTGAAGGAGCCGCCGCCCGCGGCAATGACGACCACCTTGGCGTGGAACACGGTGCCGACGTCGGTCTCGAGGCGGAAGCGGCCATCTCCCAGCTTGCCCAGCGCATCGATCCGCTGGCCCAGATGCAGCGCCGCGCCGAACGGCTTGATCTGCTCCATCAGCCGCTCGGTCAGTTCCTGGCCGGTGACGATGGGCAGCGCCGGAATGTCGTAGATGGGCTTTTCGGGATAGAGCTCCGCGCACTGCCCGCCCGGCTTGTCGAGGATGTCGACCACATGCGCCTTGATATCGACGAGCCCCAGCTCGAACACCGCGAACAGGCCGCATGGCCCGGCGCCGACGATCACTGCATCGGTCTCGATCGGCTCGTGCACCACTGTCTTCTCCGCTCGGCCGCCGTTCGGGCGCGCTCTCTTCAGAACTGCTTTTCCGGGACGTGGACGGTGAGGCCGTCGAGATCGGCGCGGACCTTGATCTGGCAGCTCAGCCGGCTCGTCTCGCGCACGTCGAAGGCGAAATCGAGCATATCCTCTTCCATCTCGGACGGCTTGCCCACACGCTCGGTCCATGCGTCGTCGACATAGACGTGGCATGTCGCGCACGAGCACGCGCCGCCGCACTCCGCCTCGATGCCGTCGATGAGGTTCTTCTTGGCCGCCTCCATGACGGTCATGCCCGGCTCGGCATCGACCGTCTGCGAGGTCCCGTCAGGCTGCACAAAAGTGATCTTCGCCACAAACTCTCTCCCGCTGCCCGAATTGACGCGCCAGGCGCCGGCGGCAGCCGGGCGGAGTGTTAACGGCCATCCCAAGCCCTTGCAAGCATGGCGGGCCGGACACGCCTGCGGCGAATGGAGCGGCTAGATCCCGCCGCAGTGGAGCGCGATGAAATGGCGGGCCTCGGCGACGACCTCGGTGGCCTCGCGCATCAGCGGGCCGTCCTCGCCCGCCGCCCCGTAGCCTGCCGCTTCGAGCGCCTCGGCGGCTGCTGCCACGCGCCAGGCTCCGACAGCGCGTGCCGACCCCTTGAGAGTGTGGGCGGCCTCCGACCATGCCTTGGCGTGCCGGGCCCCGCGCAGAGCGGCAAGGTAGAGCGGTGCCTGGTCCGCAAACAGTTCCAGCACCTCGCGCTCGAGGGCCGTATTGTCGAGGGTGAACCGGCGCAGGTAAGTCAGGTCGATGCACGGGGCCGGGCCCTTGCCCTGCCGCCCGTCTCGCGCCTCGTCAGCTGCCGATGCGACTGCGCTCATCGTCGTTTGCTCTTTTGCACAAGTTACCCCACTGGCGCCGGCCGGAGCTGAATCCATGCCCGCGGGCAGGCGCCATGGCCCAATGTGCATTTAATCCAAACTTTATAAGCTGCGCTTAAGGGGCAGGGTGAACAGTTCATTACCGTGATGGACCAAGGGCCTAGCCCGGTTGCGTCACCCGTCGGGGCGTTCTTTCTTTCGCCCCATTGCCGGCCTACCCCAGAACGGCTTCTTCGGGGGCGGGCTCCCCTGCGCCAAGCAGGCCGCAAAACCCGCCTAGTGCGGTGTTGTAGTTGCGATTTGAGCCCGCAGAGTCGCCTGTCGCGACCTGCTGTTTTGCGGTATGTCTGCATCGGGGTGTGGGTTCGGCCGCTTGGCCGCTGGACGGGGAGCTTTTCGGGGGAATGGCACAGGACGGTAAGCCTCAGCGCGACCTTTCCGAGCGCGCGCCCCCTGCGCTGCCGACCGGGACCTCGGCGGCTTCGCCGCCGCCTGCGCCCGACGCCAAGACCGAGCCGAAACTTCCCGGCCTCGTGAAGATCACCTCGTCCGATGCGGCAAGCCCGGCGCGGCCGGCCATCGCTGCACCGCCCGCGGCCCCCGGCGCGCGACCGCCGCTCCCGCCGACGCCCAAGGCCTTTGTCCTGACCGAACGCGGCGTCGCCGAACATGCGCGCGTGGTCCAGGAAAACGGCGAGCGCGGCATCGATATTCCCGTGGCGGCCGCGCGTCCCGCGCCTGCTGCGACCCCACCACCTCCCGCTCCCGCGCCAGCGTCGGCACAGCCCAAGGCAGCCGCGCCCGAGCTCGCCGCGCCGGAGGCCGAGGAGCCCGCAGCACCGCGCCGCGAGGCGCGTCGCCGCGCCGCCGGTACGCCGCCGCGCGGCAAGATCGCAGCCAACGATGATGCGCCGTCCATTGGCGGTCTCATTTTCGCCCTGCAGCAAAAACCGTCCAAGCGCCCCTTCATCGTCGCCGCCGCCGCGTCGGGCCTGTGGGTCGCGCTCGGCGGCGTCCTGGGCTGGGCGATGCTGCTGCCCGAGATTTCCAGCGCATCCTCGTTCACGGAGCTGCTCGGCAGGCCGGCTCTGGTGACGGTCGCGGCCACGGTCGTGCTGCCCATCGCGCTGTTCTGGTTCCTTGCCATGCTCGTCTGGCGCGCGCAGGAACTGAAGCTGATGTCCTCCGCCATGACGGAGGTTGCCGTCCGCCTTGCGGAACCCGACCGCACCGCCGAGCAATCCGTGGCCTCCCTCGGCCAGGCCGTGCGGCGCCAGGTGGCGTTCATGAACGAGGCCGTCTCGCGCGCGCTCGGCCGGGCCAGCGAGCTGGAAGCCCTCGTGCACAACGAGGTCTCCGTTCTCGAGCGCTCCTACGGCGAGAACGAGCAGAAGATCCGCAGCATCATCCAGGAGCTCGCGGGCGAGCGCAGCGCCCTCGTCGGCACCTCGGAGCGCATGGCCGACACGCTCAAGACGGTCGGCACGGAAGTGCCCGCCCTCATCGACAAGCTGAGCGACCAGCAGCTCAAGCTCGCCAAGATCATCGAGGGCGCCGGCCAGAATCTCATCGCGCTCGACACGCAGCTCGCCCAGGCCGGCGGCCGCTTCGAGGCGACGCTGTCGGCGCGCACAGAGCAGCTGCAGGGCGTCCTCGAAGACTACACCCGCGCGCTCGACGCGACGCTCGCGAGCCGCGCCGAGCAGCTCGACAGCCAGCTCATCGAGCGCACGCAGGCGCTCGATGCCGCCTTCACGGAGCGCCTCAAGCTCGTCGACGAATCCATCCTGCGCTCCACCATGGCCATCGACGGCACGGTGGGAGAGAAGGCGCGCGCCCTGACGAGCGCCATGGAAAGCCACGTCAAGGTCCTGTCCGAGACGCTCGGCCGTCAGGCCACCGATCTCGACGAGACGCTGCTCAACGGTCTCGGCGCGGTGCGCCGCACCAGCGAGAACATCACGCGTCAGTCGGTCAAGGCCATCGAGGGTCTCGCCAACCAGGCGGACCTGCTGAAGAACGTATCCGAGAACCTGCTGCAGCAGGTCGGCTCCGTGACAAGCCGGTTCGAAGGCCAGGGCCAGTCCATCATGCGCGCGGCCAACGCCCTGGAGGCCGCCAACTTCCGCATCGACACGACCCTGCAGCGGCGACACGCGGAGCTGAGCGAGACGCTCAACGCGCTGTCGAACAAGTCCGACCATCTCGACAAGATCATGCACGGCTACTCGACGTCGATCGAGGATTCGCTCACGGCAGCCGAGACGCGCGCCAAGGCCGTCACGCAGCAGCTCGCACATGGCGCCGAGCAGCATACGCAGGCCGCGCTGGCGGAGCTGGAGCGCATCCGCCACCAGACCGATGCGCAGGCGTCGCGCGCACTGGAAGACATGCGGTCGCGGTTTTCCAACGTCTCGATGCAGGTCGAGCAGCATCTGGGCTCGCTGTCGAGCCGCTTCGACGAGGCCTCCGAGGACCTCAAGCAGCAGGCGGCCCGCGCCGCCGACCACCTGCGCCGCGAGCAGGAGCGCCTGCGCGCGGAGGCCGAACGGCTGCCGAACGCCACCCGCGAGAGCGCGGACGCGATGCGCCATATCCTGCAGGAGCAGCTGCGCGCGCTGGAACAGCTCTCCTCGCTGTCGGCGCGAGAAAGCTCGCGTCGCGATATTGCCCCGCCCGCACCGCTGCCGCCCAACGCGCCGGCCACGCTCACGGGCCAGTTCGTTGCCCAGTCGCAGCGTCTCCAGCCGCAGGCCCTGCCGCCGGCCATGCCTCCCGGCGTGGACAACAACTCGCGCTGGTCGCTGGGCTATCTCCTCGAGCGCGCCTCGGTCGAGGAAGACCCTATGGGGCCGCACCTCAACATCGAGGCCATCGCCCGCGCGCTCGACACGCCGACGGCCACCGCCATCTGGGGGCGCTTCCGCGCCGGCCAGCGCGGCATCATGGTGCGATCGATCTACACCGCCGAGGGACGCACGACGTTCGACGAGGTCACCGCCCGCTTCCGGACCGACGGGGAGTTCCGCTCGTCCGTGGAACGCTTCCTCAACGAGTTCGAGCGCCTGCTGCACGATACCGAGCAGACGGACCCCTCGGGCCGGGTGCTGCAGAACCATCTCGTCTCGGACAGCGGCCGCGTCTACCTGTTCCTCGCGCATGCCAGCGGCCGGCTGAGCTGACGGCCGCCGCGGTGCGCGGCATGACGATCGCCGCGATGCGCGGCGGCGCAGGTGAACCGACATGTCGCCCCATCCCCCGACCCTCAGCGTGACAGTCGAGCGCTGGCCGACCGCCGGCAGCTTCACCATCGCGCGCGGCGCCAAGACCGCTGCCGACGTCGTGGTCGCGAGCATCAGCGACGGCATCGCGACGGGACGCGGCGAAGCCGTGCCTTACCCGCGCTATGGCGAGACGGTGGACGGGGCGGCGGCCGCGATCCGCGCCTACGACGGGCCGCTCTCGCGTGCCGCGCTGGCGGACCGGATGCCCGCGGGTGCGGCCCGCAACGCCATCGACCTTGCTCTGTGGGACTTCGAGGCGAAGGCCAGCGGCGTTGCGGTTGCCGCCCGGATCGGATGCCCGTCAGCCCGGCCCTTGCTCACCGCCTACACGCTCAGCCTCGACACGCCGGACGCCATGGCCGGCAGGGCCAGGGCCGCTGCACGCTATCCCCTGCTCAAACTCAAACTCGGCGGCGGCGCCCTGGATGGCGATCGCCTGCGCGCCATCCGCGCAGGCCGGCCCGACGCGCGCCTCATCGCCGATGCCAACGAATCCTGGTCGGAGACCGACCTCGCCATGCTGATGGCCGTCGCCAGGGAGACCGGGATCGAGCTGATCGAGCAGCCGCTGCCGGCCGGCAAGGAGGGCGCGCTTGCCGCCGTCCGCGGGGGCGTGGCGCTGTGCGCGGACGAATCGCTGCACACGCGCGCCGATCTCGACCGGATCGCGACGCTCTATGACGCCGTCAACATCAAGCTCGACAAGACCGGCGGTCTCACCGAAGCGCTGGCCTTGAAGGACGCCGCGCGGGAGCGCGGCCTGAAGGTCATGGTCGGCTGCATGGTCGCCACGTCGCTGGCGATGGCGCCGGCCGTGCTCCTCGCGCAGGGGGCGGACTGGGCCGATCTCGACGGCCCGCTCCTTCTCGCGCGCGACCGCGAGCCCGGGCTCGGCTATGACGGCGCCTATGTCGCGCCGCCGACCCGCGAGCTGTGGGGCTGACGCCCGCCGCGCTCCAGCATGACCGACGCCGCCAGTCCGACGGCCGCGAGTGCCGCCATGGCCCAGTAGGCCCGCCCGCCCGCGGCGGCATAGGCATGTCCGGCGACCATGACGGCGAGCCCCATGGCGATGCCGCCGTTGACGGACGCATAGAGGGCTTGCGCCGTGCCGCCTTCGTGATCGCCGACGCGGCGTCCGATGAAATGGATCGCGCCGAGATGGGTGGCGCCATAGGTGACCCCGTGCAGAACCTGCAGCGGTATCAGCGCCGCCAGCGGCGGATCGAACCCCATCAGGAGCCAGCGCACGACGGCTGCCGCGGCCCCGACGCACATGAGCCGGACCGGCTCGATCGCGCGCAAGACATGCGCCGAGAATGTGAAGAGGAGAATTTCGGCGACGATGCCGATGGCCCATAGTCCGCCGCACCAGGCCGCCGAAAGGCCGCTCGCGCGCCAGTGCAGCGTGCCAAAGGTGTAGAACACGGCGTGCGCCGCCTGCACGGCACCGGTCGCCACGAGAAACGTCAGGAACACCGGCTCGCGCACGAGCCCGAAGGCCGAGCGAAGACTGGGCCGGCTGTGCGCCACGCCGGTCATGGGCGGCGCCGGCATCACAAGCGCCGCCAGCGCCGTCGCCGCCGCCAGGGTTGCGATGAGCCAGATGGCGGCCCAGGGTCCGGTGCCGTCGAGCAGCAGGCCGCCCGCGAAATTGGCGGCAACGAACGTCAGCGAGCCCCACACGCGCATGCGCCCGTAGTCGAGCCCTGCGGCGCGGACACCGGCAACGGCGATCGTCTCAGTCAGCGGTATCACCGATGTCCAGACAACGGCAAAGGCGAGACTCAGCGCGAAGATCGTCCAGAAGCCCCGGGCCAGACCCAGCAGCATCAACGCCGCGCATCCGCTCCATGCGACCCAGATCAGGACCTGGCGATGGCGGCCGGAGCGGTCCGCGAGGTGGGCGAAAAGCGGGGCGGCGATCACGCGCGCCAGCATCGGCAGCGCGCCGATGAAGGCGATGTCCTGGGCGGTCATGCCGCGCCAGTCGAGCCATACCGGGAAAAACGGAAGCTGCACGCCGGTGACGGAGAACAGCGCGCCATAGAACAGCGACACCCGCCAGGCATAGCCGGCCGCCAGGCCCGTTGCACCGGACTGCGTCATGCCCCGCTCCGCGACGGTCAGGCCGCGATGATCTCCGCGAACTGGTCCGGGTCGACGTTGCCGCCGGAGAGAACGGCGACCACGGTGCGCCCCTTGACGGGGATCTTGCCCGCCAGCACCGCCGCGAGGGCGGCTGCACCGCCCGGCTCGACCACCAGCTTGAGCTCGCGGAAGGCAAACCGCATTGCGGTCTTCACCTCCTCGTCGGTCACCGACAATCCGCCGGCGAGCGTTCTGCCCGCCACATCGAACGTCAGCTTGCCCGGCGTCTGCGCCATCAGGGCGTCGCAGATGGAGCCCGCCAGCCGCTCGTTCTTCTGCCTGGCGCCTTGCGCCAGCGAGCGGGCGAAATCGTCGAAACCGGCCGGCTCGACGCTGTAGACCTCCGTTTCGGGACGCGCCGCCTTGACGGCAATGGCAATGCCGGAGATGAGGCCGCCGCCGGAGGTGTTGGCCAGCACGACGTCGGGCACCGCGCCCAGCGCCTCCGCCTGCTCCATCAGCTCCATGCCCACGGTGCCCTGCCCCGCCATGACGTCGGGATCGTCGAAGGGATGCACGTTCATCGCCTTGCGTTCGGTGCACAGCGCGAGAGCGATCGCGTCGCGGTCCTCGCGCTCGCGGTCATAGGAAATCACCTCGCCGCCGAAAGCACGCGTGCGCTCGACCTTGATGCGCGGCGCATCCGCCGGCATCACGATGGCCGACCGGATGCCGGCCAGCGTCGCGGCCGCGGCGACGCCCTGCGCGTGGTTGCCCGACGAGCACGCGACGACACCGCCGGGATATTTTGCGCGGTCGATCTGCGAGATCTTGTTGAAGGCGCCGCGGAACTTGAAGGCGCCGACGCGCTGCAGGTTCTCGGCTTTCAGCAGCACGCGGCCGCCGGTGGCCTCGTTGAGGGCGGGGTGCTCCAGCAACGGCGTCACGACGGCATACGTCGCAAGCCGCTGGCGCGCCGCGCGGATATCCTCGATGGCGGGAAGGCGCTCGGTCATCTCGGTCACCTGGTATTTGGGCATCGCTCCGATGCTTCGGCGCTCACAAGCGGCGTGTTATCGGCCGCTGTCAAGCCGCACGCCGGTGCGGAGGCGGCAAAAACAAAAACCGGCCCGGGAGCGACCCGGACCGGCTTTCAGTTGGAGCCCAAACCGCGTCCCTGATCTATCGCGGTCCGGCTCTCCCCCCAAGCACCCCCAATCGATGCTGCCCAAACTCTAGGCGGACTGGCGTTGAGCGCGCAACCAGGGACAAAAACTTCGGCATCATGCTGTGGCGGGAGCGCAACAAGCTGATCAGGCACGGCATTTCCGGCTCAGCATTTGCCGAGGCCGACGGAGATGCGGCGGATGTCGAAACCCTGCGGCGTGATGTTGATCGACTGATGGCAGCTCGACAACGCAACCGTCATGCCTGCGGAGAAGGACGACCCGCGGATGGTGAGCGCCATGCCCTTGCCGGTGACGTGGCCCGAGATGCTTCCCGAAGCCGAGAAGGACCGCTCCTCCCAGCTCCCGGTGATGCGCCGGCCGGACACGCGCAGCACCGCGGAGGCGTTGATGTTGTAGCTCGGGCTGGCGCAACGCAGATGCTGGCGAAGGTGCGATCCGCCGCCGGCAACGCTGTAGGTGACGGCGCATTTCACGGATTCGCGGTTTCCGTTGCCGAGGATCACCGAGCCGCGGCCGGTCCAATAGCCCGGCAGGTTGTCCATCGGCGAGGCGGGCCTTGCGGCGGCGGCATAGGCCCCGCACAGGATGGCGATGCCGGCGCCGAGAAGCGCACACACGCCGCCTGCGTGGCCGCGCACGGTTGTTGTCGATGTCGCTGTTGTCATGGTTCGCAATTCCTTGGTGTGCAGTCGCGGCCGGACACGGGCACATAAGCTGCGACTCGCCTGCCGATGATCGCCAGTCCGCAACCGCCGGCCAATGCAATTTGCCCGGATATCCCGTTGTTGCTGGGCATAACGCTCAAATGCGACAGCAGGCGAATGGTTCGGCAATCTTCAGGCCGGTGGCGGATTGCGCCGGATCGCGTAGAGGTGATCGACCGGGCCTCGCCCCTGGCCGACCCCGAGCGTGCGGCCCGCCTCGAGCCCGTGCCAGACATAGTCCTTGGCGCGTGCCACGGCAGCGGCCAAGGGAACTTTCTGAGCCAGCAGGGCCGCGATGGCGGCCGCCAGCGTGCAGCCGGTTCCATGCGTGTGGCGCGTGTCGATGCGGGGCCGCGCGTAGCGGTGCGCGTCGGTTCCGTCCCACAGCAGGTCCACGGCCTCGCCGCCCGCCCCATGCCCGCCCTTCATCAGGACCGCGGCCGCGCCAAGGTCCGTCAGCGCGCGCGCCTGAGCGAGCATCTCCGCCTCGCTCCGCGCCGGGTCCGTTCGCAGGAGATGCGCCGCCTCGGGCAGATTGGGCGTCAGCACGCCCGCGAGCGGGATGAGATGTGTCAGAACCGCCGATACGGCATCGGGCGCGAGCAGCACGTCGCCGCTCGTCGCCACCATCACCGGATCGACGACCACCGGCCGCTGCCGCAGACCGGCCAGACCTGCGGCCACCGTCTCGACGATCTCGCGATTGGCCAGCATGCCGGTCTTGACGGCCGCCACGTCGAGGTCCGACAGGACGCTCTCGAGCTGGCGGGCGACGAACGGAGCCGGAACCGCCTCGACACCCTGGACGCCGCGCGTGTTCTGCGCCGTCAGCGCCGTGATGACGCTGGCGCCATAGACACCGAAGGCCGAGAACGTCTTGAGATCGGCCTGGATGCCGGCTCCCCCCGAGCTGTCGGAGCCGGCGATGGTGAGCGCGACGGGAACGGTGGACATGATCTGCGCCTGAGGCTCGCTGCTGCAGCTGGCGGGCACTGTCCGCCCTGCGGTTCAGGGAGACAGGTTGCGCCGCATGATCTCGGTTTCGAGGTTCTTGGGCGTCGCCATCTCCTCGACGCGCGACAATAGCGGAACATTGTCGAGCAGCCACTGTCCGAAAAGGTTCATCGACCCGGTAAGGAACAGGATGCCCGTCAGCACCAGCAGCACGCCCATGCCCTTCTCGATGCGGCCGAGCTGACGTCGAAATCGATGGAAGAACGCGAGAAAGGGCCGGATGGCGACCGCCGCCAGCAGGAAGGGAATGCCGAGCCCCAGCGAATAAACGAGCAGGAGGCGCACGCCGGCGCCGAGGCTGGCCTCGTTGGCGGCCAGCGCCAGCACCGTTGCGAGGATCGGCCCGACGCAGGGCGTCCAGCCGAACGCAAAGGCGAGCCCCATGAGGTAGGCGCCGGCAAAACCCCGCCCGGTATGATCGCCGTGGTAGCGCGCCTCGCTGTAGAGCAGCGGGATGCGCACGAGGCCCAGGAAATGCAGACCGAAGGCGATGATGACGAGCCCGGCCACCACCGACAGCGTACTCTTGTAGGCCTGCACCCACTGGCCGGCCATCGACGCGCCGGCGCCGAGGCTGACGAAGACGGTGGTGAAGCCGAGGATGAAGAACACCGCCGACAGGACGACGCGGCGCCAGACCTCGTTGTCGAGGCCCGCGTCGTCGCTCATCTGCTCGATGGTCGTGCCGCCCAGATAGCCGAGATAGGGCGGCACGAGCGGCAGCACGCACGGCGACAGGAAACTCACGAGGCCGGCGAGCGCCACGCCCAGGTAGATGTACGCGTCTGCCAGCATCGTCCTCGCCGCTTGTGTCGCCGCAGACGTAACGGCTGGGATGCACCGGCGCAAACCACGTCCGGTCACATTGCCGTCAGCACGCCGAGGCGCCCGGCGTTCCTACTTGTTGACCGGGCTGTCCGGGCTCATCAGCAGGGCGACGAGATCCTTGATCTGGTCGATCGTCAGCACCTTGTTGACGCCGAACCGGGGCATGTTGGAACAGGGGAGCGCCACGTGCGGATCGTAGATCTTCTCGTAGACCGCCTTGATTTCCTCGTCCTTGAACTTGCGGATCTTGCCGTACTCGGCAAGGCTCGGCCCGATCGTGCCGTAGCTCACTTCCTTCTTGTCGATCTGGTGGCAGGCATAGCAGTTGCCGCCCGTCGGGCGCCGCGCCGGATAGTCGGAGAAGCGCAAACCGTAACCCGACTGCGCGATCTTCTCGCCGCTCTTCCAGTCGCCCATGAGCTTGCCGTCGGCGGGATATTCGACCTTCTTGCGTTCACGCTCCCGGATCGCGTTGGAGACCTTGGTCGAGGGGGCGTTGCGGGTCTCGCTGCACACCTTGATCGTCTCGTCCTGCTTGAAGCGATCCATCCACTCGGGCGCGGCGGTCGCCCAGCTGGACTTGATGGCGGCATCCACGCGCGCCTCGGTGGCCGTGTTCGTCTTTTGCTGGGCGAGCGCGGCGGAGACGTTGACCGACACCACAAGCGCCGCAGCGACAGCGAAGAGTTTCTGCATGATCCTGCCTCCCGCTAGCGCTTGATGCTGGGAGCTTTTATTTCGCCCCCGTTTGCCGTCTTCACCAGATACGTCTGCAGCGCGATGGCCATCTCGGAGCCGAACTCGAGCTTCGGCAGTCGCATCTGCCAGTAGCAGTCGTTGAGCCGGTGCTCCATGGTCATGACGTTCGTCGTCGACACGCGGTAGGCCGGCCAGTCGCCCACCACCTCGCGCGCCGAGGCCGGCTTCGACAGGAAGGGCAGCGGCTGCAGCCGGATGCGGCGGCCTTCGTCGCCATGGCAGGTGGCGCAGGCAAAATCCATCGGCCCCTGGCGCCGGAAGAAGAAGGCCTCGCCCACCGCCGCGGCGTCCTTCTCTTTCGCATGGGTCAGCGGAGCGTGAAACTTCATGCCGTCCGACTTGCTGGCCACGTAGGTCGCGATCGCACCGACGTCCTTGACCGGCTGGCCGCCGCCGGGGAATGGGCTCTTGGTCAGTTCCTTGCCGTCGAAGCCCTGCAGCTTCTCCATGCACCAGAGGATGCGGGTTTCCACGTCCATGACGCGGTCGGCGTCGGCGAAATAGCGCGGGAGTTCGGCGAACGCGCCCTCCACCTTGCCCGGACCTTTGCCGAGGTCGCATTTTTCGAGGGACGCGTTCTTCGGGCCGCGCGCCGTCGTCCACAGGGATTCGCCGCGGTCGACATCCAGAAGACCCGGGTTCGACCAGGGATCCTCCTTCAGCATCTTGCGGTATTGCTCGAGCCCGCGCTCCGTGGCGTCATCCTGGGCCAGTGCCGGCGCGGTAAGACATGCCATCGCACAGAGCGTCCATGCGAAAACCGCGACTGCCGTGCGGTGCGCCATCCTCACCTCCCTGGATCCCGTCCCACTGAATCAGCCCGGTCGCCACGGCCAACGTCCGCCCGCCGGGTTCGTGTTCTCAAACGTTCGAATATAAGAGAGTATGCGAGAAGGCCCTGTCAATCGCTGACCGCTGCGCCTCAACGGGCGAGAGCGGCCACGCCCGGCAGTTCGCGCCCCTCGAGCCACTCCAGGAAGGCCCCGCCGGCCGTCGATACATAGCTGAAGTCGCCGCCGACGCCCGCCGCGTTGAGAGCGGCGACCGTATCGCCGCCGCCCGCAACAGACACCAGGCTGCCGGCGCGCGTCAGCCGGGCCGCCTCGCGCGCCACCGCAAACGTGGCCTCGCCGAAGGGCTGCATCTCGAACGCCCCGAGCGGGCCGTTCCACAGCAGCGTATGACAGCCGGCAAGCACGGCGTTGATGCGCGCAACGGACGCCGGACCGGCATCGAGGATCATGCTGTCTGCGGGAACACGGCTCACCGGCACCACCTTGTGGTCCGCTCCGGCCTTGAACTCTTTTGCGACAACGGCATCCTCGGGAAGGATGATCTCGCAGCCCGCCGCCTTCGCAGATGCGAGAATTTCCTTCGCCTTGGCGTTGAAGTCCGGCTCGCACAGGGATTTGCCGACATTCGTTCCCTGCGCCTGCAGGAACGTGTTGGCCATGCCGCCGCCGACGATGAGCTTGTCGACCTTTGGCAGCAGGTTCGACAGAACCGGGATCTTCGTCGATACCTTGGCGCCGCCCACCAGCGCCGCCGTCGGCCGGCGCGGCTTCTCGAGTACGGTCCGCAGGGCGTTGATTTCCTCCATCAGCAGCGGTCCGGCATAGGACGGCAGCAGATGCGTGATGGCCTCGGTCGAGGCATGCGCGCGATGGGCCGAGGAGAATGCGTCTTCCACGAAGATGTCGCCCAGTCGTGCGAGAGCGGCGGCAAAGGCCGCGTCGTTCTTTTCCTCGCCCGGATGAAAGCGCAGGTTTTCCAGGACGAGGATGCCGCCCGGGTTGAGACTGGCGACGGCGGCCTCGGCCGCTGCGCCGACGCTCTCGCCTGCGAACGTGACCGGAGCCTTGACCACGCGCCCCAGCGCTTCGGCCACCGGCTTGAGAGAGAACTCGGGCGCGGCCTTGCCCTTCGGGCGGCCGAAATGGGACATGACGACGACGCGTGCGCCGCGGCGCGCGAAATCCTCAAGTCCGGGTGCCAGCCTCGCAAGACGCGTATCGTCGGTCACGCGTCCGTCGGCGACCGGGACGTTCAGATCGGCACGGACAAGAACACGCTTGCCCGCCAGATCCAGCCCGTCCGTCGTCTTGATCCTGTCGAGGTCCATCGGGCGCGCATCCTGTTGCTGGTCGTTGCTGCCGCCGCTTTACCGTCGGCAGCAGCCGGCATCAAGCCTCGCGAGCACGAAGATGCGTCCTCGGTTAAGCGCCCGTCGCCCTAGCGGCCGGCCAGCCGGCGCGCCGCGTTCGCAACATGCGCAACGGTGATCCCGAAATGCTCGTAGAGCTTGGGGGCTGGAGCCGAGGCGCCGAAGCTCGACATGCCGACGAACGTGCCGCGATCGCCGAGCCAGCGCTCCCAGCCGAACTCGACGGCCGCTTCGACGGCCACCCTCGGCGCCGTGCCGAGCACGGCCGCGCGATAGTCCTCGGTCTGGGCCGCGAACAGCTCCCAGCACGGCATGGACACCACGGCGGCGCGAATGCCCTGCCCCGCGAGTTCCTGACGCGCGTCCATGGCCAGTCCGACCTCCGAGCCCGTCGCCAGCAGCGTGACGTCGCGCGTTCCATCCGCCTCGGCGAGCACGTAGGCGCCGCGCGCGGACAGGTTCTCGTTGCCCTGTTCCTTCCGCAGCGCCGGCACACCCTGGCGGGTGAGCGCGAGCACCGACGGCGTCCCGCGTGCCAGCAGCGCCAGTTCCCAGCACTCCGCCACCTCGACGCTGTCGGCCGGACGAAACACATGCAGGTTCGGGATCGCGCGCAGCGCGGCAAGCTGCTCCACCGGCTGGTGCGTCGGACCGTCCTCGCCGAGACCGATCGAGTCATGCGTCATCACGTAGATCACGCGCTGCTGCATGAGCGCGGACAACCGGATCGCCGGTCGGCAATAGTCCGTGAAGACGAGGAACGTCGCGCCATAGGGGACGATGCCGCCATGCAGCGCCAGTCCGTTCATCGCCGCCGCCATGCCATGCTCGCGCACGCCATAGTGCAAATAGTTTCCTGCGAAATTCCCGGGTGAGACCGGCACGTGCTCCTTGGTGCGGGTTCCGTTCGACCCCGTGAGGTCGGCCGAGCCGCCGATAAGGGACGGCACGACCGGGACCAGGGCTTCCAGGACGCGCTGCGAGGACTGCCGCGTCGCGAGCTTCGGTGCCGAGGCCGCGAACTCCTGCTTGATGCCGCGCACCGCTTCTCTGATTGCCGCGGCGGCGTCGGCATTGATGGGATCGCCGAGAACGTCCTGCATATGCGCCCCGGCGTTGGCGGCACGGGCGTCCCAGCTCTCACGCTGCGCACGCGAGCGCGTGCCGGCGGCACGCCAGGCGCTTAGGATATCGGCCGGCACCTCGAACGGCGGATACGGCCAGCCGAGCTTTTCGCGTGCGCCGCGAATTTCCTCCGCGCCGAGCGGCTCACCATGTGCCGAGGCCTTGCCGTGCTTGGTTGGCGCACCGAAGCCGATGGTCGTGCGGCAGGCGATGAATGTGGGACGGGAGGAGCCCTGCGCCGCCGTCAGTGCTGCGGCGACGGCCTCGGGATCATGCCCATCGACGCGCGCCGTCGACCAGCCGGACGCCGCGAAGCGGGCGATCTGGTCGTCGGACGTCGCAAGGCTCGTCGGTCCGTCGATGGAGATGTGATTGTCGTCGAACAGGACTATGAGCCGGTTCAGCTTGAGATGGCCGGCCAGCGAGATCGCTTCCTGGCTGATGCCCTCCATGAGGCAGCCGTCACCGACAATCGTATAGGTGCGGTGGTCGACCAGCGCGTCACCGAAGCGGGCGTTGAGAAGCCGCTCGGCAATGGCCATGCCGACCGCATTGCCGATCCCCTGGCCCAGCGGCCCGGTGGTCGTCTCGATGCCGGGCGCATGCCCGTGCTCGGGGTGACCGGCCGTTTTCGATCCAAGCTGGCGGAACGACTTGATCTGCTCGATATCCATGCCCGGATAGCCGGTGAGATAGAGCAGCGAATAGAGAAGCATCGAGCCGTGGCCCGCCGACAGCACGAAGCGGTCGCGGTCGGGCCAGTCGGGGGTGGTGGGATCAAATTTCAGGAAGCGCGTGAACAGCACCGTCGCCACGTCGGCCATCCCCATCGGCATGCCGGGGTGGCCGGATTTCGCCTTCTCCACCGCGTCCATGGCGAGCGCGCGAATCGCATTGGCCATGGCGGCATGCGGCACGGACTTGACGGGCGCAGCCATTCTCGAACCTCCTCGCACCCCGCGTCTGGGCGAGGCCGTGTTGTAAGCGCAGAGTCGGAGGGAGCTTTAGCGGGCGACAGCGGGCGCGTCTACCGTCTGGGCATGCTTCTCCCACGCGGCTCGCAGCCGCGCCGCGCAACCGGTATTCCCATGCCGATCCGGGCGAGGTCCGTTGGACCGGACGGCGATCCCGCCTCAGACCCGGGACGAATAGGTCCGCGCCGCGCCGTCCGCGCGGTGCTGCATGAGGGTCAGCGTTTCATCCGCGACCGAGCGCCCGAGCTTGGCGAATTGCTCGAGCTCGGTTTTGTAGTCGTCGAATGCGGTTTCATAGAACTTGGCATAAACCGAGTACATGTCCTGCATGGTCTTGCAGCCGGCAAGCTGGCCGGGCATGGCGAGATCCTGCTGCAGGCGGCGATTGACGAAGCCGACCCATTCCTTGTGCATCGCCGACAGACCGTCATAGAGCCTGTTGTTGAGCTCGGCGACGGCATTAAGAGCGGGACGGTTCATGTCCATGAGCGCTTCGAAGCTGAGCGGCGTCAGCGCCGTTGCAGCTCCTGCGTGGCCGTTGGTTCCTTTGTCAGCCATGGGCCTCCTCCTGATCCTCGAGACGGCCCCCCACCCGGTCGAGAAGGATAAGCACCGCGATTGCGGCTGGCAAAAGGTGCAAAATCAAAAGCAGGTGAGGCGCGCCGATCAGCCGCAGGAAGTTGTGGATAAGCTCGCGGGAGTCACATGCCTCAGGGCTGCCCGGCAAGCGCCGTCTCGATCTCGCTCCGCCGCGGCAATCCCGCACGCGATCCCAGGCGGCGGCATTTGAGCGCTGCGACGAGCGCGGCAATGCGTGCGCAATCGGCGGTCGGCCGGCCTTCGGCGAGCATCAGCGCGAACGCCCCGTGGAAGGCGTCGCCGGCGCCGGTCGTGTCCACGACATCGATCGCAACCGCGGGCGTCCGGCCGCTCGCGCCGCGTTCGCGCCAAAGATAGCCCTCGGCGCCGAGCGTGACGCCCGCATGCAGCGGTCCCAGAGACAGCACGCGCTGCAGGCGCGCGTCTTGATCGCCTTCGGGAACGAAATCCTCCAGCGCCGGCGCGGAAAAAATCGCGTAGTCGGTCAGCGAGAGTATCTCCGGCAGGGCCTCGCGAGCTCCGAGATCGGCGTCGAGCACGGTCGGGATGCCATCGGCCCGCGCGCGCTGGAAAACCGCCCGCAACCCTTCGAGCCAGCGCACGTCGCCAAGCACGGCCTGCGCCTCGCGGATGCGTTCCAGCGGCAGCCAGCTCGTTCCGGATGGTGTCGCCGCGTCCCGCTGCCCGACAATGAGGCGCTCGCCGCGCTCGTCGACGATGATCGCCGACGTGGACGAGCGCGCTCCCTCGAAGCCCTGCACATAGCGAACGTCGACGCGCTCGCTCTTCAGGCCGTCGCGAATGGTCCGGCCGGCCGCATCGTCGCCGACCCGGCTCCACAGCTCGACCGCACCGCCGAGCCGCGCGATGGCGACCGCCGCGTTGGCGGCCATTCCGCCGCCGGACTCCACATGCTCGAGCGCACGGACTTTCGTCGGCTCGGGCGGAAAGGCCGCGATACGATAGATGCGGTCGAGGGCGGCGTGGCCCACACAAATGATGCGCCTGGCAGAGGACATTCAGCTGCTCGTCGGCGCTTGCCCAATCCGTCCCGCCGGACCGGCCGCGCCTGCGATCGACAATGAGGGCTGGCTCCCGGCTCCGCAAGTGCCGGCGCGCCTCTCGTACCGGCAAATCGCAGCGGGCGGGCGCTAGGAGGCCTTTGCCTGCGGTGCCGCTGCGGCCGCCTCCGCATCCTTGAGCTGGTCGAGAGCATCGAGGTCCAGCAGCCGCTCGAGTTCCTCCGCATCGCTGCGCGCCCGCGCCTGCAGCTTTTCGAGATCCGCGTAGTGCTTGTGGTCCTCGAGCAGGCGGCGCTCGTCGTGGCGCTGGAACGTCTCGATGGAGTAGCGCACCTCGCGCTCGGCCATGCCGAGCCCCCGCAGCACCTCGCGTGTCAGGTCGAGCGTGGAGAGATAGGTTTCGCGGCGGATGATCTTCACGCCGAGATCGATCAGGCGATGGACGTGCACGCGGTTGCGCGCCCGCGCATAGATCGGCAGCGTCGGGAACTGCCGGCGGACGGCTTCGGCCGTGCGCAGCGAAGCCTCCATGTCATCGATCGCGAGCACGAATGCCTGCGCCTTGTCGGCCTGCGCGGCTTCCAGGATATCGGAACGGCTGGCGTCGCCGTAGTAGATGCGCGCGCCGAACTTGCGCATGACCTGAACCTGCTCCGGATTGATGTCGAGCGCGGTGATGGGGATGCGCTTGGCGCGCAGCACGCGGGCGACGATCTGACCGACGCGGCCGAAGCCGGCAATGATGACGTGCTTGTTGTTGGGCGCCGGGGTCTCGAACGCCGGCAGCGGCGCGCGCACCTTGCGCCGCGTCAGGTCGTCGAGGAGCAGCAGGATCGGCGTTGCCGCCATCGACAGCGTCACCACCACCGTGGCGAGGGCGGCGACATCGGACTGCAGAACGCCCACGGCGACGCCCGATGTGAAGAGCACGAACGCGAACTCGCCGCCCTGGCTGATGGCGAACGCCAGACGGCGCGCTGAGGGATCGGTCAGGCCCTGCCAGCGCCCGAGGCCGTAGAGAACGATGCACTTGACGAGGATCAGCAGGGCCGTGAAGCCCAGCACCAGGCCGGGCTGCCCGACGATGATGCTGACGTCGAGCGACATGCCGACCGCCGTGAAGAACAGGCCGAGGAGCAGCCCCTCGAACGGCTTGATGTCGGCTTCGATCTGGTGCCGGTACTGGGATTCCGACAGCAGCGCGCCGGCGAGAAACGCACCCAGCGAGGCCGACAGGCCGGCCCACTGCATCACAAGAACGACGACGATGACCGTCAGCAGCGCCAACGCCGTCATCGCCTCCTGCACGCGCATGCCGGCGATGACGCGAAAGACATTGTCGACGACGAAGCGGCCGGCGAAGGCGACCGCGGCGATGGTGAGCAGCGCGCGCCCCGCGGACCAGACGTCCATCACCGGCATCTTGGGCAACGCGCTGACGACGAACAGCGGCGCCAGGGCGATGAGGGGGATGGCCGCGAGATCCTGGAACAGCAGGATCGCGAAGGCCGATCGCCCGTGCCGTGCCGTCAGCTCGCCCTTGTCCTCGAGGATCTGCAGCGCGAATGCCGTCGACGACAGCGACAGCGCCAGCCCCATGAACAGGGCGGGCAGTACGGCAAGGCCGAGCATCACGCCGATCGCCGCCAGCGCCACAGCGGTGATGCCGACCTGAGCCCCGCCAAGGCCGAAGATCGCCATGCGCATGGACCACAGCCGGGTCGGCCGCAGCTCGAGGCCGATCAGGAACAGCAGCAGGATGACGCCGAACTCGGCAAACTCCAGCACCTGGTGCGCGCCCGTGTGGTCGTCGATCCCGAAGGTCGTCAGGCGGCCGAGGACGAAGGGTCCGATGATGACGCCGGCGAGCAGATATCCGAGCACGGTGCCGATGCGGGCTGCCTTGGCGAGCGGCGCCGCAACGGCGGCAGCGACCAGAAACAGCGCCACCTGAACCAGGGTAATCCCCGACATTCCACCCTCTCCCAATCTCTCGAGCTGCACCAAAACGCATCGGCGCAGTCGTGCCCTCCGCGCAAATCTGCACCAGGCAGCACCGGCGGAACAAGCCAGACGGGCTGGTCCGAAGACGCGCTAGGTCCGGGTCGCGGCGCCCTTGGCCACGGCATCGAACGCCTTGAGCTGAGCCAGCAACGTCGGAAAATCCTTCAGCGGCACCATGTTCGGGCCGTCCGAGGGCGCGTTGTCGGGATCGGGATGCGTCTCGATGAAGACGCCGGCCACACCCACCGCCACCGCCGCCCGCGCCAGCACCGAAACATAGCGGCGGTCGCCGCCCGATGCCGTCCCCTGCCCGCCGGGCTGCTGCACCGCATGCGTCGCGTCGAAAATCACCGGCGCGCCGATGGCGGCCATGATGGGCAGGCCCCGCATGTCCACGACGAGCGTGTTGTAGCCGAAGCTTGCGCCACGCTCCGTCACCAGCACGTTGGGATTGCCGCTTTCCGTCACCTTCGCGACCACGTTGGCCATGTCCCACGGCGCCAGGAACTGGCCCTTCTTGATCTTCACCGCCTTGCCGGTCTGCGCTGCGGCCACGAGGAGATCGGTCTGCCGGCAGAGGAAGGCCGGAATCTGCAGCACGTCCACCACCGGCGCCACGCGCGCGCACTGGGCCACGTCATGGACGTCCGTGACGACGGCCAGCCCCAGCTGCTCGCGGATTTCGGCGAACACCGGCAACGCCGCGTCGAGACCCATGCCGCGGCGGCCGCGCAGGGACGTGCGGTTGGCCTTGTCGAAGGACGACTTGTAGACGAGACCGACGCCGAGCCGCGCGCACATCTCCTTGAGCGCGGCCGCGACCTCGAGCGCGTGCGCCCGGCTCTCCATCTGGCAGGGCCCGGCGAAGACCGCGATCGGCAGATCATTGCCGAACGTCACCGGCGCGGCCGGACCGCTGCCGATCGTTACGCGCGCGTTGGGTTTGGATTCGGTCGCGGTCATGGATGCCTTATAGCAACTGCGGCTGTACGGGCCACCTCATGCTGTCGCCTTCGGTCCGTGGCGCAGCGGGACGGCCTTCCGTCCACCGGTTGTCTCGAAGCGCGGCAGGTCGTCGTGGACGTCGAACCACGGCACCTGCTCGCCGACATAGGCATGGCCCGTCGGCACCCAGCGCGCCGGATCGTCCAGCGTCCCATAAAAGATATGCACTTCGTCCGGCCACCGCTCGCCGGTGAAGGCGACCGGTACGCCGCAGCGGCTGCAGAAGTACCGCTTCACCCCCGGCGAGGACGCATAAAAGGCGGGCGCGCCGCGCGTGTAGCGAAACTGGCTGGCGCGCAGGCCCACGTACGTCGCGATGACGGAGGACGCGCCGCGCCGGCAGCTTTCACAGTGACAATGCATGACCCATTTCGGCTTGCCCTCGAATTCGAAGGCGATGTCGCCGCAATGGCAGCGTCCCGTCGTCAGGCTGTCCGGCGTGTCGTTCATGGCGGCAATCCTGGGCTTGGCCCTCGACAACCCTGCCATCCTTACGCCGGTCACGGCAAAGACGGCAACCTCAGACGAGGCGGCTCTGCTCCACGGCCGCGGCGATGAACGACGCGAACAGCGGATGGGGCGCGAACGGTCGGCTCTTGAGCTCGGGATGATATTGGACCCCGATGAACCAGGGATGATCGCCGAATTCGATGGTTTCCGGCAGCAGGCCGTCCGGCGACATGCCGCAAAATGACATGCCGGCCTTCTCCAGCCGCTCGCGATACCTGGTGTTCACCTCGTAGCGGTGACGGTGCCGCTCGGAGATGCGCGTATCGCCGTAGATGCCGGCAATGCGGCTGCCTTCCGAGAGCACCGCATCATAGGCGCCAAGCCGCATGGTGCCGCCCAGGTCGCCGTTCTGCTGGCGCTGCTCGAGGTCGTTGCCGCGCATCCATTCGGTCATCAGGCCGACCACCGGCTCTTCCGTCGGGCCGAATTCCGTCGATCCGGCCTGCTTCACGCCGGCGAGCGACCGCGCGGCCTCGATGACCGCCATCTGCATGCCGAAGCAAATGCCGAAATAGGGCACGCGCCGTGTGCGGGCGAACCGGGCCGCCAATATCTTGCCTTCCGAGCCGCGCTCGCCGAACCCGCCCGGCACGAGGATACCGTTGACACCTTCGAGGTAGGGCGCGGGATCCTCGCGCTCGAAAATCTCGCTCTCGATCCAGTCGAGCTTGACCTTCACCCGGTTGGCGATGCCGCCGTGAACGAGCGCCTCGATGAGCGACTTGTAGGCGTCCTTGAGCCCCGTATATTTCCCGACGATGGCGATGCTGACCTCGCCTTCGGGATTGGCGATGGCATTGCTTATGGTGTGCCAGCGCTCGAGATTGGGAGCCGGCGCGCCGGTAATGCCGAAGGCGGCCAGCACCTGCGCGTCCAGACCTTCGCGATGATAGGCGAGCGGGACGTCATAGATCGACCCGACATCGAGCGCCTGGATCACCGCCTCTTCGCGCACGTTGCAGAACAGCGCGATCTTCTTGCGCTCGCCACGCGGCACCTCGCGGTCGGACCGGCATAGGAGAATGTCGGGCTGGATGCCGATGGAGCGCAGCTCCTTCACCGAATGCTGCGTCGGCTTCGTCTTGAGCTCGCCGGCGCTCGGAATGAAGGGCAGCAGGGTCAGATGCACGTAGACGGAGTGATGCCGGGGCAGTTCGTTGCCGAGCTGCCGGATGGCCTCGAAGAACGGCAGGCCTTCGATGTCGCCCACCGTGCCGCCGATCTCGACAAGAACGAAATCGATGCCGTCGTTGCCGGACAGCACGAAGCTCTTGATGGCGTCCGTGACGTGCGGGATGACCTGGACCGTGCCGCCGAGATAGTCGCCGCGCCGCTCGCGGGCCAGGATGTCCTGGTAGATGCGACCGGTGGTGACGTTATCCATGCGGCGCGCGGGCACGCCCGTGAACCGCTCATAGTGGCCCAGGTCGAGGTCCGTCTCCGCACCATCGTCCGTCACGAAAACCTCACCGTGCTGGTAAGGGCTCATCGTGCCGGGGTCGACGTTGAGATAGGGATCGAGCTTCTTGAGCCGAACGGAATAGCCGCGGGCCTGTAGAAGCGCTCCAAGGGCCGCTGACGCCAGCCCTTTCCCAAGCGAAGAGACCACGCCGCCGGTAATGAAGATGTACCGCGTCATGGACCTGCAGAATACAACAACCGCTGCCGATTCGAAGCAGGATTATTTTTTGATCCACCGGCCGTTTGGACAGACGGCCTGAGAATCGGCATCAACAGCCTGTTCCGCGGCCCTGGCAAGCGGGGGGCGGCCATGGCTACTGCGACTGCTGCGGGCCCTTCTGCAGCCGGTCCAGAACGCCGCCGCGACCGGGTTCGGCCGGCGCGCTCTTCTCGGCACCGCCGGTCCCGCTCTTGGCGGGGGCCGTTGCGGCGGGCGTATCGAAGATCGATGTGCCCGTGCTGCTGCGGGTGGCGATCAGGGTCAGCAGCATGCTTGTCGTGAAGAACGCGGCCGCCAGAATGGCGGTCGTGCGCGTCAGGAAATTGGCCGCGCCGCGACCGGTCATCAGCCCGCCGCCGCCGCCGATGCCGAGCGCACCGCCTTCGGACCGCTGAACGAGCACGACGCCGATGAGGGCGAGCGCGATCATAAGGTGAATGACCAGGAGTACGGTTGTCATTGCGTGGGCCTCGATCCCGAATTCTGGCGCGCTTCTACACCAGCCGTGCCCCCGCGGCTAGCCCGGGGCCGCTATTGCTTGGGCGGCGGACCGTTGCTGGCCTCGAAGGGATTGCTCCCCTGGCTGGCCGGCGCCGGCGGCCGATAGGCGTCGTCCACCTTGGGTTTGGGCTTCGCCGCCTGTCGTTTTGCGGGTGCCGCCTCGGTCGCGGGCGCTTCGACGGCCGCCGACTTGGGTTTCGGCGCCGGCTTTGCCGCCTTTTTCGCCGCCGGTTTCGCAGCGCCCTGCTTTTCCGTCCCCGCAGGTTTTTTGTCCGTCCCCGAGGGCTTTTCTGCGCTTTTCGCGGGCTTTGCCGGGGCTTCCGGCTCTTCCGGCGCGAGTTCGATCAGAGGTTTGGCATGCGGGCAGCGGAACAGAATCTGCTCATCGGTCTCGATCAGCGTGCGGATGCGATCGAGCTTCGCCGGCGGAAGGTTGACCTTCGCCCAGTCCGGCCCCCGCTCCATGCTCGAGCGAACGCCGTCCTTTTCAAGGTCGGACTGCAGGGTCTTGAGCTTCGCGCAGGCGTCCGCATCGAGCTGCTCGGCCCGCGCGGGATGCGCAAGGACGAGCGCCGCAACGAGCAACCCGCGCGCGTGGACAGCCTTCAGCATGGAGCGCAGACCTCGCGCCGCAGTAC
>JBFWWW010000006.1:0-43534 GCA_050245975.1 Hyphomicrobiaceae bacterium
AACACTGTGCAAGGATACAATGGCAGGCGGAGTTGCTCCTTTACTAGGCAGTGGCGTGCAAATACACTGCAAAGTGACGGGCAAGGGGCTTGGGTCTGCTTATGATTTCCTGTCTGCGGGGCGGACGCTTCGGCGCCGCGGTTCTTCTTCTTGCGGCCTGTGGTCTGGTGGCGGCCGACGCCCCGGACGCGCGCGCGCAGGATATTGCGCTGGCCAAGCCGGCGGGCGCCGCACATGTCGCGCTGCCTGCGGCGCTGCCGGGACCGTCGCCGGACTGCAAATCGACACGCACCGCGGGCGAACGGTTCCGTCGTCCGCTGCCCGGTCTGCGCCGCGCCGTGCGCGGCAACGGTGCGGTGAAGGTGCTCGTCGTCGGCTCGTCGACCACCGTCGGCGTCGGCGCCTCCTCGCCGACCCAGGCCTACGTGGCTCGCCTGGAGACCGATCTCGAGGGCTATCTCAAAGGCCTCGATTTCGATGTCATGGGACGCGGCCAGTCGGGCGAGGTCGCCCAAGGCGCCGCTGACCGCATGAAGAAAGAGGTCCAGGGCACCAAGCCCGATCTCGTCATCTGGCAGGTCGGCACCAACGATGCCATCAGTCATGTGGATCCGGAGCGCTTCCGCAACTGCCTGCGCACGACACTGGACTGGCTGGCCGAGAGCAGGATCGACGTGGTGCTCGTCAATCCGCAGTACGGCGACAAGCTCGCCTCGGATTCGTACTACGGCGAGATCGTCAAGATCATTGCCGAGGTCGCCAGCGAGAAGCGCGTGCTGCTTGTCGACCGCTTCGAGGCGATGAAGGAACTCTCGCGGGTGCACGGCGACCGGTTTTATCTGACGTCGGACAATCTGCACATGAACGACGCCGGCCATCGCTGCATGGCCGAGCAGCTCGCGCGCGGCATCGTTGCCGGGATTCTCATGGCGGAAGGCGAGCAGGCGGCTGCTCCCCCGACGACGACGGCGCGCCCGCAGTGAAGCCCCGCGGCTAGCCGGACGAGCGTGCGATATTCGCACTTGTTCCGTGCTGCCTCATATCAAAAGATCGATGCATTGAGTTTCCGCTGCCGGAGGCGGTCCGGCATCATATTGTGTCGTTTGAAGTGAGGGGCCGGGCAATTTGGGCCAGTACCCAGCTCGGGCTCGAGGGTCTCAGGTGGCGTATCCGAATCGCGACGGCTGGGTCCGCCGCAAAGAGCTGGCGCACTGGCTTGTCACGCGCGGCCGCTATAAAAAGCGCGCGCTGTTGATCGCCAACGACCTTCTCCTCCTCAGCGCCTCGCTCTGGCTCGCGATCGGCCTTGTCCACGGGGCGCCGGTCACACCGGGGGTTCTCGGCAACTGGCGCGCGTGGCCGATGGCCTTGGCGCCGGTCGTCACGGTCATCGTTGCCTCGCTGCTCGGTCTCTACCGCGTCGTGGTCCGCTACACCGGCGGGGATGGCGCCGCCCGGCTGGCATTGGTCGTGTTCCTGTCGTCGACGGTCTGGGGCCTCGTCATGGGCCTCGCGGGCGCGAGCGACGTCCCGCTGCGAAGCGTCGTCCTCTACGCGCTGCTTGGCGCCGTCGCCATCTGGTCGAGCCGCATCGCCGCGTCGGCCGTCCTGCAGGACGCGGGGACCGCAGGGGGTCGCCCGAGGGGTGCATTGCGGATCGCGGTCATTTACGGCGCGGGCCGCGGCGGTGTCGAGCTGCTGCGCGCCGTGCGGGCATCGGACAGCTACACCCCCGTGGGATTTGTCGATACGAACCCCAACCTCTGGGGACGCTACGTCGACGGGCTCAAGGTCTATCGGCCCGAGCGTCTCGGCGACCTGATCGACAGGGAGCGGGTCGAGGACATCCTGCTGGCGCTGCCCGATGCTTCGCGGGAACAGCGGCTGCAGCTTCTCGGAATGCTTGGGCAGCGCCGCGTGCGCGTCCGCACCCTGCCACGTTTCGCGGTGGCAGCGGGCCCCACGGCATCGATCGGCATGCTGCGCGACGTGGGCGCCGACGAGCTGCTGGGACGCATGCCCATCGCGCCCGACATGGAACTCCTGGCGCGCAATACGACCGGCAAATCAATTCTCATCACGGGCGCCGGCGGCTCGATCGGCTCCGAGCTGGCGCGGCAGATCGTTCGCCTTGGCCCCCGGCGTCTGGTGCTGGTCGATATCGCGGAGACCGCGCTCTACGAGCTCGAGAGCGAGCTCCACGATGCCTGTCTGGACTCGGAGGTCTTGTCCGTCCCGGAAATCGTGACCGTGCTGGGATCGATCCTCGATGAGGCGCTCATGGTGCGGACGATGACGACGCACGAGATCAAGACGATCTATCATGCGGCCGCCTACAAGCACGTCCCGCTGGTCGAGGCCAACGGAATTGTCGGGCTCCGCAACAACGTCTTCGGCACCATCGTGCTGGCCGAGGCCGCCGCGCTGTGCGACGTCGAGCGCTTCGTGCTGATCTCGACCGACAAGGCCGTGCACCCCGCAAGCCTCATGGGCGCGAGCAAGCGCCTTGCCGAGCTGGTGATGCAGGCCCGCGCCGCCGAGGGCTCGGATGCAACGGTTTTCACCGTCGTTCGGTTCGGCAACGTGCTCGACAGTTCCGGCAGCGTCGTGCGGCGGTTTCGACGCCAGATCGAGACCGGCGGCCCCGTCACGGTGACGCATCCGGACATGGTGCGCTATTTCATGTCGATACCCGAGGCAGCGTCCCTCGTCATACAGGCCGGCGCGATGGCCATGGGCGGCGAGGTGTTCATTCTGGACATGGGCGAACCGGTCCGCATCGACGAACTGGCCCGCGCAATGATCACCATCATGGGCCTGCAGGTGCGCGACGCGCAGGCGCCGGACGGCGACATCGCAATCGAGTACGTCGGGCTCAGGCCGGGCGAGAAGCTGACGGAAGAGCTTTTGCTCGGCAAGGACATCACCGGGACGGAGCACCCCCGCATCCTCAACTGCGTCGAGCCCCGCGTCCCGCCGGCCAGGCTGCGCCGGGAGATTGCCGTTCTCGATGCCGCAATACGGGACGGCAACATGGCCGTCGTGACCGATGTCCTTTCCCGCGTCGTCGAAGGCTATCGGCCGGGCGCGACGGTGGCGCGCGGCGATCTCGATGACGACGGCCCGCGGACGGCGATAGTGCACTGAGCAGGCGGGGCGGCCTCAGATGTCGACGGAGGCGTCGAGCGCGTTCTCCTGGATGAACTCGCGCCGCGGCTCGACGACGTCGCCCATCAGCTTGGAAAAGATCTCGTCGGCCTCATTGAGATCGCCGACCTTGACCTGGAGCAGCGTCCGGGCATCGCGGTCGAGCGTCGTTTCCCAGAGCTGCTCCGGGTTCATCTCGCCCAGACCCTTGTAGCGCTGCAACGCCAGGCCCTTCCGGCCGACGTCGAAAATGGCCGACAGCAGGGCGCGCGGGCCGTGGACGATCGTCTCGCCGTCCTTGCGCCGCAGAACGACGGGATGCTCATAGACCTCCCTCAGGTGCGCGAACCGCTCGTTGAGGCGGCGGCCTTCGACAGAGGTGAGCAGCGCCCGGTCGAGCATGCGCACCTCGATAACGCCGCGAACCTCGCGCTTGAACAGGTAGCCGTCATTGCCGAACCGGCCGCTCCAGCCGCGCTCCATCTCTTCGGCCAGCGTGTCCAGGCGGCGCGCGATGTCCTCGGCGCGCCGGTTCGCGGCATCGGCGGACTGCATGAGCTTGGGATCGAACACGCCGGCAATGGCGGCCTGCTCGACGACGAAGCGCGCGTAGCGCGAGTGCAGCCCCTCGATGGTCGCAGAAATCGCGCGCGCCTGATCGATGATGTCGCGCAAATCCTGCCCGGCCCGCTGCTGGCGGGACCCGTCGCCCGAGCCGGTCTCCAGAACGCAGCCGTCGAGGCCCGCATCGATGAGATAGTCCTCGAGCGCGCGCTCGTCCTTCAGGTAGCTCTCCGACTTGCCTTTCGAGACTTTGTAGAGCGGCGGCTGGGCGATGTAGAGATGGCCTTTCTCCACCAGTTGCGGCATCTGGCGGTAGAAGAACGTCAGCAGCAGCGTGCGGATGTGCGCGCCGTCGACGTCGGCGTCCGTCATGATGATGATCTTGTGGTAGCGCAGCTTGGACAGGTCGAAGTCGTCGCGACCGATCCCGGTGCCGAGTGCGCCGATGATATTCGTCACCTGCTCGCTCGACAGCATCTTGTCGAAGCGGGCGCGCTCGACATTGAGGATCTTGCCGCGGATCGGCAGCACGGCCTGGAATTCGCGCTTGCGCCCCTGCTTGGCCGAACCGCCGGCGCTGTCACCCTCGACGATGAACAGCTCGGTGTTGGCCGCATTGCGGTCCTGGCACTCGGCAAGCCCGCCGGGCAGGCTCATGGAGTCGAGCGCGCCTTTGCGCCGCGTGAGCTCGCGCGCCTTGCGGGCGGCCTCGCGCGCGGCGGCGGCCTCGACGACTTTCCCGACAATGACGCGCGCCTCTTTCGGGTGCTCCTCGAACCAGGCCGCGAGCTGCTCGCCGACCACGCTCTCGACCGCCGGCTTGACCTCCGACGACACGAGCTTGTCCTTGGTCTGGCTCGAGAACTTCGGATCGGCGACCTTGATCGAGAGGACGCAGGTGAGGCCCTCGCGCGCATCGTCGCCGGTGAGCGCGATCTTCTCCTTCTTCGAGATTCCGCTCTCGTCGGCGTATTTGTTGATGACGCGCGTCAGCGCGGCGCGGAAACCGGCGAGATGGGTGCCGCCGTCGCGCTGCGGGATGTTGTTGGTGAAGCACAGCACGTGCTCGTGGTAGCTGTCGTTCCACCACAACGCGCATTCGATGCCGACATGATCGCGCGTCGCCTGCAGCATGACGGGATCGGCGACCAGCGGCGCCTTGGAGCGGTCGAGGAAGCGCACGAACGCGCCCAGCCCGCCCTCGTACTGCATGACCTCTTCCTTGCGGTCGGCGTGGCGCTCGTCGGTCAGCACGATGCGCACGCCCGAGTTCAGGAAGGCGAGCTCGCGCAGACGATGCTCCAGCGTCGCGAAATCGAACTCGATGACGTTGTGGAACGTCTCGGGGCTGGGGCTGAACGTCACCTGCGTTCCGCGCCGGCCCTTGGCGTCGCCCGTGACCTTGAGCGGCGCTTCCGCGACGCCGTGACGGAAGCGGACGAAGTGCTCCTTGTCCTCGCGCCAGATGGTGAGCTCGAGGACCGTCGACAGCGCATTGACGACGGACACGCCGACGCCGTGCAGGCCGCCGGATACCTTGTAGGGATTGTCGTCGCCGCCCTCGCCGAACTTTCCGCCGGCGTGAAGCTGCGTCATCACCACTTCGGCCGCAGAGATGCCTTCGCCCTGATGGATGTCGACCGGAATGCCGCGCCCGTTGTCGACAACGGTGCAGGAGCCGTCGGCATTGAGCTGGACGCGGACCTCGCTCGCGTAGCCGGCCAGCGCCTCGTCGATGGCGTTGTCGACCACCTCGTAGACCATGTGGTGCAGGCCCGAGCCGTCGTCGGTGTCGCCGATGTACATGCCGGGGCGCTTGCGGACCGCATCGAGGCCCTTCAGCACCTTGATTTTCTCGGCGCCATAGCTGTCGGCGCCCTCGGTTTTCCGGACCGGTTTCCCGCTCATTCTGGCCTGTTCCTTGTGGGGATTTTCGTACGTTGAAATGTACACCAAAATGGCGTTCGACGCACGCCGAAAAGCGGACTTTTCACGCCGTAAAAGAGCAGAAAAATCAATAATTTATTCGGCTGTTTCGCTGGACTCAGGAGGCGGTGCGTGCGCTCCCGTCCGCAACTTCCAGAAAGAGCGCCTTCCCGCGCAGGGCGGCGAAGGCTTCCGCTTCCGTGCCCGTCATCCAGGCCTGGCTGCGCAAAGCGAGAATCTCGTCGAAAAGAGCTGCCCGGCGGGCCGGGTCGAGGTGCGCCGCGATCTCGTCGAGAAGCAGGATCGGCACGGCGCCGGTCTGCTGCGCCACGAGATCGGCATGCGCCAGGATGAGCCCGATGAGGAGCGCCTTCTGCTCGCCGGTCGAGCAGACGCGCGCCGCTGCAGCCTTCGGGCCGTGCTCGACCAGGAGATCGGTCCGATGGGGGCCGGACAGGGCGCGGCCGGCTGCGCGGTCGCGCTCGCGCTCGGCGGCGAGCTTGCGGTGATAGCTATCCTCGACATCGACGGCCGCCTCGCTCGTCAGCGCCGTTTCCAGCGTGCCCTCCAATGCAAGCCGTGCCCACGGGAACGGACTGTCGGGTGTCCTGGAATGGCGGGCCGCGATGACCGCGCCAAGCTGGCCCAGGGCCTCCAGGCGCGCGGCGGCGATGGCCGCGCCGGTCTCGGCCATGATGCGTTCGAGCCCTTCGAAGCGCGCGGCCTCGAAAACGTTGTCGGCGAGCAGCCGGTTGCGCTGCTGCATGGCGCGCTCGAACTGGCCGATGCGCGTCCGATACCCTGGGTCGAAGCACAGGATCAGGCGGTCGAGAAAACGCCGGCGATCGGATGCGGGGCCGGTAAAAAGACCGTCCATCGCCGGCGTCAGCCAGATCATCTCCACGTAGTCGTCGAGGCGGCCCGAACCCGGCTGGGTTTCGCCATCGATGCGCACGATGCGGCCGATGCGCCCCGTGCCGCGGTCGGGCGCCAGTCCGGTGCCGATATCGAGGGCGCCGTGCAGCGTGTGCACACGCGCGGATACCGCCCAGTCGCCGCGGCCGTCGCTTCGCGCCAGCTCGGGAAACGGGCTGCGCCGCAGCCCCTGCCCGGCGGACAGCAGCGACAGGGCTTCGAGCAGATTCGTCTTTCCGGCGCCGTTGGCGCCGTGCAGGACGACCGGCTCGGGCCCCGCCGACACCGTCGTGCCGGCATAGCTTCGGAAGTCGGTGAGCTGGAGGCGCTCGACCCAGATCGGGACCGCAGCATCCCCGACGGTCGTCACGGAATTCGTCACTGCGAGGTCGACGGCCCGGTCAGACACGCATCGGCATCAGGACATAGAGCGCGGTGTCGTCTGCGCCATCGCGCACCATGGTCGGCGAGCCGGGGTCGGCGAGCTTGAAGTGCGCCTTGTCGCTCTCGAGCTGTTCGGCGATGTCGAGCAGGTACTTCGCGTTGAAGCCGATCTCCATCGGCTGCGCGCTGTATTCGACGCCGACCTCCTCGGTGGCGCTGCCGCCCTCGGGATTGTTGACGGACAGCACGAGCTTGTTGCCGCTGATGTTGAGCTTCACGGCACGGCCGCGCTCGCTGGCAATCGTCGAGACCCGGTCGACCGCGCTCTTGAACTCCACGTTCGAGACCTTGAGCTCCTTGTCGTTGCCCTGCGGGATGACGCGCGCGTAGTCCGGGAAGGTGCCGTCGATCAGCTTGGAGGTCAGGACGATGCTGCCGATCGCAAAGCGGATCTTCGACGCCGAGACCGAGACGCCGATCGTGCCGTCGCTGGCTTCGATGAGCCGCTGCAGCTCGCCGACGGTCTTGCGCGGGACGATGACGCCCGGCATCCCGTCGGCGCCGCTCGGGCGCGGCAGCTCGATCTGCGCCAGCCGATGGCCGTCGGTGGCCACGGCGCGGATGGTCTGCTCCTTGCCGCGCGCGGCGGTGTGCAGGTAGATGCCGTTGAGATAGTAGCGCGTCTCCTCCGTCGAGATCGCAAACTTCGTCTTGTCGATGAGCCGCTTCAGGTCCTTGGCCGCCATCTCGAAGCGATGCGTGAACTCTCCCGGCGCCAGATCGGGGAAATCGTCGGCCGGCAGCGTCTGCATGGCGAAGCGGGACTGGCCCGAGGTCAGCGTCAGGCGCTCCTTCTCGGCGTCGCGCTTGATCTCGATCTCGGCGCCGTCCGGAAGCTTGCGGACGATGTCGTGCAGCATGTGCGCGGGCACCGTCACGGCTCCCGGCTGCGACACGTCGGCGGGAACCTGCTCGATCACCTCGCGCTCGAGATCGGTGGCCTTGAACTGGAGCTTCCCGTCGCCTGCCTTCAGGAGGATGTTGGACAGGATCGGGATCGTCGTCCGTCGCTCGACGACGCTCGTCACGTGCCCCAGGGCGCGTAGAAGCTCACCACGCTCGATTACCAGCTTCATCGTTGTTCTCAGCTTGCCTTCTTGTCTCTCGCACGTGCGCGGCGCGTTCTTCCGGAACTTGCAATCGCGGCCGAAACCTGCGGATGGACCGAAAGGATTCGCGCACGATCAAGGTGACGCGGCACGGTTGAATTTGCAAGTCCTGCGCGCGTCCCCGCAGCCGATCACCTGCACAAAAGGGGCAGCCCGTCAGGGCCGCCCCGCTTGGTTTCATGTCAATCGAGGGTGTCAGCGACTGAGCTGCTTCTTCAGGTCCTCGATCTCGTCGCGCAGGCGCGTGTTGCCTTCCAGCTCGCGGTCGATCTTGCGGATCGCGTGCAGGACCGTGGTGTGATCCCTGTCACCGAAGCGGCGGCCGATCTCGGGCAGCGACCGAGCGGTGAGCTGCTTTGCGAGGTACATGCCGATCTGCCGCGGCCAGACGACGGAGCGATGCCGCCGCTGCGAGAGGATGTCGGCCTTCGACACCGCGTAGTGCCGCGAGATGATGCGCAGGATGTCATCGATCTTGATGCGGCGCGGCTCGATGCCCTGCACCAGGTCGCGGATGATGGCCTCGGCCGTCTCGACCGAAACCGGCGCCCGCATGAGCTGCCAGGTGGCGAAGAGACGGTTGACCGCGCCTTCCAGCTCGCGGCCGCTTTCCGTCAGCCGGTCCGCGAGCAGCGCGACCACGTCGGCCGGGATATGGAAGGAGGCATCGCCGACCTTCTTCTCCTGCACGCGCATGTCGATGATCTTCGCGCGCAGGTCGTTGTCGGGTTGGCCGATCTCGGTGACGAGACCACGCTGCAGGCGCGAGCGCATGCGGTCGTTGAGCCGGTCGAGCTGGCCGGGCGGCCGCGCGGAGGCGACGACAAGCTGGCGGCCGCCGTCGAGCAGCGCGTTGATGATGTGCTCGAACTCCTGCTCGGTCCGCTCGCCCTGCATGAACTCGAGGTCGTCGATGAGCAGAATGTCCACGGCGCGGAACTTGTCCTTGAACGCCATGGCGTCCTGCGTCTTCAGCGCCTCCACGAACTGGAAGCGGAAGCGTTCGGCGGTCAGGTAGAGCACCTGCGCGGTCGGCGTGCGGCGCTTCACCTCCCAGGCAATGGCGTGCAGAAGGTGCGTCTTGCCCAGGCCGACGCTGGCATGAACGTACAGAGGATTGAAGCCGCGGTCCTCCGCCAGCACGGTCTCGGCCGCCTGCGTCGCCGCCGCATGGGCGAGCCGGTTGGCGGGTCCGACGACGAAGCTCGCGAACGTGCAGCGCGGATCGAGCGGGGAACCCTCGAAGCCGTTGACGTGGGTGCGTCCCACCAGCGTCGGGCCGGGGCGCGGCGACAGGGAGTTGCGCGCTTCGGGCGCCGGTGCAGCGGTGCCCTGCGGGCGCTGCGCGGCCGAGCCGGCCGCCACGGCGGCACTGGGCGCGCGCTGCGCGGCTGTCACGGGCTGGCGCACGGTCACCTCGACGCGCTCTGCGCCCTTGAACTCCGAGCGACAGCAGAGCAGCAGATCGTCCGAATAGTGGGACTGGATCCAGTTCTGCAGGAACTTCACGGGCACCGAGACCTTGACGGTCCGCCCGTCGAAGTCGTCGAACTCCATCCTGCCGAACCAGCTCGAGTAGACTTCCTCTCCGAGCCGGCTGCGAAGGCCCGCCCTGACCTTCAGCCCCCGCGGGCTTCCTGCCCCTGTGGCGGCCCCCGTGGTCGCCCCTGTGGGCGCCAATGCCGTCGTTTCGGCTGACCTCTCGGCACGCGCGTCTGCGACGCCGGCCGTCATGCCGTCTTTCAGTCCATCCATGCTTGACCCCCGCACTTGAAATCTTTTTCGCCAGCCCTCCGGCCAGCCTCAGGCACTCCGCCGTGTTCCGTCCGCGTTACAAACTCGGAACCAGACGCATACGCGCCAGTTCATCATCCCAAGGCCGAAAACCGCGCTCGCCGGTCCTCAGCCCTGCGTCCTCAAACCTGAAGTCTCAACCTTGCGTCCACGGCAGCCCTTTGGCCTTCCAGCCGCCGAGACGCCCTCTATGCCGGTCGGGATCGAGTGGCCCTTCGAACCCGTCGGCGACGTTGCGACACCGGCGATACCCCCGTGCTGCCATGGCCCGCGCAGCCATCAGGCTGCGTCCGCCGGACCGGCAGAGAAAGAGCAACTCGGTGTCGTGATCGGCCTCCACAACGGCCAGCGCCTGCTCGAGGCGCTCGACGAATGCGGGGTCGATCCTGTTGTCCGGAAAGCTTTGCCACTCGACGAGGAGCGGCCGCTTGCCGGCGGAAGTCAGGTCCGGAAGCCCGACGAAGGCCCATTCGGCTTTCGTGCGGACATCGACCAGGACAGCCTTTTCATCGTGCTGGAGGCGCTCCCAGGTTTCCTCGACGGAAACATTGGGGACCTGGGCGGCATCAGACGAACTCACGGCCTCTCTCCGCCCCAACCCGCGACGACACGACTGTCTCGTTCCTGCAATCGCCAAGCCTAGCCAAGACGAGGCAAGACCTTCCCGGCGCCTGCGCAAGACTTATTTTGCGCAGCCGGCAGCAACCGCAAGTTTTACTGTTGATCCGCTTCCGAAGACGCAAAGTACTTCAGCACTCAGAAGTGGGCCTCACAGCATCAGTGCTTGGCCTCTCCACAGCACCGACCCTGTAATAAATTGTTAAGCACATGTGGGAAGGGTTGGCAACGGGCCGACGGCTGTGCCCGCGCCGGTGCAAGGGTGCCCGACAGGCGGCGCGAAAGCGCTCCGAAATCTGAACCCGCGCGGTCAACGACATTGACTCCGCGCAGGGATTCGCGCGCCGCGTCGGGCGGGAGGCGGCGCGGTTCCCGAGCCCCATCCCGCGTACGAATCTTCTTGGCCGCGAGTCCGTTCGCGACGGTCCCATAGCCGTCGCCGGAGTGCGGGAGCAGCGGACAACCCATTGGATTCCGAGCGCTTGAGGGAGACTGGATCAGCCGTTCAAATCCTGGCTGTCCTCTCTCGACTGAGGCGAATAAGCCACAGTTAGCCACGGCCGGCTCGGAGGGCCGTGGCGGTCGAAAAAAGGCGAGCCGGTCAGGCCGACATCGCCTTAACGCGCGCGGCGAGGCGCGAGACTTTGCGCGACGCGGTGCGCTTGTGCAGGACACCCTTCTGGGCCGTCCGCATCAGAACCGGCTGCGCCGCCTTGAGGGCGTTGCGGGCCGCCGACTGGTCGCCGGCGGCGATCGCCTCCTCGACCTTGCGGACTTCGCCCTTGAGCCGGGTCTTGCGCGCCTTGTTGATCTCGGTGCGGCGGACCATCTTGCGCGCGGCCTTCTTGGCCGACTTGGTATTGGCCATTCCTGAAGCTCCATGTTGGTACGGACCTTGCTCCGCAGACGTGCCTTAGGGCGGCGGCCGGCGGCGGTCGTAAACGTAAATGCCGCCCGCAACGGGGCTGCGAGCGGTCCTGGACGGCGATCCTATAGCCCGTGCGCGCCGGACGGGTCAACGGCGGCACACGGTATTTCAACGCGATAGGGGGCCGGGGACGGCCTGGACCGACGCCAAGCACCGACCCGGCAGGCGCCTGCTGCCGCCCTTGTGGAGACGCCGATGCAGACCCTGATAAGCGACCTCGCCGACGCCGTGCAGGCCCGGAGGCCGCGGCGGCTGCTCGGCGGGGTGACGGCCTGCCTGATCGCCGCCGGCCTGCTCGCCCTGGCCCGGGGGTCGGCCCTGGCGCCGTTCGTCTACGCGGCGTTCTGAGCCTAGCGGTGCCTGAAGGCCGGCTTGCGCTTCTCGACGAAGGCCGCCATGCCTTCCTTCTGGTCCTCGGTGGCGAACATCGAGTGGAAGACGCGCCGCTCGAAGCGGATGCCCTCGCCGAGGGTGGTCTCGAAGGCCCGGTTGACGCTCTCCTTGGTCATCATCACGGCGGTCAGCGACATGCCGGCGATCTTCTCGGCGGTCTTGACGGCCTCCTCGACGAGGCTTGCCGCCGGAATGACGCGGCTCACGAGCCCGCAGCGCTCCGCCTCCGCGGCATCCATCATGCGGCCGGTCAGGCACATCTCCATCGCCTTCGACTTGCCGACGAAGCGGGCGAGCCGCTGCGTGCCGCCGGCGCCCGGCATGACCCCGAGTTGGATCTCCGGCTGCCCGAACTTGGCCGTGTCGGCGGCGAGAATGAAATCGCACATCATCGCCACCTCGCAGCCGCCGCCGAGCGCGTAGCCGGCGACGGCCGCGATCAGGGGCTTGCGGAAACGGCCGACGCGGTCCCAGGCGCTGATGAAGTCTTCCTTGTAGGCCTGCATGTAGGTCTTGGACTGCATCTCCTTGATGTCGGCGCCGGCGGCGAAGGCCTTTTCGGTGCCGGTGATGACGACGCAGCCGATGCCGTCGTCCGCCTCCCACGCGTCGAGCGCGCTCGACACTTCCTTCACCAGCGTGCTGTTCAGGGCGTTGAGCGCAGCCGGCCGGTTGAGCCTGATCATGCCCACGCGCCCCTTCGTTTCGGTCAGAATCGTCTCATAGGCCATGCAACACTCCTTTGAACCGGGGCGGGCGGACCCGACCGCTATGTCTGGCAGGATGGGCAGAAGAACGTCGAGCGGCCGCCCTGAACCTTGCGGCGGACGATGCCCCGGCAACCGGGCCTCAGGCAAGGCTCTCCTTCCCGGCCATAGACGGCGAAGCGGTCCTGAAAGGCGCCGGAGGAGCCATCGGCACGGCGGTAGTCGCGGAACGTGGAGCCGCCTGCGCCGAGCGCGTCCTGCAGGACGGACCGGATGGCGACGACGAGGCGTTCGGCCGCGGGCGTCGGCCGCCCCGCCCGGTCGGCGAGGCGCCGGGCCGGGGCCGTCGGCCGGAGCCGGGCCCTGAAGAGGGCCTCGCAGACATAGATGTTGCCGAGGCCGGCGACGATGCGCTGATCCATCAGGAATGCCTTGAGGTCCGTGCGCTTGCCGTCGGCGCGGGCGGCGAGATAGGCGGCATCGAGGCTGTTGCCGAGCGGCTCCACGCCCATGCCGCGGAACAGCGGGTGCGCCTCGAGCGTGTCGGTCGCGACCAGGAGCATGTACCCGAAGCGGCGCGCATCGTTGTAGGTGACGACCGCGCCGCCCGACATGCGGAACGTGACATGGTCGTGGGCCGCATCGTGCCCGTGCTCGTAGGTGAACTCGGCGAGCTGGCGCCTGCCGGCGCGCGGCGCCGCGATCGTGAAGCGCCCGCTCATGCCCAGATGCATAATGAGCGTCTCGCCGCCGGCGAGCGCGGCCAGCAGGTATTTGCCGCGGCGGGACAAATGGGCGACGCGCTGGCCTTCGAGGCGCTGGGCGAACCGGTCGGGAAAGGGAAAGCGCAGGTCCGGCCGGCGCACGTCGACGCCGGTGATCCTGCGCCCCGCCATCACGGGCTCGAGGCCGCGCCGCACCGTCTCGACTTCCGGAAGTTCGGGCATCAGGTTTCCCGGCAAGAGCCATACGGCGCGTTTTCACGCGCGCGAGCAGATGGCGACGAGCGCACGAGGCAGGTCGAGGCCGCCCGAGCACGTCGGATCGAGGGTTTGCTGGCGATCATGGGCTGGCGAATGAGCGGCCGCAAGCCCGCGGGCGATCGATCCTGCCAGGAAAAAGAGCGCATCGGCCGACGCAAATGCGTCACCATTTTTGCCGCTTGACACAAGGTCTGGCGTCTCGACGCCGGACAACACCGCAGGCGGCGCGCGCGGATCATCAACAGGCGACATCGCTCAATCATTATTTAACCGCAAACCCCTCAAATGGTGAGCAACAAGCGCGGCCACGAGATGCGGCAGCCGGCTCGCGCGCCAAGAGGGAACTGTCATGCGCTTTAAGGCTCCTCCCTGCGTCGTCGTCGTGAAGCGTGAAGACAAGCAGGAGAAGCTGACGCAGTTCCTCAATTCATTTCTCGATCGCCGCGGCCGCGAAGGCCCGCTCGAGACTTTCGCCAGCCTCTCGCTCGTGGCGCGCTCCGCCGACAGTCCGGTCGCGCACGCGCTCGCCGGGATGGGCGAGCGGCTGATCGGAAACGGCCTCGCCGTGCGCGCGATCTTCGCCACCATGGGACCGCAGGAGGTGGCGATGTCGTGGTGCGCGGGCGGCGCCCTGCCGTTCGACCGCGACGTGCGCATGATGCACAATCCGCGCCTGCTCGAGGCGCACGAGCTTCTGGTCCTTGGCCCTCGCACCTGCTGGATCGGCGACAGCATGCGGCGCGATCCCGCCAAGCGCGACGCGTGGGAATATTTCGTCGAGGCCTCGACCGAGTCCTCGGCGTTTGCCCGCACGTCGTTCGAGCGCCTGTGGGCCCTGGCCGAGCCGGTGGCGCGCACCGCCCGGGCACCGCGCTCGCCGCTGGCCGCGCCGGCGGTCACCGCCGACCTCGCCGAGGCGCTGACGCCCCCCGCCCCGCAGGGCGATTCCGAGCCGTCGGCGGCCACCCGGCACTGAGCTCGGGGCCGGCCGGCTGAGGGTCGGCGCCCCGACGCCGGAAAACGCCCGCAAGAAGGCGCAAGACCGTCCAATCGGGGACATTCCACGCGCGCCCGCCACTTTTCGCCCCCGCCTGCGTGATCCAATCTCGCTCTAACGGATGCCGGAAGGCCGTCCGGGAGAGCCAAGGATCACGCCATGTCCGTCCTGCCCCGCATTCTTCTCACCCTTCTGCTTGCCGTTGCCGCCGCGCTCCCCGCCGCCGCGCAGGAAAAGCCGTTCGTCAATGCCGGCGTGGCCAAGGACGCCGAACGCTACGAAACGTTCATCGGCGCGACCTACAAGCCGCAGAAGGGTGGCCAGGACTTCAAGGCCCAGGGCTTGCAGGCGCTGAGCCGGGCGAACGATCCGCGCGCGGCCTCGCGGGCCTACGCACAGGCCGCCGCCGCCGATCCCAAGGACGCGACCGCCTGGCTCGGGCTTGCCCGCGCGCTGCTGGCGATCACGCCCGACGCCAACCGGAGCAGCGAGCGCTACGACCTGCCGGTGAATGCCTCCGGCGCGGCCTGGCTCGCCTACCAGCGCGCGCAAGGCAAGCCGCTGAAGGCGCAGGCCCTCGTCGTATTGTCGGATGCCCTGAAGCGCCGCTCGTACTGGCGCCCGGCCATCGACGCGCTGAGTGCCAGCCTCACGCTCGTCGACCAGCCCGAGACCCGGCAGGCCTATGACCTGCTGCGCGCCGAGCACGGCTTCCGCATCCTCGAATACAAGGTCGATGCCGACGCGGCCCAGCCGCGCCTGTGCATCCAGTTTTCCGAACGGCTGGCGACGGGGCAGACCGACTGGGCGAAATTCTTCACCGTCGACGGCAAGGATCCGGTCGGCGTGTCGGCCGAAACGCAGCAGATCTGTCTCGACGGCTTCGCGCACGGCAAGCGCTACGAGGTGCAGGTGCGCGCCGGCCTGCCGTCGGCGATTGCCTCCGAGTCGCTGAGCAAGACGGCCGACCTCGCCGTCTACGTGCGCGACCGCACCCCATCCGTGCGCGCCACGGGCCGCAACTACGTGCTGCCGAACAAGGGCCAGCAGGGCATTCCGCTCGTCACCGTGAACACCGAGCGCGTCGGCGTCGAGGTCTATCGCATCGGCGACCGCGGGCTGGCGCAGGTGCTGCAGAGCGGCGATTTCCAGAAGGCGATCTCGTCCTACGAGACCGAGGCGATCAAGGAACGCACGGGCGCGCGCGTCTACAGCGGCGAGCTTGCGACCCAGGTGCGGCTCAATGAAGACGTGACGACCGCGTTCCCGGTGTCGGAGGCGATCCCGACGCTGCAGCCCGGCGTCTACGTGCTGTCGGCCTATGCGTTGCCGAAAAAGGACAACGGCGGCCAGGCGGCGACGCAGTGGTTCATCGTTTCCGATCTCGGCCTGACGGCGTTCAGCGCGGCCGACGGCGTGCACGCCTTCGTGCGCTCGCTGGCGACGGCGCAGCCGGTCGCGCGCGCCTCCGTGCGCCTGGTGGCGAAGAACAACGAGGTGCTCGGCACGGCGACGACGGACGAGCGCGGCTATGCGCGGTTCGACGCCGCATTGAAACGCGGCGAGGGTGGACAGGCGCCTGCGATCCTCGTCGCCGAGACGGGGCAGACGACGGGGCAGCCCGACTACGCCTTCCTCGATCTGTCGGCTGCGGCCTTCGATCTCACCGACCGCGGCGTGAAGGGCCGCGAGGCGCCCGGACCCATCGATGCCTACGCGTACACCGATCGCGGCGTGTATCGCCCCGGCGAGCCGGTGCATCTGACCACGCTGCTGCGCCAGCGCGACGGCCTGCCGGCGACGCTGCCCGCAACGGTGATCTTCGTGCGGCCGGACGGCGTCGAGCATTCGCGCGTCGCGCTGACCGATCAGGCGCAAGGCGGCCGGACGACGACGCTCGCGCTCAACGGCGGCGCGATGACCGGCACGTGGCACGTGCGCGTGCACACCGATCCCAAGTCCGAAGCGCTGGCCGACGTCGCCTTCCTCGTCGAGGATTTCGTGCCGGAGCGGCTGGAGCTGAAGCTCGAGCCCGCGTCCGCTGCCGTGTCGCCGGGCGACCCTGCGAAGGTGAAGGTCGCGGGACGCTATCTCTACGGCCCGCCGGCTGCCGGGCTCTCCATCGAGGGCGAGACCGTCGTGCGCCTGTCGTCGAAGGACGTGCCGGGCTTTGCCGGCTACAGGTTCGGACTGGCCGACGACCAGGTCAGCCCCGTGCGCAAGACGCTCGAAGGCCTGCCGCAGACGGGCGATGACGGCCGCGCCGACGTGCCGGTCGATCTGCCCGCGCTGGTGAAGACGTCGCGGCCGCTCGAGGCGGAGGTGATCGTGCGCCTGCGCGAGAGCGGCGGCCGCACCATCGAGCGCTCGATCGTGATCCCGGTGGATCTGCGCCAGCCGCGCATCGGCATCAAGCCGCTGTTCACGAGCATGCAGATCGGCGACGGCGACACGGCGGCCTTCAATGCCGTGCTGCTGGACGCGAGCGGCAAGGCCGTTGCGGCGAAAGATTTGAAGTGGGAGCTGTTGCGCCTCGACCGGCGCTGGCAGTGGTACAACCGCGACGGCTCGTGGGCCTACGAGACGACGACGCACACGCGCCGCATCGCCAGCGGCTCGGCGGACGCGACGGCCGACAAGCCGGCCGAGATCGCCGCCAAGGTCGGCTGGGGCCGCTACCGGCTCGAGGTCAGCTCGCCCGACGGCGCCGCGGTCTCCAGCATCGAGTTCAACGCCGGCTATTGGGCGGAGGAAGCGGCGGAAAGCCCGGAAATCCTCGACGTTGCGCTCGACAAGACGGCCTACCGCGTCGGCGATACGGCGCGCATCAAGATCACGTCGCGCGTCGCCGGCAAGGCGCTCGTCGCGGTGCTGGGCTCCGGCCTGCTGGCGACGAAGGAGGTGGACCTGCCCGCCGGCGGCGGCGAGGTCACGATGAAGGTGGAGAAGGACTGGGCGCCGGGCGCCTACGCGACTGTGCTGCACTACCGCGCGATGGACGAGAAGGCCAAGCGCATGCCCAACCGCGCCATCGGCCTGCGCTGGGTGGCGGTCGACCAGTCCGACAACACGCTCAAGGTGGCGATGGACGTTCCCGAGAAGATCAAGTCGGGCAGCCAGCTTGTCGTCCCGGTGAAACTCGGCGGCCTCAAGACCGGCGAGGAGGCGCACGTCACCATCGCCGCCGTCGATGTCGGCATTCTCAACCTGACGCGCTTCGAAGCGCCGAAGCCGGAAGCCTGGTTCTTCGGCCAGCGGCGCCTGTCGGCTGAAATCCGCGACTTCTACGGCCGCCTCATCGACGGCATGCGCGCCGAGCGCGGCGCGCTGCGGTCGGGCGGCGACGGCACGGCCGGCATGACCATGCACGGCAGCCCGCCGGTCGAGAAGACGGTGGCGCTGTTCTCGGGCATCGTGCGCGTCGGCGACGACGGCGTCGCGCGCGCGACGTTCGACATGCCGGACTTCAACGGCACGGTGCGGCTCTCGGCGGTGGCCTGGAGCGGGACGAAGCTCGGCTCGGCCTCGCGCGACGTCATCGTGCGCGACGCGGTGGCGCTGGTGGCCTCCGGTCCGCGCTTCCTGACGCTCGGCGACGAGGCGCGGCTGGAGATCAGCGTGCACAACGTCGAGGGGCCGGCGGCCGACTATGCCATCTCGGCGGACTACTCGGGCGGCATGACGGGCCAGGCGTTCGCGCGCTCCGTGGCCCTCAAGGCCGGCGAGCGCAAGCGTGAGGCGTTCACCCTCAAGCCGACGGACGTCGGCCAGATGAGCCTTGTCGTTCGTGTCGCCGGGCCCGGCGGCATCGACGTGCACCGGACGCTGACATTCGACGTCAAGCCGCCGGCCAGCGACATCAAGCGCCTGACGGTCAGCGAGCTTGCGGCCAACGGCGGCAGGATCACGGTGTCGAGCGACCTGCTCGCCGACATGATCCCGAGCCGCTCGAAGGTCATTCTCAATGTCGGACCGATGGCGGCCATGGACCCGGCCGGCCTGCTGGCCTCGCTCGACCGCTACCCGTACGGCTGCGCGGAACAGACGGTGAGCCGCGCGCTGCCGCTGCTCTATGCCAACGACGTGGCGCGCCAGATCGGCGTCGCCGACGACGCGAAGGCGCGGGAGCGCGTGCAGAAGGCCATCGCGCGCGTGTTCGAGATGCAGGACGCGTCGGGCGCGTTCGGCATCTGGGGGCCGTCGGACGGCGACATGTGGCTGACGAGCTACGTGACGGACTTCCTGTCGCGGGCGAAGGAGGCCGGCTACAGCGTGCCGCAGCGACAGCTCGGGCTGGCGCTCGACCGGCTGCAGAACTTCATCAGCTACGCGCAGGACTTCGAGAAGGGCGGCGAGGACAGGGCGTACGCGCTCTATGTCCTGGCCCGCAACGGCCGCGCGCCGGTGGGCGAGCTGCGCTACTACGTCGACACGAGGCTCGACCGCTTCGCGACGCCGCTGTCGCAGGCTCAGCTCGGCGCGGCGCTGGCGATGCTCGGCGACATGCCGCGGGCGGAGCGCGCGTTCCATGCCGCGCTGCAGACGGTCTCATCGCCGGACGACGGCCTGTCGCGGCGCGACTACGGCACCAGCCTTCGCGACGGCGCCGCACTGGTGACATTGGCGGCCGAGACGCGCGTTGCGCGCAACGACGTGCCGCGGCTCGTCAACGTCATCGCCAAGGCGTACGCATCCAAGACCTACACCTCGACGCAGGAGCAGGCGTGGATGCTGCTTGCCGTGCGGGCGCTGGCGGATCAGGCCAAGGATACCCGCCTGACCGTGGGCGATGCGCCGCAGACCGGCCCGCTGCTCAAGACGCTGACGGCGGCGCAGCTCAAGTCCGGCGCCGTCGTCGTTACCAATCGCGGCGACGCGGCGGTCGATGCCACCGTGTCGGTGATCGGTTCGGCGCTGACGCCCGAACCTGCCATCGTGCACGGCTTCAAGATCGAGCGCAGCTACTACACGCTGGACGGCAGGAAGGTGGAGCTGGAGAGCGCCAATGGCGGCGAGAGCAAGGTGGCGCAGAACGACCGCCTCGTGGTCGTGCTCAAGGTCGATGCGCCGGAGGCGGGCGGCCGCATCCTGCTGGTCGACCGCCTCCCCGCCGGCCTCGAGATCGAGAACCCGCGGCTGGTCGACAGCGGCGATATCAAGTCGCTGTCCTGGCTCAAGACCACCGTCGAACCGGGCCACACCGAGTTCCGCGACGATCGCTTCGTGGCGGCGTTCGACTTCTTCGGCTCGGAGCGCCGGCAGCGCAACGACAACCTGTCGGGCGCGACGGTTGCCTACGTCGTGCGCGCCGTGACGCCGGGCCGCTACGTGCATCCGGCGGCCACGGTCGAGGATATGTACCGGCCCGATCGGTTTGCGCGCACGGGCGCAGGCCATCTCGAGGTCACGGCCAGGAACTGAACCAAGTCCCTGAGCCAGGTGTTGAGCATGACGATGGACGAGCAGAGGCCAGTGTCGACCGGTGAGCCCGCGCCGCGGCGCGGGCGGGCCGGCCGGCTGTTGCGTCTCGCGCGGTGGGCGGGTGCTGCGGCGGCGATCGCGGTTGCCGTCACCGTCGGGGCGGTCCTGTCGACCTGGTCCGCCATCGGTCCGCCGCCGCTCGAACGCGCGCGCATCCTGTCCTCCGTGGTGCTCGACCGGCACGACCGGCTGCTGCGTGCGTTCACGACCGACGATGGGCGGTGGCGCCTGCCGGTGGCGGTGAAGGATGTCGATCCGCGCTATATCGCCATGCTGATCGCCTACGAGGACCGGCACTACAAGACGCACCACGGCGTCGATCCCGGCGGGCTCGCCCGCGCCGGCCTCCAGCTCGTGACGCGGGGGCGCATCGTGTCGGGCGGCTCGACCCTGACCATGCAGGTCGCGCGCCTGCTCGACGGCGTGCACGAGCGTTCGGCGGCCGGAAAATTCCGCCAGATCGTGCGCGCCCTGCAGCTCGAGCGGAAGCTGACGAAGACGGAGATCCTGCATCTCTACCTGTTGCTGGCGCCGTTCGGCGGCAATCTCGAAGGCGTGCGCGCGGCGTCCCTCGCCTATTTCGGCAAGGAGCCGAAGCGGCTGTCCATCGGCGAGGCGGCGCTGCTGGTCGCCTTGCCGCAGGCGCCGGAGAGCCGTCGTCCCGACCGGTTCGCGGCGGCGGCGCGGATCGCCCGCAGCAAGGTGCTGGCGCGCGCGGTCAGCCGCGGCGTGATCAGCGCGGACGAGGCGCGCCGCGCGCGGCGCGAGCCGATCCCAACCCGGAAGTTCGCCGTCCCGATGCTGGCGCCGCACCTGTCCGTGTCCGAGGTGGGCACGGACCGGATCGGGCAGGTCCTGAGACTGACGCTCGACGGCCGCATGCAGGCGTCGCTCGAGCAGGCGGCGGCCGCGCACGTCCAGAGCCTCGGCGGCCGCCTGTCGGCGGCGCTGGTCGTGGTCGAAAACGCCAGCGGCGAGGTCCTGGCCTACGTCGGCTCGGCCGACTACCTCGACGACACGCGCTTCGGCGCCATCGACATGACGCGCGCCGTGCGGTCGCCGGGATCGACCTTGAAGCCCGTGATCTACGGCCTCGCCTTCGAGGCCGGCATGGCGCATCCGGAGACCCTGATCGAGGACCGGCCGGCGCGCTTCGGCACCTACACGCCGAAGAACTTCGACCGCGGATGGCACGGCTCCGTCACCGTACGCGAGGCGCTGGCGCAATCCCTCAACATCCCGGCCGTGAAGGTGCTCAATGCGGTCGGCCCGGCACGGCTGATGGCGCGCTTCCAGCAGGTGGGCCTGCAGCCGGAGCTCCCGGACGGCGCGGAGCCGTCGCTCGCCATCGCGCTCGGCGGCATCGGCGTGAAGCTCACGGACCTCGCCAGCCTCTATGTGGCGCTGGCGCGCGGCGGAACGCCTGCGCCGCTCACCTGGCGGCGCGGCGTGATGGCGGCCGCTGCGCAGGTGCGCGCACGAGGCGAGACGAAGGCTGCGAGCGCGCATCTGCTGTCGCCGGTCGCGGCCTGGTACGTCGCCGACATCCTGCGCAACGCGCCGCCGCCCGTGAACTTCAAGCCCGGCAGCATCGCCTACAAGACCGGCACGTCCTACGGCCTGCGCGACGCCTGGGCGGTCGGCTTCGACGGGCGATACACCGTCGCGGTGTGGGTCGGGCGGCCGGATGCCGCGTCGACGCCCGGCCTCAACGGCCGCGCCTCGGCCGCGCCCCTCCTGTTCGATGCCTTCCAGCGCATCGGCGCGCGCCGCGTGCCGCTGCTGGCGGCGCCGAGCGGCGTCCTGCGCGTGTCGGGCAGCGAACTCCCGCCGCCGCTCAAGCGCTTCCGTGACGGCGAGGACCCGCACCCGGAGAGCGGTTTCATCGAGGCGCCGGTGCAGATCGCGTTCCCGCCCGACCGGTCGGAAATCGAAGTCGAGCCGGAGGACGGCGGGGCCATCACGGTCAAAGCCGAGGGCGGCACGCTGCCGCTGACGTGGCTGATCGACGGCAAGCCCGCCGCCGCACCCTCGCCGCGGCGCGAGGTCGAGCTGGCGGTGCCGGAGCAGGGGTTCGTCCGGCTGACCGTCATCGATGCCAAGGGCAGGACCGACAGGGTTTCGGTGCGCGTCCGCTAGCCTGCGGCGGCCTTGCCGTCAGTCCGCCCAAATGCGGCGGCAACCATTCGGCTGGGCCTGTGGGCCGGGGGTTCACCATGACGCTGGGCAGCATGCGCCGCTGCATTGGATCCGCGTCGTACCGCACCGTGATCGCGGGCGTGATCCTGTGCCTGCTCGCATCGTGCAAGGGCAACGAGAATTCCACCCTGCCGTCGCTGCAGGCGAAGCTCGACGGCGCATCGGTGTCCGGCCTGTCGTCGGGCGCCTACATGGCCGGGCAGTTCCAGATCGCGTATTCGAGCATCGTGTCGGGCGCCGCGCTGATCGCCGGCGGACCTTATGCCTGCGCGGAGAACGTGTTCGCCGACGCCCTTCCCGGCCCCGGCGGCGCCTTCCTCAATCTTTCCAAGGCGATGAACGGGTGCATGCTGAACGCCATCCCGTCCTGGCCCGATCCGGCGCGGCTTGCCGAACGCGTGCATCAGCTCGAGACGGCCGGGCGCATCGATCCCGCAGAGGGGCTCAAGGCCGACCGCATCTACCTGTTCTCGGGGACCAAGGACAAGACGGTGGTGCGCGCCATCGTCGACTCCGCCGCAACCCTCTACCGGGACCTCGGCGTGCCGGAGGACAACATCAAGCTCGTCTCCGACATCCCCGCCGGGCACGCGTTCGTCACGGCCGGTACCGGCGCGAGCTGCGGCCGCACGGAAGCGCCCTACATCGTCGATTGCGGCTATGACCAGGCCGCGGCGCTCCTCACTCATATCTACGGCAGCGTGGCCCCGGCCTCGTCGCGGCCCGAAGGCGAGTTCCTGCTTTTCGACCAGCGCGAATTCACGCGCGGCCTCGATGACGCGGGGCTCGACGACGTCGGCGTGGCCTACATCCCTCCGGGCTGCCGCAACGCGCCCGGCTGCCGGGTGCACGTGGCATTCCATGGCTGCGCGCAGAACCGCGCGGCGGTGTCCGACGCGTTCATCCGCGCCACGGGCTTTGCGCGCCTGGCGGATACGAACCGGCTCATCGTTCTCTTTCCGCAGGTCAAGAAGAGCACCGTCAATCCCCAGGCCTGCTGGGACTGGTGGGGGTATACGGGCCGCGATTACCTGACACGCAACGGGCCGCAGATCGTGGCCGTGAAGCGGATGCTCGACCGGCTGGCCGGACGCACGCCGGCGTCGTGAGGCGCGGGATCAGGTCGACGGGAAGGCGATGCGGGGGTTGGCGCCGTTGGCGAGCGCCATCTTGTCCGACGCGACGAACGGCTCGACGCCGTGATCGCGGACGTCCCGGAACCAGTCGGCCAGATAATCGAGCAGCACGCGCAGGCGGGGCAGGACGTGCTTGGCGCTGGGATACAGCGCCCAGATGGCGGCGTTGCTGGTGATGGAATAGTCCGGCAGGAGCTGGACCAGCGCGCCCGAACGCAGCTCGGGCAGGATCTGCAGCTCCGACGTGCGGATCACGCCGCTGCCGTCGATGGCGGACCGCAGCAGGAAGTCGGCGTTGTTCGACCGGAGGCGGCTGTTGACGCGGACGCTGCACTCCTTGCCGCCCTTGGAGAAGGTCCAGGCCCAGGTGTCGCCGAGCGCGAGGCAGTCGTGCGCGGTGAGGTCGGTGGGAAGCTTGGGCATCTCATGGGTGGCGAGATAGCTAGGGGCGGCGGCGATGACATGCCTGTCGGGGGCCAGCCGTTTCGCGATCAGGGTCGAGTCCGACAGGGTCCCGGAGCGGATGGCGACGTCGTAGCCGTCTTCCTGCAGGTTCACATTGCGGTCGGACAGGTCGATCTGGACCTCGATCTCCGGATAGGCGGCCATGAACCCGCCGATCGCCGGGGCAATGTAGCGGCGGCCGAAACCGGCGGGGGCCGCGATTCTCAGGCGTCCCTTGGGTTTGCCGATGCGGTCGGCGACGGAGGCGCGCGCGGCCTCGAGCTCGGCCAGGATGCGCTCGACGTGCTGCAGGAAGGCCGCGCCCTCCTCCGTGATGCGGATGCTGCGCGTCGTCCGGTCGAAAAGACGAACCGAGAGCTCGTCCTCAAGTGCCTGCAATCGCTTTGAAATGGTGCCGGGCGTCAGGCCCAGCTCGGTTCCGACCGCCGAAAGATTTTGCACCGCAGCAACACGGGCAAAGATCAGCATGTCCTGGATGTCCATTCCAAAACCCCCGAAAGACCTTGCCGGTATGATCCCAATTTCGTCCTGCCGGGTCGGACTACGGCTGGACAGCCGGGCAGGTATGCGTAGATCGCGCCGGACTTTAGCGACGAACAAGATGCAATTCAATTCTTGCTGAACAAGGCCCCGGGAGCCGGGCGGCCCCTGGCGGGGCGCGGGCCCGCCGCGCTTTCAGGCGCCTGCCTAAAATCGCTTCAAAAGGCGCTCGATATAGTCGAGCTCCAGTGCCGGCCGTGTCGGCTCGCCGAGCCGCTTGCGCAGCTCCTCAAGGATCTCGCGGGCCCGCTGGATGTCGATCTGGTCGGGGACCTTGACCCCGACGCCCGGGTCGCGGCCGTCGGTGGACTGGGGCGGACGCCCCATGGGGTCGAGCTCGTTCGTGGTGCCGCTCATGCCGTACTGAGAGGGCATCTGGCGCAGCATCTGCTCGGCCATGTTGCGTGCGCCCTGCCGCAGCTGGTCGAGCGCGCGCGCCTGCTCGTCGGCGGCGTCGCCGAGGTTGCCGTCGCGCAAGGCCCGCTCGGCGCGCTCCATGGCCTCCGCCGCGCCGCCGAACTGGCCGGGAGACTGCATGCCGAACTGCTGCATGCCCTGCTGGAGACGATCGAGCATCTCGCGCAGCTGGCCCTGACGATCGCCGAGCTGGTTGCCCGAACCGGGCTGCTGGCCTTGCCCCTGGCCTCTCTGTCCTTGCTGACCCTGCTGGCCGCGCTGTCCCTGCTGGCCCTGGCGGCCGTTTCCGTTCTGGCGGTTCTGCGCGTAGGTGTCGTCCATCAGCTGCTGCTGGCGGCCGATGAGATTGCCGAACTCGTCCATCATCTGGCCGAAGCGCTGGCTCTGGCCGCGATCGGCCATGCGGCCCGACTGCAGGCGGTCGAGCAGATCGCGCAGCTGGCTCAGCATCTGCTGGGCGGTGTCGCGGTTGCCGGAGCGGGCCATGTTCTCCAGGTTGCGCAGCATCTGCTCGAGGTCGCGCTGCGTCATGAACTGGTTCTGCCCCATGCCGGGCGGCATCTGCATCGGCGGCTGGTTCTGCGCCTGGCGGCTGAGCTGCTCCAGGAATTGCGCCATCGCCTGACGCAGCTCCTGCATGAGCTTCTGGATCTCGGCGTCGGACGCGCCCTCCTCGAGCGCCTTCGACAGGCGGTCCTGGGCCTGACGCAGCGCGCGCTCGGCATCGCTCAGATCGCCATCCTCGATGCGCAGCGCGACATTCCAGAGCTGGGCCACCGCGCTCTTCATGGTGGCGCGCGACAGATTGCGCTGCAGGCGCCAATAGACGGAACGCAGGCCGAGGTAGACCTGGAGATCGTCGATGAAGCCCTCGGGCTCCATCGTCAGCGCATCGAGCGCGTTCATCACGTGCTTGCGGTTGCGGGAGTCCTCGACGAGCAGCTTGCGCTGCTCGATGACGGCGCGTGCGAGCGGCTTCTGGAACTGGCGCTCGGGCAGAACGATCTCGATCGGCTCGCTCTTGCCCACCTGGTCAGCGAGGTCGCGGGCCTGCAGCGTGAGGCGGGCGCGCAGGCCGGCCCAGGGATTGTCCCCCAGCTCGTTGAAGCTCTTGCCCTCGGCCGACTTGGGATAGGCGTGCGGCAGGCGCAGCGCCAGCACCGGCGGACGCTCGAGCGGCAGGCGCGGCCCCTTCTTGACGTCCTCGCGGCGCGCCCAGGCGGTGGCGGACCTGTCTTCCTTCGTCTCGGCGCGGCTGATGCGCGCCTCGGCGGACACGACGCCGTAGTCGTCCTCGACCTTGAAGGCGAGCTTGAGGGCGCCGCGCGGCGATTTCTCGGGGTCCTTGGTGAGGGAGATGCGCGGCGGCAGGTCGGGGATGACCCGGAACGACCACAGCGCGACCTGCGAGCCGCCGTCGCTGATCTTGATCCTGCCGCTCTCCCGCAGGTCCAGCCGGATCTCCTGCACGTCGCCGGGCTTTGCAGGCGCGGAGGCCGCAACGTGGCGCGCCTCGCCGGCGACCGGCGTCATGTCGAGAGCGAGTGCGCCTTCGCCGCCGTGGCGCACGATGAGGAGGCTGCGCTCCGGCACCTCGATGGCGCCGTCGGGGCCGACGGCCTCCGTGTTGACGGCTCCGCGCGCGCCGTCGGCGAGCATCAGCGGCGGCCGGCCGGTATAGGCCGGCGGCGTCACCCAGGCGTCGAGGCGCACATCGGGGACGCCGGCCGCCGGGCCCAGCCGGAAGGCCGCGCGCAGCCGGTCGGAGGCGCTGTCGCCAACGACGATCAGCAACACGACCGCGCTGAGCAGCAGCAGGCCGCGCAGGGCGAACGGGTCGAAGCGGTCCGCACGCGGCTGCGGATGGCCGACGCGCAGCTTCGCCAGCATGGCGGACAGGCGGGCGCGGTGGGCACGCCAGAGGGCAGCGGTGGCGTCGTTGTCGGCGCCGAGCGTGAGCGTGTCCTCGTAAGCCGAAGCCGGCCGATGGGTGACGCCCGAACGCAATTCGAGGCGGCGGATCGCGGCATCGCGCGAGGGCCACCGCACGCGCGCCACCGAGATGAGACAGACGAGGAAGCCGAGGCCGAAGAGACCGAGGACGACGCGGTGCGCCACCGGCGGCAGCGCGGGCCAGAGACCCGCAAGCGACACGACGATGAACAGGACCGCGAGCCCGATGCCGAACCACAACCGCGGCCACATGGCCTCGAACAGCAGGGCGCAGCGGCTCAGGCGGACCTTATGTTCAAAACCGCGCTGGGCGGGTGTCTGATCCATGACCATACTTTAGCATGCGGGCGATCGGGCGCTGCAAGAACAATAGCCTTTTGTTCAGGAGCGCCGGTTCAAAGGGTTGTGTCCCAACCGTTTGTTCAAGAAAAGTTCACGCGAATTGCGGCGTGAGAGCGGCCCGGATGTGGCGCGGGCTCAATTCGCGGCAAGCCAGTCGGGAACCGTGTCGAGCGCGATCAGGCTTTCGAAGCTGGGCCGCGGCCGCACCACGGCGTAGCGGTCGCCCGAGACCAGCACCTCCGGCACCAGCAGGCGGCTGTTGTAGGTGGACGACATCACCGCGCCGTAGGCGCCGGCCGTCATCACCGCCACCAGGTCGCCGTCCTCGAGCGGCGGCAGAGCGCGGCCGAGAGCCAGGTAGTCGCCGGTTTCGCAGACCGGTCCTACGACGTCCTGGACGATCGTGGGGCGGGCCGCGCGCGCTTCCTCGACGGGCCAGATGTCGTGGTAGGCCTCGTAGAGCGTCGGGCGGATGAGATCGTTCATGGCCGCGTCGACGATCATGAAGGTCTTTTCGCCGCGCTTGGTGCGGATGACGCGCGCAACGAGAACGCCGGCATTGGCAACGATCATGCGCCCCGGCTCGAGCACGATGCCGAGCCCGAGATCGCCGACCTGCTCGCGCACGACCGCAGCGTACTCGTCGGGATGCGGCGGGACGTCGTTGCTGCCGCGGTAGGGGACGCCGAGGCCGCCGCCGAGATCGAGGTGATGCACCGCGATGCCGTCCCTGCGCAGGTCGAGCGTCAGCTCGCGCATGAGCCGGAACGCATGCCGGAAGGGCGCCAGGTCCGTGATCTGGCTGCCGATGTGCATATGGATGCCGGAGACGGCAATGCCCGCAAGCCGGCTCGCCTCCGCATAGAGGCGCCGCGCGTCCGCGAACGGAACGCCGAACTTGTTCTCGGCCTTGCCGGTGGAGATCTTCGCGTGCGTTTTGGCATCGACGTCGGGATTGACGCGGATGGCCACCTGCGCGACGCGGTTCATGCCGCTCGCCACCCGGCTCAGGGCGTGCAGCTCGGGCTCGCTTTCGACGTTGAAGCCGCGAATGCCTTCCGCGAGCGCGTAGGCCATCTCGCCGTCGGTCTTGCCGACACCGGCGAAAATGATCCTGTCGGCCGGGACGCCCGCGGCGCGCGCGCGGCGCAGCTCGCCTTCCGAAACCACGTCCATCCCGGCGCCGAGGCGTGCCATCGTGGCGAGCACGGCCTGATTGGAGTTGGCCTTGATCGCGAAGCAGATGAGAGCGTCGAGGCCATGAAAGGCCTGGGCGAGGACGCGGTAGTGCCGCTCCAGCGTCGCGGTCGAGTAGCAGTAGAAGGGGGTGCCGACGTCCGCGGCGATGGCCGCAAGGCTCACGCCCTCGGCATGGAGCACGCCTGCCCGGTAGCTGAAGTGGTGCATGCGCGCTCCGTCAGCGGAGCAGGCCGTCGAGGATGAACCCTTTGTGCGGCGGGGGCTCCCCCGGCTTGCCGGCTTCCGCGGCCGCCTCGGCCTTGGCACCCGGCGGCGGCTCCAGCGAGCCGCGCACGCCGCAGCCCGCCAGGCTCAGGGCCAGCGCGAGGGCGGCAATCCACATCAGCGGTCGGCTCGACATACCGGAACCCAAATCACGGAACCCGTTCAATACAGCCATGGCCGGCCCCGCAGGGATCCCGGCTGCAACCCAGGACTTTTAGCCCTTTCCGGCCTCGTTTTCCAACCGCTTAATCCAGGCGCGGGCCATTTTCCGCACGTTCTGTGGCGCCGTTCCCCCATAGGAGGTGCGGCTCTTCACGGAACTGTCGACGGACAGCACGGAATAGACGTCCTTCGTGATGCCCTTGTGCACCTCCTGCATGACCTCGAGCGGCAGCTTGTCGAGGGGCATGCTGCGGGCTTCGGCCGCGGCGACGAGGCGTCCCGTGACGTGATGGGCGTCGCGGAAGGGCATGCCGAGCGCCTGCACCAGCCAGTCGGCCAGATCGGTGGCGGTCGAATAGCCGAGGCCGGCGGCCTTGCGCATGGCGTCGGCGTTGGGCTCGAGGTCGCCCGCCATGCCGGCCATCGCCGCGACGGAGAGGGCGAAGCTGTCGAGCGCGTCGAACGTCGCCTCCTTGTCCTCCTGCATGTCCTTCGAATAGGTGAGCGGCAATCCCTTCATCACGACGGCCAGCGCCTGGAAGGCGCCGGCGATGCGCCCGACCTTGGCGCGCACCAGCTCGGCAGCGTCGGGGTTGCGCTTCTGCGGCATGATGGAGGAGCCGGTCGTGAAGCGGTCCGACAGGCGGATGAAGCCGAACTGCGGCGTCATCCACAGCACGATCTCTTCGGCGAGCCGCGACAGGTGAATGGCCGAGATGGTCGCCGCCGCCAGCGTTTCGAGCGCGAAGTCGCGGTCGGAGACGCCGTCGAGCGAATTGGCCGTCGGCCGGTCGAAGCCGAGCGCGTCGGCGACGGCGTGGCGGTCGATGGGGAACGATGTGCCGGCCAGCGCGGCCGAGCCGAGCGGACACTCGTTGAGGCGGGCCCGCGCATCGGAAAAGCGGCCGCGGTCGCGCGCCAGCATCTCGACGTAGGCGAGCAGATGGTGGCCGAAGGTGACGGGCTGCGCCGGCTGCAGATGCGTGAAGCCCGGCATGACGGTGGCGCAATGGGTCTCCGCCTGCGCCGCGAGCGCGCGCTGCAGGCCGGCGAGCCCGGCGTCGATGCTGTCGATGCGGTCGCGCACCCAGAGGCGGAAGTCGGTCGCCACCTGGTCGTTGCGCGAGCGCGCGGTGTGGAGACGGCCGGCCGCCGCGCCGATCAAATCCTTGAGACGGCTCTCGACATTCATGTGCACGTCTTCCAGCGCGCGCTGGAAGGAGAAGGATCCGTCCTCCACCTCGGCGAGGATTTTCTCCAGGCCCGACTTGATCTTGCGCGCGTCCTCGCGGGCGATGATGCCGGCGCCGGCGAGCATGGCAGCGTGCGCCAATGAACCGCGGATGTCCTGGGCGGCCATGCGCTTGTCGAAGGCGATGGAGGCATTTATCTCCTCCATGATCTCGGCCGGTGACAACTTGAAGCGGCCACCCCACATCTTGTTGGCGGATTTGTCGGTCACGGCATGCCTTCCCGTGTTGCGAGGCGGACGTTGGATGAACGATAGCGGCGACGACAGACTTTCCCGGCCGGCGCGGCGGTCCTTGCCGCTGCTCGTGACGGCCGCAGCGCTCGCCGCCGGGTTTGCGGCGGTATACTTGACCCTCGGGCGGGCTGACAACGTCAATGGCGCCGCCGAGGCCCCGGCCGCGACGGGATTAACCACGGCGCCGGGCGCTGCCGAGCCTGCCGGGCCGGGCCGCAACCCGCTCAGCACCGGCCACATGGCCGCCTTCGTGTTCAAGAAGGAGCGCGAGCCGCTGCCGGCCGCGGCGTCGTTCATGGACGGCACGGGCAAGCAGCGAAGCATCGCCGACTGGTCCGGCAAGGTCGTGCTCCTCAACCTGTGGGCGACGTGGTGCGCGCCGTGCCGCAAGGAGATGCCGGCGCTCGACCGGCTGCAGAAGGCGATGGGCTCCGACACGTTCGAGGTCGTCGCCGTCAGCGTCGACCGGGCGGGACGCGCGGCAGCGGAGAAATTCCTGTCGGAGACGAAGGTCGAGGGTCTCGGCCTCTATGTGGACCCGTCGGCGCGGTTCGGCGCCGCCCTGCAGGCCGTGGGCATGCCGACGACGCTGCTCGTCGATCCCAAGGGCCGCGAGATCGGCCGCCTGATCGGCCCGGCGGAATGGGACAGCGAGGATGCCCGCCGGCTGATAGCCTGGGCGCAGCAGTCCGCGAGCCCGAAACGCTGACGCGCCGGCCGTCCGGCTCTATACTCTGACCACTCGCACCGTCGCTCCTCACCACGGGAAGGGCCTATGATCGTTACGGCATGGATGCTCGCGCAATACGTTTCGCCGTTCATTTTCGCGGCGATCGTCCTTTGGGTCGGCCTGTTCGGCGGCGCGATACTCGATCCACAGTCGATCGTCTCGGCGGTCAAGCTGATCTCGTGGATGGATGTGATCTGCGTCGCCTACATGTTCATCCAGGGGCTGACGGCCATCACGCAGCCGGCCGGGAAATATGCCGGCCGCGCCTGGGACATCGCGTTCTCCGTGGTGCCGCTGATCGCGCTCGTGGCCGTGATGACCGCGTTCTTCTTCGGCAACATCGAGCTCAACCTCGTGCAGCGGAAATTCCTCTGGATGTCCGGCTGGGCCATCGCCTTCGACATGATCCTGTGCACGCTGATCGCGTTCCGCATCTCCATGCGGGCCGTGAACTGGGACAGCTCGAACTAGACCGGCGGGGCAGCCGATGCCGGCTGCGCAGCCACCGGCCGGCGTGGTCGCGGGTGTCGTTGCCTTCCGTCCGCGGCCGCGCGAGCTCGAGCGCATCGTCGATGCGCTCGCGGCCGATGCGCCGGTGCTCGTCTATCGCAACAGCGTCCTGACGCCGGGCGTCGAGCGCGAATTGAGCCGGCGGCACGGCCCGCGCCTTGCTTTCATCGGCACGGGAGTCAACCTGGGGCTGGGTGCGGCCTACAACGTGCTGGCGCATGCCGCTGCGGGCTGCGGCGCGGCGCGGCTCGTCCTGTTCGACCAGGATTCCGCGCCCGGGCCGGGGCTGGTGCCTGCGCTTGCGGCCTGCATGGATGACCTTGTCGCGGCGGGACATCGGCCGGCGGCGGTGGGACCGGTCCCGCAGGCGGCGGACGAGCGCCACGCCAAGACGCCGCGGATGGTCGAGCGCCGCGGCATGCCCCCGCACGACGGGGCGAGGCCGGTCGAATTCCTCATCTCGTCGGGGTGCCTGATCGAGCTCGATGCCCTCCGCGCCGTCGGCGGATTCCGCGAGGACTTCTTCATCGACGCCATCGACATCGAGTGGTGCCTGCGCGCCTGGCACGCGGGATATTCGTGCTGGCTCGCGACCGGGGCGCGGATGCCGCACCGGCTCGGCGCCGGCGTGATGCGGATCCCCTTGCTGGGCGTCAATCTGGTGCGGCAGCCGCCGGTGCGCATCTACACGTTCCTGCGCAACCAGCTCGCGATGCTGCGGCTCGGTCCTGTCGGCTGGCGCTGGAAGGCGCGTGCGGTGCCGCGCCTGCTGGTCCATAGTGCCGCGCAGGTGTGGGTGGCCACGGACCGGTCCGCGATGCTGCGTTCGGTCGTGGCCGGCTGGCGGGACGGTCTGCGCGGGCATCTCGGTGCGCCGCCGCAGTTGCAGCGGCCGGTGCAGGAGCCGGCAACGGGGGATGCGTGACGAGCGCAGCAGACAGGAACGGGAGCGTGTCGCCGACCGCGCCGGCTGGCGACCGCGCCGCGGTGCGGCGCGACCTTCTCCTGCAGCTCGTCCGGCGCGACATCCTCGGCCGCTACCGCGGCTCGCTGCTCGGCATCGCCTGGGCGCTCGTGACGCCGCTGCTGCTGCTGGCGGTCTATGGCTTCGTCTTCGGCGGCATCTTTCGCGTGCGCTGGTCGGCCGATCTGGCGGCCGGCGGCGTCGTCGCATTCGCGTTGCCGCTGTTCGCAGGGCTGATCGTGTTCGGCATCTTCGCCGATGTCATGACGCGCGCGCCGGGTGCGGTGCTGGCGCATCCGAGCTTCGTGCGCAAGACGGTGTTTCCCCTGGAAGTGCTGCCGGTGGTGACGCTGGGGTCGGCGCTGTTTCATGCCGTGATGGGGTTCGCCGTGCTCCTCGTGGCCATGTTCGCCCTCGGCGTGACGCCGGCATGGACCGCGCTTTTCCTGCCGCTCGTCCTGCTGCCGCCGCTGCTTCTCGCGCTGGGCCTCGCCTGGGCCCTTGCCGCGCTCGGCGTCTACGTGCGCGACATAACGCAGATCGTCGGCACGCTCGCCACGGCGCTGCTGTTCCTGAGCCCGGTGTTCTTTCCGCTTTCGGCGCTGCCCGAGGCCGTGCGGCCCTTCGTGGCGCTCAACCCGCTGACGCTGCCCGTCGAGCAGGTGCGCGACGTGCTGTTCTGGGGCCGCATGCCGGACTGGGCCGCGCTTGCCGTCTACACGCTGGCGGCTGCGTTCGTCGCCTGGGCGGGGTATGCCTGGTTCCAGGCGACGCGCAACGGGTTTGCCGATGTCCTCTGACGGCGCGGCGATCCGCGTGCGCGATCTCGACAAGCACTATCTCGTCTTCGACAAGCCTGCCGACCGCCTCAAGCAGTCGATCGTGCCGCGTCTGCAGCGGCTCGCGGGCCGGCCGCCGTCGCGCTACTTCAGGGAGTTCACCGCGCTGAGCGGCGTCAGTTTCGAGGTGGCGCGCGGCGAGGCGGTGGGCATCGTCGGCCGCAACGGATCGGGCAAGTCGACGCTGCTGCAGATCGTCTGCGGCACGCTCGCCCCGACGCGCGGATCGGTCGAGGTGAGGGGGCGCGTCGGCGCCATCCTCGAGCTGGGCGCCGGCTTCAGTCCGGAGTTCACCGGACGCGAGAACGTCTACGTCAACGGCGCGGTGCTCGGCCTGACGCGCGCGGAAATCGACCGCCGCTTCGATGCCATCGCCGACTTCGCCGATATCGGCGCCTTCATGGAGCTGCCGGTCAAGACCTACTCGAGCGGCATGTTCATGCGCCTCGCGTTCGCCGTTGCGGTGTGCGTCGATCCCGACATCCTGGTGGTCGACGAGGCGCTGGCGGTGGGCGACGTGAAATTCCAGGCCAAGTGCTTCCGCCGCTTCGACGAGCTGCTGTCGCGCGGGGCCACCATCCTGTTCGTGACGCACGCCACCGAGCAGATCGTGCGCCACTGCAACCGCGCGATGCTTCTGGAGGCGGGCCGCCTCCTCGCCACCGGCGAGCCGCGCGCGATCGCCAACCGCTACTACGACCTGCTGTTCGGGGCGAGCGGGAGCGCGCGCGCGGCGGACACGGGTGCGGGCTCCACGCCGCCGGCCGGCGCGCCGCCGCTGCCCGACGGCCGCCTCGAGGAGCGCGCGCGCTACAACAGGAGCGAATATCGCTGGGGATCGGGCGAGGCGCAGATCATCGACGCCGTCGTGACGTCCGACGGCATGGACTGTGCGGCCTGGCGCGCCGGCGCGCCGCTGGACGTCGTCGTGCGCGCCCGCATCCTGCGCGCGGTGGTGCGACCGATCATCGGGCTGACCGTGACGACGCCGGATGGCATCGCGGTCTATACGTCGAACTCGCGCGATTTCGCCAGGGGGCCGGTCTGGCATGCCGCCGCGGCGGGCGAGACGCGTCTGCTGCGCTTCCGCCTCGCCAACCATCTGTGCCCCGGCGACTACCTCATTTCTCTCGGCATCGCGGAGCAGGCCGATGCCGAGGTGCGGCCGCTCGACCGGCGCTACGACGTGCTGACACTGCGCGTCGAGGGCGAAACGCGCGCCGGCGGTCTCGCCGATCTGGAGCTGGATTTCACCGAACTATGAGGCCGTGTCGGGCTCGGCCCCGTTGACGGCATGCGGCCTGGCCGCCGCAGCGGCGCGCCGCAGCGCGGCAAGGTCCGCCTGCGCCAGTGCGAGCGCGTGGAGCGCGGCATCGCGCTGCTCGCGGATGGCGGCCAGGACATCGCGGGTGCGCTGCAATTCGGACGCGGCGTGGCCGTCAGTCATTGCGGCGGCCCTCGTAGACCAGCGTCTCGCCCGCCAGCCGCTCCACCGCGCGGACGACGCGCAGCATGTCGACGTTGATGCTGCGGCCGTCGCGCTCCGAATGGTAGGCCCACGCCATGGCTTCGGAAGCGCCGCCGGGGATCAGGTCGAAGTTGTGCGGGCTCAGCGTCGTGGTGTTGCCGGCCTCGTCGCGCACGCGCAGCTCGCTCGACGCGGACACGTCCTGGGCAAACAGCACCACGCCGTCGGTGACGCCGCCGGTCGGCGCGGTCTTGTTGAACAGCACGATGGCGCCGACGGCGCTGGCTGGATCAGCCGTGCCGCCGATGAGGAGGTTCGCGGCGGGGCTGCACCGCATCACCTCGCTGCGCGTCGTCGTGCCGGTCTTGGTGGTGTTGACGGAGATGTAAGTGCCCTGCGCGGTGGCCGACCAGTTCTCCGACGCCTTGAAGGCCAGCAGCGCCTTGGTGCCGGCCGTCCAGTTCGTGCCGTCGTGGCCGTGCCCGCCCATGAAGCACAGGAACATGTCGATCTGCGTTGCGCTGGGCGCGGCCGGTGTGCCGCCGGCGATGCCGCCGCGATAGCCGACAGTGGCGGCCGTGGCGCCCTGGTAGGCGAAGGCGCCGAAGGCGACGTTGCGCTCGTAGCCGCTGGCGAGAATGAAGGTGTCGCCGACGGGCCGGGTCTGCGCGCTGCTGGTGGGATCGAAGGTGCCGTGGTCGTCGTGGCACCAGAGCGTCCCGTCGGGCGCGATGACGACGCGCTCGGCGCGCGTCGTGCTGCCGACCGGCGTGGTCAGGAAGCGCAGGTACATGCCGTTGGCCGACGCGGTCTGGTTCTCCGCCGCCACCCAGTGCAGGGAGGCGGGCGATGACGTGTGGAAGGCTCCGCCGGAGTGATAGGCGCGGCTGCCGATGCCGCCGGTGATGTCGCCCTTCTGCGTGGCGCTCGGGCTCGCGCGCGTGCCGCGCGCATGGTTGCCGTGGATGATGCCGCCGCCGTCGATCCCGTAGCTCGTGGCGGTGATGTTGGCCTGGTCGGTGCCGTTGTCGCAGTAGGCTTCGAGCTGCGGCTGGGAGACGCCGTTGGCGTTGACGAGCAGCGAGGCGAGCCCGGACATGCCGTTGCCGTCCGAGACCGTGATGCCGGTCGGCTGCAGCGTCGCGCCGCCCGTACCGTCGGTGCGCACGAGGCGGTTGTCGGACGAGCCGAGCGCGCCGCCGATCCCGCCGCCGCCGCCGGTGCCGGCAGCGGCCCACGCCGTGCCGTTGTGGACGAGCAGCGCCGTCTCGTCGCTCACCCAGGCGAGCCAGCCGGCGCGCGGCGTGAGAAAGGCCCAGGCGCCGTCCTGCCAGGCGGCGACGAGGCCGTCCTTGCCGGACCAGCCGCCGGTGGCGCCCGCGGCAACGATGTAGCGGTCGCCGTCCGCGGGCGAGGCCGGCGGACTCGTCAGGCTGCGGTCGAGGACCGCGAGCTGCACGATGGCGTCGAGCATGCGGATGGCTTCGTTGTGGGTGACGTGCTTCTGGGCCTGCGCCGCCATGAGGTAGGGGAGGGTGAGATTGGGGGTGACGTCCATGCCAGCCTTCTATCGGTCGGGTCCAATACCGGGAGTGCCAATATCGGGAGTGTAAGGGGGCCGGGAGGGGCGGGGATAAGTCGGGCCGCGGCCGTCGCTTGTCGGCCGGTCGCGGTCGCGATAGACCGCAACTTGCCGGCGAAATCGCCGGACCTCGCGGGCGGACAAATGCCGGTGTCGACACCCAGCCGTTCAGGACCGGTCGCAGTCTCTGCCGCTACCATGGCGCTGACCGGCGGCGGCGTGCTGCTGATGGTGCTGGCGCCCCGCCTTCAGATCTACCTGCTGCCGCTTCTTCCCGCGCTGCCGTGGCTGTGGGTGGCTGCGGACGGGCGTCGGCTGCCGCCCTTCGTCGTCATGCCGGTCGTGATGGCAACCGCGGCCTTCGCGGCCTATGCCGTGCTGGCGGCCGCGTGGTCGCCGGAGCGCGGGCCGGCACTGGAGACCGCGCTGCTGCTGGCGCTCGCCGTCGGTGTCGCGCTCGGAACCCAGCAGGTTCTGTGGGCCGTCGGTGCGCGCGGGCTGGCGGCCATGGCGACCGGGTTCTGCGCCGGCATGGCTCTGGCTCTCGCCGTGCTCGCCTGCGAGGTTCTGGCCGGCCAGCCGCTGCGCCGCGCCGTCATGACCGCGGTGCCCGCGCTCAGGGCCGCCGCCAAGCACGTACAAATGGAGGGTCAAACGGTTACATTTCTTGCGCCCTACCTGCTCAATCGTGCCGTGGCGATGCTGACCTTGCTGCTCTGGCCGGCCCTGTTGGCGGCCCGCCGTGGGGTGGTTCCGGTGGCGCCGCGCCTCGTTGCGGCCGTGGCATTCGCGGCGGCCGGTACCGTAATCCTCAATTCGGAGCATCTCGCCTCGGGTGTTGCGCTGGCGGCGTCAGGGGCTGTGTTCCTGTGCGCGCATTTCGCGCCGCGCGCTGCGTCGCGCCTGGTCCTCGCCGGCTGGCTGGCGGCAACGCTGCTCGTCGTGCCCATCGTACTGGCGGCTTACGGGGCCGGGTTGCAGCGCGCGCCGTGGCTGCCCTTCAGCGCGCAGGCGCGCGTCGTCATCTGGGCGCATACGGCGCAGCAGATTTCCGCCGCGCCTTTCTTCGGCGCCGGAATCCGTGCCGCGCGCCGGCAGGAAGAGATCGATGCGCTGCGGGCCGAAACGGCGCCTGGCACCGTTCACCTGCTGACGACCGAGGCGCATGCCCACAATGTCTACCTGCAGGTCTGGTACGAACTCGGCGCCGTGGGGGCTCTGATCGGCATGCTGGCTGGGGTTCTGGTCCTGCGCACCATCGCCGGCATGGCCGATGCTGTCCGCCCGTGGATGCTGGCGACATTTGTGGCCTGTGCCGTGAGCGCCGCCTTCAGCTTCGGCCTGTGGCAGCCATGGTTCATGGCTGCGTTCGCCATGATCGCGGTATTCGCCACGCTGGCTGCGGTCTATGCCGCGCCGCCGGGACGAGCGCCATGAGGGACGCCGCCACTGTCGCGCTGGCCCTCGGCCTGGGATGGGCGGCAACCGGGATCTACATCCGGCTCGCCCGGCGGCGCAATTGGCTGGCGCCGGTCACGCCGCGCAGCATGCACCGGCAGCCCGTGCCCGTTGGCGGCGGCGTTGCCGTTGTCGCCCTCGTGCTTGCGCTGTGGGTCTGGCGGACATGGCCACCGACCCTGGCGATATCGACCGTTCTGATGGGCGCGGCCGGGCTGGCCGCCCTGTCCTGGCTTGATGATTTGCGGCCGGTACCGGTGCTCTTGCGTTTGGCCGCTCATGCGGCAGCCGTTGCCGCGGCGCTTGCCGGGCTGGCGTGGAGTGGTTCCTGGTCGCCGGGCCTGCCGGTGCTCGCCGTGGTCGGGTTGGCCTGGCTCTGGTTCGTGAACGCCTTCAATTTCATGGACGGCATCGACGGCCTGGCGACGGTGGAGGCGATTGCCGTCGCCGCCGGCGCTGCCGCCGTCTTGGCGGTGCAGGATGGCGCGGCCCCCGCGCCGGCGCTGGTCATCGTCGGGGCTGCAGCCGGCTTCCTGATCTGGAACTGGCAGCCGGCCCGCGTCTTTCTCGGCGATGCCGGGTCGATTCCCCTCGGCTTCCTGCTCGGCTGGCTGTTGCTCGACCTGGTGCGGCGCGGGCTCACCGCGGCGGCGGTCATCCTGCCGCTCTATTTTCTCGCCGATGCGACGCTGACGCTCCTCCGCCGCCTGGTGCGTGGCGCGCCGGTGTGGCAGGCGCATCGCGCGCATGCCTACCAGCGCGCGGTGCTGGGTGGGGCGACGATGCGCGCCGTCGTAGGGCGCGTGGCGTGCGCCAACGTCGTGCTTTGCGGTCTGGCCGTCTGGTCGATATCGCAACCGATGCTCGCGCTGCCGGCGGCATGCGCGGTCGTCGCCCTCTTGCTGGCGTGGCTGGAACGCGCCGCGCGCCGTCACACGCTGCCGGGCGGGGAGAGCAACGCGGCATAGCAAGCCCGCAGCGATGCCGTGACGTGCGCCTCGGTGAAGCCGGACAGGACGCGAGCGCGCGCGGCCCGTCCCATGTCCTGGCGCAGGGCGGCGTCGCGGGCGAGCCGGTCGAGCGCGGCGGCGAGCGCTGCCGGGTCGTCGCGCGGCACGACCAATCCCTCGATCCCGTCGCGGACCAGATGGCGGCAGCCGGGGACGTCGGTGACAACCAGCGGCCGGGCGCAGGCCGCCGCTTCCAGCGCGGCGCGCGGCAACCCTTCACCGCCGCGCGAGGGCAGGACGAACATGTCGGCGCGTCGCCAGATGTCGCGCACGTCGGCAATCTCGCCGCGCCAGGTGAGCGGCCCGTCGCGGGTCCAGGCGCGCAGCGTTTCCGGCTGCAGCGCGTCCCGGTTGTCGGCATCGATGCTGCCGTAAACCTCGATTGCCAGCGGGGTGTTGCGCTGCCTGAGCAGGCGTGCCGCGTCCGCCAGCGTCGTGAGACCCTTCGAATGGATGAGCCGCCCGGCGAAAGCGGCGACGGGCGTCGCGTGCTGCGGCGGCGGCAGCGGCGCGAAGTGATCGGGATCGATCCCGGCGCCGCCGATGACGATATCAGCTCCGGTGCGCGCGATGCCGCCCGTCAGCACCGCAAGATCGTCCGGGTTCTCGCAGATGGCTGCCGACCGCGGCCGCAGCAGCGCCGAGCGCGCAAGGCGCAGCGCGAGTGCGCGGACGATGCGCTGCCGAACGGTCGTTGCCGAGCCGAGCAGTCCCAGCCCGGTCAGATGGATCACCGTGGGCCGCGGCGCCATGGTCCGCATGGCGATGGCGCCGAGCACGATTGGCTTCAGCGCGATGAGATGCACGAGGTCCGGCCGCTCGGCCTCGATCAGGCTTTTTAGCCGCCGCGCCGTCGCGAGCTCGACGGCCGGAGCGGTGGACCGGCGCCGGTAGTCGAAATCGATCACGCGGACGCCCTGATCACGGAGAGCCTCGCCGGCCTCTCCGCATCGCGTCACAACCACGACGTCTTGCGCCACCTCCCGCAGCACGGTGATGACCGGCCTGAAGTGCGACAGCGCAAACCAGTCCTCCGTCACGCACAGCAGTGCCTTGCCGCACGGGTCCATTGCGCCGCCCTCGCCTTATTTCGCCGGCCGACCGTAGCAGAGCGCACACGTCGGACATGAGGGCTTTAGGCCGTCCCATTCTGGTTGGGAAACATCCCAACAATTCAACCGGAGATTTTGTGGTTGTCTTCCCATTGGCGCCGTCGCTACGGTTTTCAATGACGCACGGCGCAAAAGAATGCCGGCCGAGGAGGCAGGACGTGGACGCGGACGCAGACGTGGTGGCTGAGAGCCAGGGCGGGCTGCTCGACAGCATATCGAGCTTTTGCCGGCGAACAGGAATGGCCGAGTCGACGTTCGGCCGGCGGGCCGTCAATGACGGCAAATTCGTCTCGCGCCTGCGCAACGGCGCCCGCATCACGCCGGAGACACTGGAGCGCATCCGCGACTACATGACGGCACAGGGCGGCGCGGCGCCCGATGTCGCGGCGCACGAGATGCTGCCGCTGCTGACTGTCGCCCAGCCGCGCCGCGCCGAAGCCAGCGTTGCACCAAAGCCGATGAGCGGGGCGGGCGCGCCTGCGCGCAACTTCCGCTTCTTCGACAACCGGCAGAAATACCTCCTGTTCGTCAACACCTGCAGCGAAAAGGAGGTCATCGCACGTCGTGTCGGGATGGAGTTCGCCAACATCCACCCCGAGCCGCCGGCGATCCGCATCTTCGACGCGGGCATGGGCGACGGCACGGTCATGACACGCGCGATGCGCGAGATGCACCGGCGTTTTCCGACATTGCCCTTCTATGTCGTCGGCAAGGAGATCAGCCTCGAGGATGTCCGCCTGTCGCTCGACAAGATGGCGGACCGCTTTTTCGAGCACCCGGCCACCGTGCTGGTGGTCACGAACATGTACTACACCGAGGCGCCCTGGCTGGCGCCCAAGTCCGTGTCGGCGGCGACGTCGCTGATCTGGAAGGAGGTCGCGCTGTCGGGCACGACCTCCAACGAATTTGGCGAGCAGATCGCGGCGCTGGAGCCGTTCCTGGGCCGGCACTGGCATGCGCGCCACAGCCCCAAGACAGGAAACCCCATCTACGAGCGGCCGGTGGTGCTGGTGCTCTATCGCGATGATTTCCGGTTCCTGCTGCACGACATCGTGCCGGCTCAGAGCCGCCCGCGCGCAGACTACGATCTCGTCATCGCATCGCAGCCCTATCGCCTGCGGGTGCCTGTCGAGTTCAAGGCGCAGAAGGTGGTTGCGCCGCTGGCGCGCGCCTTGCGGCCCGGCGGCCGCCTGCTCGGCATTCATTCCTGCGGCGCCGATCCGGGCCTCGAGATCGTGCGCAAGGTCTGGCCTGACGAAGACCCGTTCAAGACCAACCGGCACGACATCCTGCGCGCCGTGCGCACCGAGCTTGGCCGCGATGCCCGCAACTACAATTTCAATGCCTATTCCGACGCGCGGGCGGTCTTCCGTTACGACATGCACACGCTGCCGACCGAGATTTCCGACAGCATCGGGACGTCGACGCTGTTCGCGGCCTGGAATGCGGCCGTCTATGTGGCGCAGATCGACGACGAGCGACTCGGCGAGGCGCTCGGCCAGAAGCGCTACCTGGAGGCGACGCGAGACGTGCTGCAGCAGCACGGCAGCCTCTGGTTTCTCGATGAATCCTATGTCGTCTCACGCAAGCGAGGATGAGGTCGACGATGACAGTCCAGGTTCAACAGGCCGGCTCCGTCTCACCGCGCGAGGTTGCGCGTTGCGAGCGCGATCTGCTCGCCTCGGCATCGATCGAGATGGGCGCGCATCGCCCGGAGGATGCCGCGCTGATCGCCAATCTGTTGCCGGCCGGGACGCCGGTGTACGTCAATCATCTGCCCCGGCACGACCTCAGCGACACCATGAAGGCCCTCATCGCGGTCCATGATGCCGGCCTCGAGCCGGTGCCGCATCTGGCCGCGCGCCGGGTGCGGTCGCGGTCCGAACTGCGGCAGTTTCTCGAGCGGGCGGTCCGCAGCGCCGGGGTGTCCAAGGTGCTGGTGGTCGGCGGCGATGTTCCCAGGGCGCAGGGGCCCTATGCCGACGGTGCGGCTCTGCTGCGGGACGGGGGGCTGAGCGACTGCGGCCTGCGCGAGGTCGGCTTGCCGGCCTATCCCGAAGGACATCCTCAGATTGCGACCCCTGTCCTGGAAGCCGCGTTGCAGGACAAGCTGGCGCTTGCCGATGCTCAGGGTCTTTCCTCCTACGTCGTCACGCAATTCTCGTTCGCGCCGGCGCGCATCGTCGAATGTTGCGCCGACCTGGCGCGCCGGGCCCCGCGCGTTCCGGTGTATGTCGGCCTGGCCGGCCCGACCAGCCCGACCGCGCTGTTGCGGTTTGCGCAGCGTTGCGGGGTGAGCGCATCGCTGCGGGCGCTGCAGGCCCAAGGCATGGGAGCCGTCCGGCTTTTCACGCACACCGATCCCGGAGAGCAGCTTGCGGCTCTGGCGAGCCACTGTGTGACGGGCAGCATCGCCAACGTCGTCGGTGTTCATCTCTACAGCTTCGGCGGCGTCGCGCAGACGGCGTCCTGGATCAACGGCCGGATCACCGGGTGAACCGGCTTTCCTTGCTGAAGAAAGCGTAAAGGCCGGCGCCGGCGCCGCCGCGTGTTTACGCTTTCTTTGCCATGTTGGCCGGCATCCGGCTCTCATCGTCCAATCCTAAGCAGGAATTAAATCCGGACACGTATTGGATAGACGGTGGCACCAGATCAGCGGTGCCGGCGGGCTCGGGGAACTCGTGGCCTGAAATCACCGGATTGAGGGAGAGTCCGGAAATGACGTCCGTGTCCGTGCGTAGGCTGATAAGCCTCATCGGCGCCTTTGTCGCGCTGATGACCGCTGTTGCGGTGCCGCTGGGCTATGGAATTGTCGCCTATTGGAAAGAGGCGGAGATCCTCTCCTTCCGTGCGGAGTTGAGCGCGGCGCGCGCCAGCAGTCACTTCAAGGCGCACGGCGGTATCTGGACGGTCCCGTCCGTCGACCTCATAGACAGCCTTGCCGTCGGGTCCAGCCATTCGTCGCCCATCGTTCAGAAAATATTCGATGCCGACAACCGCGTTGTAGCGATCGCCGGCAGCATCATCTCCGGCCCCGTATTGTCGCGCAGCGCACAGATCCAGGGCGGGGGACCGCACTACGCCTGGGTCGAGGCGCAGGTGAGCCTGAAGCCGCTGATCGCCAGCGTCTTGGCAGTGGCTCTGGTCACGGCACTGGCCGGGTTGGGCATCTATTGGGCATTTCTGGCCATTCCGCTCCGGGCGCTTGACCGCATGGTCGGCAAGCTCGAGCAGGCGCGGGCCGAGATCGTGCAGCAGAACATCCGCCTTGATCTCGCCGTCAGCAACATGGTGCAGGGCCTGTGCATGTTCGACCGGCATCAGCGGGTCGTGGTCGCCAACAAGCGGTATGCCGAGATCTACGGATTGAGTACCGACGAGGTGCGGCCCGGCACGCACGTGCGCCAGATCCTCGAAGCGCGTCTGGCAAAGGGCATCTACGGCGAAGTCGACGCCGAAGCGTTCGTTCGCGATGGCCTGGCGAGGTTCGGCCAGCGGGTGACGATCGTCCATCATCTCGCCGACGGCCGCGTGGTCAACTCGGTGCGCGAGCCGCTGCCGGATGGCGGCCTCATAACAACGCACGAAGACATCACCGAGCAGGCCAAGCTGAGCGAGCTGCTTGAGGAGCAAAACGAGCGCCTCAAGGAGCAGGAGCAGAAGCTGCAGTCGCAGAACATCCAGCTCGATG